>NZ_JAHBDE010000030.1:0-58274 GCF_019956175.1 Pseudomonas sp. BF-R-30 | reverse complement strand
AGATGTGTATAAGAGCCAGGCGCTGGAAACTCCAGACAGACTGTCCGGAATCAATACGGTAGACGCCGACAGAACCGCGCCAATAGCTACTGCCAGTAAAAGCTTATTGATGAGCATGTCGTTCTCCGTCCTGTAATTCAGATTGGAACCTTCATGAACAGTGCAATGTGCTGATTTTTCCCCGTGGGAACTTGATGAACAGTTCAGCGCACCGATTTATTCGGCGGGAACATTGAAAAAGAGTGCAGCGTTCAGCTGGACCCGCGTCTAAAGGGTCAGTTTCAAAGAGTCAGTGAATGCTCGAGGCCAGTTCAAAAATCGGGATGTACATCAGGATCACGATCACCCCGATCAACAGACCGATGAAGGTCATGAGCAAGGGTTCGAACAGCCGCACGAACCATTCGATCCAGCGGCTGATTTCTTCGTCGTAGAAGTCGGCGCTGCGCTCCATCATCTGCCCGAGGTTGCCGGACTGTTCGCCGGCTCGCAGCAGGCGCAGGGACACGGGGGTCACCAGGTGATTGAGTTCCAGCGCGGTAGAGAGTGATTGCCCCTCGCGCACCCGGTCGCAGGCCTGGTCCAGGCGCGTGCGGGAGGCGACGGTGAGCAGGCCACGGACCATGCCCATGGCGGTGACCAGGGGAATGCCGCCTTGTAGCAGAATCCCCAGTGAACGGTAGAAACGCGCCAGTTCATACATGAAGATGCGCTGGTGCACCGCAGGGAGTTTTTCGATCAGGTGGTCCAGCCCCCGACGAAAGGCCGGCTGGCGCTGGAGCAGGGTGAGGGCGACGATGATGGCCAACAAGCCACCGAAGAATTCACCCTGGTGGGCGTGCAGGAACATGCCGCTGCTCATCAGGATCTGCGACATCCAGGGCAGGTTCGACCCCAGTCCTTCAAACACCAGGCTGAAGCGCGGCACGACATACCCCATCAAAAACAAAACCACGCCACCGCCCACCACCAGCAACAGCAAGGGGTAGATCGACGCGCTGATGATCTTCTGGCGAACCTCGTCCATGCGTTGGCGATAGCTGACATAACGGCCCAGGGCATCGCCCACGGCGCCAGTCTTTTCACTGGACTGCACCAGCGCCACGTACAACGGGGGGAAAACCGCCGACAGCTGGCTCAGGGCCTGGGAAAACGATTTGCCCTCGTAAAGCAGGCGGACCAACTCGTTCAAGGTCTTGCGGGCCTGTGGCGCGTTTTCCTTTTCCGCCAGGCTTTCCAGGGCATCGATCAACGGCAGGCCGGCGTTGAGCAGGGTGGTCAGTTCCTGGCTGAACAACACCAGGTTGAACGTCTCGCGCTTGTGCAGGCGCAAGGCGCGCCAATGTCGTTCGGCGTGCAGGCTGACCACCCGCAGGCCCTGATCTTCGGCGATGCGCCTGGCTTCGCTGTGCCCCGGTGCCTCGACGGTCATCGAGACCACACCGGCCTTGCCGACAGCCTTGAGATGAAAGCGCATGGTCGCCATTCCCGTCAGTTCCAGTTGGTGACTTCGGCGTTCTCGCCTTCGCCACCGGGCTGCCCGTCCTTGCCCATGGACAACAGGTCGTACTCGCTGTTTTCACCGGGATAGCGATAGGCGTAGTTGCGGCCCCAGGGGTCTTGCGGGAGTTTTTTCTGCAGGTACGGGCCGGTCCAGCGCGGTTCGTCGGCGGGGGCGGTGACCAGCGCCTGCAAACCCTGTTCGGTGGACGGGTAATGGCCAACTTCCAGGCGGTAAAGGTCCAGGGCCTTGCTCAAGCCTTCTATCTGCGCCTTGGCCACTTTCACTTCGGAGCGGCCCAGTTGGGCGAAATACTTCGGCGCCACGATGCCGGCCAACAGCCCCAGTACCACCAGCACCACCAACAGTTCGAGCAAGGTGAACCCGCTTTGGGTTCGCCGGGCATAACACAGTCGCTGATTCATGATGACCTCATAACAGTCGGCAGCAGAGTTGCCATGTAGTTGCATGCAATTGCCATGCTCACGATTGCCGACCCTTGCGCGCCCCCTTGCTGCGGGCCTTCTCGCTTACGGCACAGTGCTTGCGTATGGCTGGTGCACGACTGGCCATTGGGGCAATACCCCCAATTTTCGGGGCCGGAAAGGGGAGGTATAACAATGAAGACACTCACCGCCGGATTGCTGGGTTTCCTTGTGTTGGCCAGCGCCGCACAGGCCGATGTGTTTGTTTCCGTGGACGCCAACGGCAGCTACGTCCTGTCCAATGTCCACCGCCCCGGACGCCACTATGAGCGGGTGATTCGTGAGCCCGATGCGCCGGTGGTCAGCCTCGATCAGCAACCGCAGATGATCGCCGCGCAACCCTATGCCGAGCTGGTGGCGGCGGCGGCCACGGCCAACGAACTGCCGGCGGCGCTGCTGCACGCAGTGATCAAGACCGAATCGAGCTACAACGCCCGCGCCACCTCACCCAAGGGCGCTCGCGGGCTGATGCAATTGATGCCCGCCACCGCCCGCGAAATGGGGGTGACCAATGTCTACGACCCCAAGGCCAACATCCAGGGTGGCGCCCGCTATCTCAAGCGCCTGATGACGATGTTCGACAACGATATCCGGCTTGCCGTGGCGGCCTACAACGCCGGCCCGCAAGCGGTGCTCAGCCGGGGCAACGTAGTCCCGCCGTTCGCCGAAACCCAGCGTTATGTGCCCAGTGTGCTGAACCAGTATCGGCGTTTGCAGGGGTTGCCCGCGGATGCGCCGCTGTGATCGAACACCCGGGGAAATTTCCCCAATAGTGGGGAATAGTGGCCCCGGCGAAAAAGTGGGGGGATTGGGTGGGGAATATCCCCCGACCAATCAAGTCGTGATCATAACAATCTGATTAATAAAGTATTTTTTTGTGGCATGCGGATTGCTCCGGACGATTTATCGAAGTGTTCCCCCGATAACCCGCAGCGAGGCCCGAGTCCATGATTGGCATATCCCACGCTTGGTCCTTGATTGATTTGCTTACCCCCCCTGTGGGAGCGAGCTTGCTCGCGATGACTGCTTTCCACTCGCCAACGATGTCGACTGTCAGTCCGCTATCGCGAGCAAGCTCGCTCCCACAACGGGGCGGGTAAGACAGGTACAGATCGGTAAAGAGGAATGTTGCTGAAAACAGGAGCAACCCTTGTCCGGCGTCGTGCCGGAATTTCGGGTCAATCCCGGTGATACCCACTAACGAGGAAACCGACATGGACCGATTCGCGCATTGCGGCCTGCTGACGTTTTGCCTGTTGGCCTTCGGTATCGACCAGGCGCTGGCTCACTCGGCGGACGAGCACACCGGGCACGACATGGCGGCCAGCACCGCCAGCCCGGAGAACGCCCGGATCAGATTTGCCGACGTGGCCCTGCTGGACCAGAACGGCAAGGTCGTCAACCTGGAAAAAGACCTGGTCAGCAACAAAATCGTGGTCATGGGTTTCATTTACACCCGTTGCACCACGGTCTGCCCGGTGATGTCCTCGATCATGGGCAGGGTGCAGAAACAGTTGGGCGCGCGGGTCGGCACCGAGGTGCAATTGGTGTCCATCAGCATCGACCCGCAGCATGATGATCCCCAACGCCTGAACGACTACGCCCGCACCTTCCAGAAAGGGCCGGGCTGGAGCTGGCTGACCGGTTCGCCGCAGGCGGTCGATGCCACCCTCAAGGGCCTGGGCGTCTACAGCGGTGACTTCGAGAATCACTCGCCACTGATTCTGGTGGGGGACGGCAACAACCGCTACTGGACCCGCTACTACGGTCTCACCGAACCGACAGAGCTGGCCCGGGCCGTCGAGAGGCTCAGAGGCGAACGCAACGCCCACGCCAAGCACACCGCCATCGCCATGGAGCACCAGCCATGAGCGCCATCGACAGGAAAACCGGCTTCCCCGACACACCCTTGCAGGACCAGAACGGCAGCACCTTTATCTCCCTTACCAGTGATCCGCTGCGCAACACGCCAGCGGTACTCAAGGCTTGCACCTTGAAACAGGGCATCGATGGGCCCCACTGGTTTTTTCTTACCGAAGACAAGGTGCAAATGGACCTTGTATGGGGTCGCATCGACCAGATCGTGCCGACCCCCTTGCAGCACTCCACACGGTTGATCGTCGGTGACGCGGCGAACAGACGCTGGAGCAAAATCCGTCCCGCCGCCCCGGCCGCCGCCATTGCCCAGCGCTTGCAGTTGCTGACAATGCCCGTGGCCAGTCGCTGAGCCACGGCCATGAATACTGCCCTCGTCCTTGGCCTGCTGCTCTTCGGCAGCATCGCGCTCACCGCCCAGGCGCTGCCGCTGAGCCTCAGCGAAAGTGCCGGTAAACGGTTGTACCACGAAGGCGTGTCGGCCAGCGGCGAACCGATCATGGTCCGGGTCGGCGCAGCGGGCGTGCTGCTGCCGGCCACCCGCGTGCCGTGCGCCAATTGTCATGGCGAGGATGGCCTCGGGCGCCCGGAAGGCGAGGTGCGACCGCCGGACCTGCGCTGGTCGCGACTGGCCAGCAGCCAAGGCCAGCAGCACATCAACGGCCGCAGTTATCCGGCCTACAGCGAAATCACCCTGGCGCGGGCGGTGCAAGAGGGGCGCGACCCGGGCAACAATCGGCTCGATCCGACGATGCCACGGTTCGTGTTGTCGATGATCGACCAACGCAACCTCACGGCGTACCTCAAGCACCTGGCCGAAGACCGCGTTCCGGGACTGGCCCCCGACAGTCTGCACCTGGGTACGTTGTTGCCGGGTTCCGGCCCCTTGGGCGAGGAGGGCATCACGGTGGCAGCGGTGCTCAATGGCTGCGTGGCGCGCATCAACGAGGCGGGCGGAATTCATGGCCGGCAGTTGCGCCTGACCATCCTCGACCCCGGCGCCGACCGCGCCAGTGCCGAAAAGGCGCTGGACCGGTTGATCAATGAAGAGCAGGTGTTTGCCCTGATCGCACCGATGGCGCCGGCATTGGACCTGAACTTCGCCATGCGTCTGGAACAGGCCGGCATTCCCCTGATCGGGCCGCTGTCCTTGCAGGGCACGCTCCACACCAGCCCGCAGATATTCGAGCCACTGCCGGGCCTTCGCGACCAATTGATCGCCCTGGCCAACTACGCCAGTGCGAGCCTGCGGGTGCTTCAGGGGCCGACGCTGATCGCCTACCCGGACGAACCTGGCCAACGGCTGGCGGCGCAGGAGCTCAGCAAGTACTTGCAGGGGCACGCCTGGCAAAAGGTGCGCCTGCAAGCCTATGACCCGGCCGGGGATGATTTTCCCTTGGGGTCGCGCTCGGTGTTTTACCTGGGCAGCAGCAGCGGCTTCAGTCGTCTGGCCGAGCGTTTGCAAACGGCGGGGCAGGTGCCTTACCTGTTCGCCGCCTCGAACCAGGTGGCGGGCAATCTGATGCAGGTGCCCAGCGGATTTTCCCGACGGGTGTTCCTGGCCTATCCGTTCGTGCCCAGCGACTGGACCCAGGCCGGGCGCCTGGCCTTGACCCAGTTGCGCGAACACCAGGGCCTCGGTGGCCAGCATGCGGTGCTGCAAGTGGGCGCGTTCAGTTCGATGATGCTGCTCAGCGAAGGCATGAAGCAGGCCGGGCGCAATGCCAGTCGCGAGAAGCTGGTCAGGGCCCTGGAAGGCTTGCGTGACTTCGATACCGGGCTGACACCGCTGATCAGCTTTGGTCCGGGCCGGCGCCTGGGCTTGAGCGGTGCCCATATCGTCACGGTGGATCTGCCGGACCAGCGTTTCTATCTGGTCGCGCCCTATAAACCCATTGCTGCCAAGCCCTGACCGGAGGCCGATCATGAAACTCGATACCGCCCGGTGCAGACGCTTCCACTGGCGAAACCGCAGGGCTACGCTTAACCGGGATGAGGGCGTCGGCGCCATTGCGCTCGCGCAATCGAATCGAACGGATTGCCGATCAATAGGGGGTTTCCCCAACAGTGGGGGGAAAAGTCCAGTGCCAATCACGTCGCTTTCCCCGTTTTTGGGGGATGGAATTGCGCTACGAAAAGGCATTGTTTTTTAAATTCAAGGACATGAAGTCCTCAAATTACCGGTGCCCAGCCTGGCATGAAGTGTGCGTTAGTCCTGTCAGGACGCGCACTCCGTCAGGTTCAAAATCCGGACCTGCGGTTTCAAGGAGTCCACCTTGTTGAATAAAGTACTGGTTGTTGATGACGAACAGTTGCTGGCGCAGAACCTCCAGGGTTACCTGCAGGCGCAAGCACTGGAAGTCCGGATTGCCCACGACGGTGCGCAAGGAATCGCTGAAGCCGATGATTTCGCGCCCGATGTGATGGTGTTCGATTACCGCTTGCCCGATATGGAAGGCTTTCAGGTGCTCGATGCCGTCCGCCAGAACAGGAAGTGTCATTTCGTGCTGATCACAGGGCATCCAACCGCAGAGGTTTGCGAGCGGGCCCGGCAACTGGGCGTCAGCCATATCCTGTTCAAACCGTTTCCATTGGCGGAATTGGCCCGTGCCGTGCTTGATCTTCTGGGCAGGCAACGCGAACCCAAAGTGGGGGTGAGCACTTCCGAAGGCTTTGTCGAACGACGCCAGAGCAGGACCGAGAGTTTCCCGCTGCAGTTGTACGACGGTAGCTGGGTGCTGGCAGATCGCCGAAAAAGTACATCGGCCTCCAAGGCGCCAGACGACGAACAGTTGCTCACCGGGGAGTAGTGGCGCGACAAGACGTTCCGGCCTCCGCCGAATGGCTCGCCGCGCCGACAGGGCCCAAAGCCCCGGGCGTAGGAGAGCAAGCCATGGACCGTCTATCCTTTGCCGTAGAACCGGCGCAACCGGAATGTTCACCGACTCGTTTTACCAGTGAGCAACTGGCCCAGGCCCGAGCCCTGGCCACCAGTTCCGGCGAGCGGATGCTGGACGCTTTGGGGCGGCTGTGCGCACTGGCTCCCATGCCTTTCATTCAATGCCTCGGCGTAACCCTGCACTACCCGGTGCTCGACACCGACAGCCTGTTCAATTCCACGCCGGTGTTCGACCGGGTGACCCTGGCCCAATGCCTCAAGCGCGAATTCACCCTGTTGCGTCACAACGATGCGGTCATCGGTGTGTTCGCCGACCCCTTCGACAGTGCACGCCTGGCCTGGATCGATGAGTGCCTGCAAGGCGCGCCGCTGTACCTGGTGCATGCCGATGACCTGAAGGCCTATCTGGCGCGTCACGAAGAGAGCTTCCATGCGGTGGAGTCGCTCAACGCCCAGAGCGACGCCGGCGCCGAAACCGATAACCTGCAAAGCCTGTCCCTGACCAGCATCAGCGAAGACTCCAGCGTCGTGGTCAAACTGGTCAACTCGACCCTGTACGACGCGCTGAAAATGCACGCCAGCGACATCCACCTCGGCACCACCGGCAGCGGCCTGGTGATCAAGTACCGGATCGACGGCGTGCTCAACAACATCAGCAAAATCCAGGGCAGCGAGTTCGCCGAGCAAGTGATTTCCCGAGTCAAGGTCATGGCCGAACTGGACATTGGCGAAAAACGCGTGCCCCAGGATGGTCGCTTCAAGATCGGCATCAGCGGCCGACAGATCGACTTCCGGGTGTCGATCATGCCGAGCATTTTCGGCGAAGACGCGGTGCTGCGGGTACTCGACAAACAGGACCTGGCGGACAAGGTCTGTGGCGTGCAGTTGCAGGCCCTGGGCTTTGAAGAAGAAACCCTGCGCCAGCTGCGCCGGCTGGCCGCCGAACCCTACGGCATGGTGCTGGTGACCGGGCCGACCGGTAGCGGCAAGACCACCACCCTGTACGCGATGATCACCGAGATCAACCACGGCGTGGACAAGATCATCACTATTGAGGACCCGGTGGAATATCAACTGCCGGGCGTGCTGCAAATCCCCGTCAACGAGAAGAAAGGCCTGACCTTCGCCCGGGGCCTGCGCTCGATCCTGCGCCATGACCCGGACAAGATCATGGTCGGTGAAATCCGCGACCCGGACACCGCACAGATCGCCGTGCAATCGGCGCTCACCGGTCACCTGGTGTTCACCACCATTCACGCCAACAACGTGTTCGACGTCATCGGCCGTTTCACCCAGATGGAAATCGATCCCTACAGCCTGGTCTCGGCACTCAATGCCGTACTGGCCCAGCGTTTGATCCGCCTGGTCTGCACCAGTTGCAGCAGCCCCTACAGCCCGACGCAAGAAGAGCTGGAGGTCTCGGGGCTTGATCCGCAAAAGGTCGCTCACTACCGGTTCGTCCATGGCAAGGGCTGCGGGCATTGCCGGGGCACCGGTTATCGCGGGCGTAGCGCAATTGCCGAGTTGCTGCACCTGGACGACGAATTGCGGCAAATGATCGTCGAACGCCAACCCATTTCGAAAATCAAGGCGCACGCCTGCAAACGTGGCTTGCGCCTGTTGCGCGAGTCGGCGCTGGAGATGGTGGAACAAGGCCGGACGACTCTCGAGGAGATCAATCGTGTCACTTTTATCTCGTGAGCAATTTGTCGCCGTGCTCGGCGCAAGCGGTGTTGGCCTGGGGCAGCGGCAAGGCGCTGCAACCCACTGGCTGGGCAGCGTCGGCTACATTGACGAAGGCTTCCAGGCCTGGACGGTGGCCCTCGATACCCTCGACCGTTTGTTGGCCGAACACACCGTTGCCAGGGCGGAACTGACGGTGGTGATCTCCGGGCACTTCAGCCGCTATTGCCTGGTGCCCTGGAGTGAGCAGATCAGTAGCCCGGCCGAATTGCTCGGCTTCGCCCAACTGTGTTTCGAAGACCTCTACGGTGCCCCGACACAACCCTGGAGCCTGGTGCTCTCGGCCGAACCCGCCGGTTACGACCGCATCGCCACCGCGCTGCCACAGGACTTGCTCGAACGCCTGCGCGCCCTGGTCAGGGCTCGCGGTTTGCGCTTGCGTTCGGTGCAGCCGTACCTGATGACGGCGTTCAACCATTTCGATAAAAGCTTTGAGGCCGGGGATTTCCTGTTCGTGGTCGCCGAACCGGTGCGCAGCGTGTTGCTGCTGGCCAGGGAAGGGCGCTGGACCTCGGTGCGATCGGTGGGCAGCAGCGACAGCGATGCGGCGCTGACCGCGTTGATCGGTCGTGAACACCAGTTGCAGGCTTCCAGCAGCGAACGGCCGTTGAATGTCTACCTGCATGCACCGGCGCGCATCGATTCGCCTCCTGACGTGCCTGGTGTGCATCTGCGCACCCTCGAAGAAGACCGGACAGCCGTACGCGATTGCCTGTACCTCATGTCTCGGGCGGTGGCCTGACATGCGCCCCCTGATGCTCGACTTTCAGCCGCGCCGCCGTGCAGGCCCCTTGGGCTGGAGCCTGCTGGCCGGTGGCGTGGTGCTGACACTGACCTGCCTGCTGGTGCAACAGCACCTGAGCCACGAAGCCGAACAACAGCAAGGTCATCTGCAAATCACACAGCGAGTGCTCACCGGCGATACCGGCAGCAAGCTCAGCCTGACCCCGGCGCAAATTCGCGAGCAGGCGCATAACCTGGCGGAAATGCGCAAGGTCTCCCAGCAGTTGCGCCGCCCTTGGGAACGCCTGTTCGCCACCCTCGAAGCCATGCCGCGGGACAACATTGCCCTGCTGACCCTGACCCCGGACGCCCGCAAGGGCCAGGTGCGGATCAGCGCCGAGGCACTGGACCTGGACGCCATGCTCGATTTCCACCGCCGTCTCGAAGCCAGCGACGAGCTGTCCGACGTATCGCTGCTGAGCCACGAAATTGTCGCCAACGTGCCGGAACACCCGGTGCAGTTCAACCTGTCGGCTACCTGGGAGATCGGCGATGCAAATCCATAAATTGATCGTCCACGAATACCTGCAAGGCCTGGGCGTTCCGGGGCTGGCAGGGATGGCCATGCTGGTGCTGGCGCTGAGCTATGGCCTGGTGGGATTGCTGCCGGACTGGGAGTCGCTGCAAAGCCTCAGCCAGCAGACTCGCGAAGCCACCGAGTACCTGGCCAAGGTCGAAGACGGCAGCGTGGCCGCGCCGGTGGTGCCGCAGCGCCAGCTCGACGATTTTCGCAGCAAGTTGCCGTCCCAGCCCCAGGCCACCGTGGCCATCGACAAGATATACGCCCTGGCTGCCCAGGAACGCATCACCTTGTCCCGGGGTGAATACTCACTGGGCGTGGACCCCAAGACCCACCTGGCCCGTTATCAGATTCTGCTGCCGGTACGTGGCAGCTACCCGCAACTGCGGCGTTTCCTGCACGCCTTGCTCGGCCAGTTGCCGGCGGTGGTGCTCGAGGATGTGGAGCTACAGCGCAAGAATATCGCCGATACCGACCTGACCGGGCGGATCCGCATGACCCTTTACCTGTCGAGGTCATGATGAATACCAAACGAGTGTCGGGTTGGGTGGCGTTCTTCGGTGTAGCGGCAGCGCTCGCCTGGCTCCCCGAATACTTCAATCAGGCCGGCGACAGCGACCTTGCGGTGGCCACCGTGGCTACGCCAGCCAAGGGCAAGACCCCTGGCGCATCGACGGCTGCATCGAGCGCCGCTGCGCTGGCGCCGATCAAGGACCTGAGCCCGGCAGGCGACCTGTTCGCCGCCCGCAGCTGGATAGCGGCGATGGCCCCGGGCACCGTCACTGAACAACCGGTAGTCGTTACTCCTGTGGTGCAAGTCCCCACTGCACCACCGTTGCCCTTCCAGTTTGTCGGCAGGCTGGATGACCGTTCCGATCTGCAGGTGTTTTTGCAGAGCGGCGAAAAAATATACGTCGTGCGCAAAGGGGATGTCATCGACGAAACCTGGCGGATCGAGCGGATTTCCGATAAGGAACTGAGCCTGGTCTACCTGCCTCTGCATTTGGCGCAGACCTTGTCTGTGGGGAGTACGGAATGAGCAAATCCCGTTTGCTGATGAGCCTTTGTCTCTGCGCGGGGCTGGCCGCATGCAGTTCGGCGCAGGTTGCCAGGGATGAAGCTTCGGCCCTGATCGAATCGGGCCAATATGAAGCCGGTCTGGCGCGCATCGAAGAAGGATTGCGGGAAAACCCTCGCGATACCGAACTGCACATGGCTCTCAACAGCGGACGGGCCCGCGCCGTGACGGCGCTGCTGACCCAGGCCGACATGGACCGCACCCAGCGTAATTTCGCGGGGGCCCGCATGACTTACAGCCGGGTCTTGAACATCGAACCGAACAACCGTCGTGCCCAGGATTCCCTGCGCCAGCTCGACTACCTGCGCAGCATGGATGAGAAACTCGAACTGGCCCGTGGCGACCTGCGTCGCGGTGACATCTACGGTGCCGACCGCCAGGTCAGACAGATTCTCGAACTGGACCCGAAGAACGAAGGCGCCCTGGAACTGCAAGGCAGCATCCGCCTGGTGCAGAGCCGCAACGTGGTGCAGTACCCACAACTGCGCACGCGCCTTGACCGGCCGGTGACCCTGGAATTTCGCGATGCCAACCTCAAGACCATTTTCGAAGTGCTGTCCCAGGTCGCCGGCCTGAACTTCATCTTCGACAAGGACCTGCGCCCGGACATGAAAGCCACGATCTTCGTACGTGACGTGCGTATCGAAGACGCCGTGGATCTGCTGCTGCAACAGAACCAGTTGCATCAGAAAGTGGTCAATGAAAACACCGTGCTGATCTACCCGGACTCGCCGCAGAAACTCAAGGATTACCAGGAGCTGGTGATGCGCACCTTCTACCTGACCAGCATCGATGCCAACACGGCGTTGAACATGATCAAGACCATGCTCAAGACCCGCGACGTGTTCGTCGATGAGCGCCTCAACACCCTGACCATGCGCGATACCGGTGACGCTGTGCGCATGGCGGAAAAACTCCTGCAATCGCAGGACCAGTCCAACCCGGAAGTGGTGCTGGAAGTGGAAGTGATGGAAGTCGCCCGCCAGCGCATTCTCGACCTTGGCCTGCAATGGCCAAACACCTTCGGCGTGGTCAACAGCGACGGATCGGCGGTGACCCTTCTCGATCAGCTCAAGGGCATCAACTCCGACCGCATCACGATCTCGCCATCGCCCCAGGCCAAGATCAATGCCCAGGACAAGGACATCAATACCCTGGCCAGCCCCGTGATTCGGGTCAGCAACCGCGAACAGGCGCGCATCCACATCGGTCAGCGCGTGCCGATCATCAGCGCCACCTCGGTGCCTTCGACCCAGGGCCCGGTAATCACCGAAAGCGTGACCTACCTCGACGTCGGTCTGAAGCTCGAAGTGCAGCCCATCGTGCACCTGAACAACGAAGTGGCGATCAAGATCGCGCTGGAAGTCAGTAACGCCACGCCGCTGACACCGACCGCTCAGGGCACCATTCCGGTCCAGGTCGATACCCGCAACGCCCAGACCACCTTGCGTCTGCATGACGGCGAAACCCAGATCCTCGCCGGTCTGGTGCGCGACGACCACGGCGCCACCGGCAACAAGATTCCCGGCCTTGGCGACATTCCCGGCCTGGGTCGCCTGTTCGGCAGCAACAGGGACGACGTCATCAAATCCGAACTGGTGCTGTCGATCACCCCGCGGATCGTGCGCAATCTGCCGTACCAGAGTCCGTCGGACATGGAATTCCCGACCGGTACCGAAACCAGCATGCACATCCAGGCACCGGACCGTTCGATGAGCACCACGGTTCAGGTCAACCCCATGGCCGCCCCGATCGCCACCACCGTTACCGTCGGGAAGCCTTGATCATGAACGCCTCGCAACGCGGTTTTACCCTGGTCGAAGTCGTGGTGACGCTCGCCCTGGTCGGCCTGCTGGCCGGCATGGCCGCACCGCTGACCGAGACCGTGGTGCGTCGGGGCAAAGAGCAGGACCTGCGAACCGCGCTGTACCAGATCCGCGATGCCATCGACGCTTACAAACAAGCCTTCGACGCGGGCTACATCGAGAAGTCGCTCGACAGCAGCGGCTACCCGCCGAACCTGCAAGTACTGGTCGAGGGGGTGCGTGACACGCGCAGCGCAAAGGGCGCCAAGTTCTACTTCCTGCGGCGCATCCCCCGTGACCCGCTGGCAGCCGTCAAGCGTGACGACGAGGGCGGCTGGGGCCTGCGTTCCTATGACAGTTCGGCTGAGAACCCGCGCGAGGGCCAGGACGTCTTTGACGTTTACTCCAAGGCCCGCGGCAAGGGCCTCAATGGCATCGCCTACCGAGAGTGGTGAGCATATGCGTCGGCAAAAGGGCTTTACCCTGATTGAACTGATGGTGGTCATGGCAATCATCGCGACCCTGATGACGATCGCCTTGCCACGCTACTTCAGCAGCCTGGAAGCTTCCAAAGAGACCACCTTGCATCAGAGCCTGTCGTCCATGCGCGAGGCGCTGGATCATTACTATGGAGACACCGGGCGTTATCCCGATTCCATCGAACAGCTGGTCGAACTGCGCTACCTGCGCAACCAGCCGCTGGACCCGATTGCCGAGCGCAAGGACACCTGGGTCATAGTCGCGCCACCGGATGGCGTGGCGGGCGGGGTGGCCGATATCAAGAGTGGGGCCAGCGGGAGGGCGCGTGATGGCAGCCTGTATTCCGAGTGGTAAACCTTCGAACCAGGACGGCTTCACCTACCTGGGCGTGCTGTTTCTGGTCGTCGTGCTGGGCATGGGCCTGGCCAGTGCCGGCGAGTTGTGGGCCACCGCTGCGCGCCGCGATCGCGAAAACCAGTTGCTCTGGGTCGGTACGCAATATGCCCAGGCGCTGCGCAGCTATTACCGCAGTTCGCCCGGTATGGCCCAGTATCCGAAAGAACTCAAGGACCTGTTGCAGGACGAGCGTTTTCCGTCGGCCAGGCATCATCTGCGACAGTTGTACCCGGAGCCGATGACAGGTGGCGAATGGGAGCTGATGCGTGATTTCGACGGGCGGATCAGCGGTGTGTACTGCCCGTCCGAGCAGAAGCCGCTCAAGCAAGAGAACTTTCCCAGCCAGTGGGCGGACTTCAAAGGCATGGCCAGCTACAAGGACTGGCAGTTCGTGGCCGAGAAAGTCTCCCTCGAAGGCACCGACGGGCCACCGAAAGCACAGTCCACTGAACCTCAGGCATTGCAGCCTTGAACCTTCAGCCAACACATTTCCGCCAAATGTACCCGGTCCAATTGTGGGAGCGGGCTTGCTCGCGAAGGCGGCCTGACAGCCGACCTGTCTTTTGTTGACCGTGTACATATCCATTGCTGCGGTAACGGCGGCTGGCGGTTTCGCCCTTACGGTGAGTCCCTTTTGTCAAACGACACAAAAGGAACCAAAAAGTCTCGCCCCTTACGTACGGCCCCTCGCTGAGGCTCGGGGTTCCTTCGCTCCGGCATTCATCCGGGGGCATCGCCCTCCGGTTGGCTTCGCTGGCACCTACATGCGATGTGTTCGACTGCGTCGAACGGCGCTGCGCGCCAATCCCCGGATGAACACCTCCGCTCAGCCTGCCGAGGGGACGGGTGGATCAAGATCAAAAGCTGCAGGCGAGCTAACGCTCGGCCTGATGAGTGGTGAAGAGCGTGGGGGTACGGGGCCCTGCTTTTGCTCTGCTCTTCTGTGGGAGCGAGCTTGCTCGCGATGGCGGTCTTACAACCAACGATAATCCTTTGGCTCACACCACAGGAATTTGTGGATGTCAGAGGCGGCTGTAGGACCAGGAGTGAGGCTACACCGCCTTGCGTCGTTGCCTACATCTACGCCAGAATCCGCCGGCTTGTGGGCCTTGGACCCTGATTCTATCGTTGCCGGGTCGCTGCAAATTCAGCGATCGGGTTTCGCAGCCCAGGTTAATCAAGGCGCTCAGCGCCACCGTTTCCTTGCAGTTGACGCTTTTGTGCGCCCACTGTTTTGCGTTATGGCGGCTGTGCGCGGGAGACTTTCGGGTCTGCCGGGTTCCTTGATTCCCGGTCTGCGAACCCGCGTATGGCTGCCACCTTCTTCGCTTCGCAGCGAATTGTGGCGGCTCCATCAATCAAGGAGCTTCGTCATGGTCAAACCCACGCCAAATCCCCCCGAATCAAAAGCCGATACCAGTCAGCGTGCATCAACTCTCCACCTGAAACCTGCCATCCTCAAAAGCATCGCCCCTCACAATCCCAGCACGATGTTCGTCATGGCCCCGAACATCGACACCGAAACCCTGTTGGCCCACGCCTGTGAATCGCTGGCTTCAGCAAGCGTGATGGCGACTGATTTCGCCACGTTTCTGGACGGCCCGCAACGCAGCATGCTGTTGGGCATCCAGCAGGTGATCATGCTGGCCGACCTGGCGGTCAACCGCGCTCTGGATAATGTTGCCCCATTGGACTAAACACAGAACCTTTGTGGCGAGGGGGCTTGCCCCCGTTGGGCTGCGCAGCGGCCCCAAAATCAGGCAATGCGGTTTTTCAGGCTGACCGCGCTGAGTGGATTTGCGACTGCTGCGCAGCCGAACGGGGGCAAGCCCCCTCGCCACAGGGGTTGTGTTCGCTTGCACGCTTCAGGCGTTTTCCAGCATCGTGATCAACTGCTCCGGCCACACCGTTTCTCGGGTCTCTTGCAGCTCTGCCACCGACCACCATTTATGGTCAGCCATTACCCGGACTTCGTTAGCCGTCCATCCCTCCCGGGACAGGTGTTCACTGTCGGTATGAACCACGAAATAGCGCTCAACGGACAACACCGTTTCGCCGCTTGGCAGCATCATCGGAAAACTGCGTTCTGCAACGCTCGGCCCCACCGTGTCGATGAGTAAACCCGTCTCTTCAAACAGTTCACGAACCGCCGCAACCTCAAAGGATTCACCCTGCTCAAGCCCCCCACCGGGTGTCGCCCAGTGGCTTTGGCCAGCGAGGGCATCGTTTTTGTGTTGGAAGTGAAACAGCAGAACCTGTTGCGAGGGATTGATCACCAGCAGTCTGGCGGAATTACGTTGGCGCATTTTTTTCTTTCCATAGAGTGCCGCGAACCGCAGCTTTCACTGCGGCTCGCGACGGTAAAACTCATGTCGGCGTTATTACACCGAAAGGGTTATGCCACCACCCGATAACACGGCACATACGCCGCGCCGCCCGGCAGTTTCATCCGGTGCTGGGCGACGAAGGCTTTGAGCAGCAGGTCCAGCGGTTGCATGATCGCCGCGTCGCCACGGATCTGGTACGGCCCGTGTTCTTCGATCAGGCGGATGCCCTTGTCCTTGACGTTGCCGGCGACGATGCCGGAGAACGCGCGGCGCAGGTTCGCTGCCAGTTCGTGGGACGGCAGGTCGAGGCTCAGTTTCAGGTTGGCCATGTTTTCGTGGGTCGGGTCGAACGGGCGCTGGAAGCCTTCGTCGATTTTCAGCAGCCAGTTGAAGTGGAACGCGTCGTTACGCTCGCGGCGGAACTGCTTGACCGCCTTGAGGCCCTGGGTCATCTGCCGCGCCACTTCGGCCGGGTCATCGATGATGATCTGGTAGTGCTGCTTGGCGGTTTCGCCCAGGGTCGCACCGACGAATGCGTCCAGTTGTTCCAGGTACGGCGCGGCGTGTTTCGGCCCGGTGAGGATGACCGGGAAGGGCAGGCCTTCATTGCCCGGGTGCATCAGGATGCCCAGCAGGTACAGGAACTCTTCGGCCGTACCGGCGCCGCCCGGGAAGATGATGATGCCGTGGCCGACGCGGACGAAGGCTTCCAGGCGTTTTTCGATGTCCGGCAGGATCACCAGTTCGTTGACGATCGGGTTCGGCGCCTCGGCGGCGATGATTCCGGGTTCGGTCAGGCCCAGGTAGCGGCCGCCGTGGATGCGTTGCTTGGCGTGGGCGATGGTGGCGCCTTTCATCGGGCCTTTCATCACGCCGGGGCCGCAACCGGTGCAGATGTCCAGGCTGCGCAGGCCCAGTTCGTGGCCGACTTTCTTGGTGTATTTGTATTCTTCGGTGTTGATCGAGTGCCCGCCCCAGCACACCACGATTTTCGGCTCGACGCCAGGACGCAGGGTGCGGGCGTTGCGCAGCAGGTGGAAGACGTAATCGCTGATGCCCTGGGAGCTGCTCAGGTCGATGCGTTGGCTGTCGAGTTCGTTTTCGGTGTAGACGATGTCACGCAGGGCGCTGAACAGCATTTCCCGGGTGCTGGCGATCATTTCACCGTCGACGAAGGCGTCGGCCGGGGCGTTCAGCAGTTCCAGGCGCACGCCACGGTCCTGCTGGTGAATGCGGATTTCAAAATCCTTGTAGGCTTCAAGGATGGTCTTGGCGTTGTCGACATGGGCGCCGGTGTTGAGGATGGCCAGGGCGCACTGGCGGAAGAGGGTGTAGGTGCTGCCGGAACCGGCTTCGCTCAATTGCTGGACTTCCCGTTGCGAGAGTGTTTCCAGGCTGCCTTTGGGACTGACGGAGGCGTTGATAACTTGGCGTTGGGTCATTCAATGATCCTTAAAACGATGTCATTCACACAACAACAACGAATGGCATCCGAATAATGTGTATTCATGAAAGAAGATGGCACGAACTGCGCTGTCTCGCCATGTCCCTGCTTGACGATGAAAAGATGAAAAGGAGCCCCAGCATAGCTAAATCCCGCGCAGAGGCGATAATGGCCCGCAGTCTTTTTGCCTCAGACCCCTTTTTACCATTGAAGCTCAGGAAACCCGACGCAATGTTCGAAATCCAGCCGATGAACGCCCAGACCTACCGGCAACAGACCCGGCGCAGCACGGTCATCATTGCCCTGATCTTTCTGGCGTTGGCGATGGTGCTGTCCACGGCGGCGGTGGCTCTGTTCGGCACGCCGGGAGGCGACAATCTGCGCTTCAATGCCGGTGGCGTGTTCGTTGCGGTGCTGGCGATGGCAGCGTTGATGCGCAAGGTGTTCTGGCGCCAGGAATGGATGGCGCCGGCGGTCTACAGTTGGCAACTCAAGCGCAGCCTGATGAGCGTTACCAATGTCATGCATCATGTAACGACGGCCGTGGAAAAGGGCGATCCGGTTGCGATGAAGCTGTTGCGTTTCTACCATTTGGGGTTGAACCAGATGCATCAACTCGATGGCAACTCCAGCGACCACGGCCAGTTGCTCCGCGAAATGGATCAGCACAAGGAGCGAATGCAAGCGCTGGGCATCGACACCGAACAGACGCGGCTGGATCCGGCGTGGCTGGAGGCGGTAAAGCAGGCGTCGCGCTAACATCATTGCGAGCCTGTATCAGGCATAGTGCAAAAGAGGCGATCAGGAAGTATCGCCCTGTCACAGACAATCAGGGAGCACCATGGGACATCCATCGATCAACGATCATATTGAAATGCTCCGGCCAGCCGTGCCCCGGCTCAAGGTCCGCTCGGCGGTGATCCTGCTGCTCGCAGTGTGCCTGTCGATGGTGGCTATCGTGATCTGGGAAGCCTGGAGCTCGCGCCAGTACTACCTGCATGACAAGGAAGTGACGATGTCCAACCTTGCGCAGACCCTGGCATCGCAAGCGCAGGCAACGATCAAGCAGGCCGACACACTGTTGTTCACCCTGGTCGATCGGCTGGAGCACGAGGGTGTGGATCAATCCCGGCTGCCGGCATTGCTCAATGCCCAGCGCAGTGAGTTGAGTCAGCTCCATGGCGTGTTCGTTTTCGACGAAAAAGGGCAATGGATCGCCAATTCCAACGGCGCCGGCCAAACCGGCGTCAACAATTCCGACCGCGAATACTTCACCTTCCATCGCGATAACCCCAGCCGTGGGCCGCACATCGGGCCGTCGATCAAGAGCCGTTCGAGCGGTGAATGGATCATGACGGTTTCGCGCCGGTTCAATCATCCCGACGGCAGCTTTGCCGGGGTGGCGGTGGCGACGATTTACCTCAGCCATTTCCTGCAGCTCTACGACAGCATCGACATGGGCAGTAACGGCGTGATCAACCTGATCGCCGACAATGCCAGCATTGTCATTCGCAGACCCTTCAAGGAGGCGGACATCGGCACCAGCCTCGCCAAGAGCCCGTTGTTCACCCAGTTGTTGCCCAAGGGCGACGCGGGGACGGCGACGATCAGGTCGATCATCGACGGTGTCGAGCGGGTGATAGGGTATCGCCGGGTCGAGGGTTATCCGCTGATCGTTTTTACCGCGTTGAACAAGGATGAGGTGCTCGGCAGCTGGCGCAAGGAGACGCTGCTCAGCACCGGCATCGTCACGCTGTTGCTGGGTTTTCTCGGGGTACTGGGGTTTCGGCTTATCAAACTGATGAAACAGCAGAACCTGGTGCAGGTCGAGTTGCTGGACACCCAGGACAAGCTCCTGGAGGTCAATCGCAACCTCGAAGGCCTGGCCCTCAAGGACGCGCTGACGGGGCTGGCCAACCGCCGTCAGCTCGATGCTTTCATCGATGCCGAAATGGGCCGTGCCCGACGCAGCCAGTCCGAATTGGCGCTGTTGATGATTGATGTCGACCATTTCAAACCGTTCAACGACCGCTACGGCCACCTGGCCGGTGACGAGTGTTTGCGCAAGGTCAGTGCGATCATCACGGACAGCATCAAGCGTCCCGGTGACCTGGCCGCCCGCTATGGTGGCGAAGAGTTTGCCGTGGTGCTGCCCGGCAGCGACTATGTGGGGGCATTTCTGGTGGCGGAGAAAATCCGCCGTGCGGTACTGCAGGCCGACATTGCCCACAGTGACAGCCCGGAAGGCACCGTGACTGTCAGTGTCGGCGTCTGTGCCAGCAATGCCGCGTCCCCGGTCCGCCCCGAAGACCTGATTGGTGCGGCAGACAAGGCGCTGTACGTGGCCAAGGCCAGTGGGCGGAACATGAGCGTGATCGCCAACTGAACGTCGGGCTGGTTGAAGATCAGGCGGTCCATCGCTTGATCAACCGAAGATAGATCAGCACGTTGATCAGCAACACCACGGCGCCCAATCCCAACTGAATAGCCGGCGTCAGCCCCACCGGGTAAATCACCGGCCAAATGTAATGCTCGATGAATCCTCCGCCATAGCCGGTTTGCCCGGCGTCATGGCGCATGCGGTTTTCCCAGTCGGTCAGCGGGCAGGGCAGGTGGAAGAACTCCACCGCCATACCCCACAGCGCGGCCGGTGGGTGCCACCAGATCAGGTGGCGCCATTTGAGCACCAGCAACCCGCCGAACAACACAAACACGATGAACAGCAAGTGAAACAGCATCAGCCCGTCGGCGGCGATTCGGTACAGCATGTCGGTGCCCCTGAAGGCTGAACGAATCGCTCCATGTTACTCGGGCCGCAGGCCGTTGCTCTATCGATTGTCGCGGCCCAATGCGCTGAGTACACCCTTCAAACGCTCGGTCATCGGTTCACTGCTGCGTTGCATGGGCGCGCGCAGTTCGTCACCGATCAAGCCTTGCAGGGCCAGTGCGGTTTTCACCGGGGCCGGGTTGGGCTCCAGGAACAGGCTGTTGATCAGTGGCAGCAAACGGAAAAACGTGGCGCGGCCTTCGGCCAATTGGTTGTCGCGGATTTGCCGGTGCAACTGCACGAACAGTTCGGGATGGACATGCGCCGACGCGGCAATCGCACCTTTGGCGCCCAGGCACAGGGCATTGAAGATCTGGTTGTCTTCGCCGCACAGCACGTCGACAAGGCCGCTGTTGAGCAAGGCGAGGGTGTTGGAAAAATTACCGCCGCAATCCTTGATGGCGACGATCCGCTCGTGGGCGACGATGTTGAGCAGGGTCGCCTGTTCGAAGGTCACGCCGGTACGGTATGGGATGTCGTAGAGAATCAGCGGTACGCTGGAGGCATCGGCGACCGTGCGGAAAAACGCTTCGAGGCCGGCCTGGGAAGGGCGGATGTAATACGGTGCCGGCACCAGCAGGCCAGCCACCGGGCGCTTGAGGATCTCGCTCTGGAACTGCAACAACTCGGTCAGGTTGTTACCGGCCAGGCCCATGACCACCTGTTGCGCCGGCGCCAGTTCCAGCACCGCATCAAGCACCGCCAGTTGCTCATGCTTGCCCATCGCCGCCGGTTCTCCGGTGGTGCCGCAAACGATGAGACCGTCGACACCTTTTTCCAGCAGATGGCTGACCAGCCGGCGCAAGCCGACAAAATCGATGGCGCCGTTGTGGAATGGTGTGACCAGTGGAACCCAGATACCTTGAAACGCTGACATGCACTTTCTCCTGATGGTTGACCGAATTCGTCACCGTCAGGGGCATGGAAGGAGAGTAAGCAAGGGGAGGGTGGTCCGTCGCGCTCAATGTCCTGTCAGCTCATCTGACGGGACAGCGCGCCCCGGTCACATGAGCGACTGTTTCTTCGATTTGAGGGCGTGCGCAACGCAACCTTGCGCCTTGGCAATCAAGCCAATGACGGAAGAGTCGAGATTGAAGGTTGCGGACATACTTGCTTACACCCTGAGTGAGGCGCTCAGTTTTAAAAGCCGGCGCGCCGTTTGTCAATCACGAAAATCGGCGTACTCGGCGCGCATTCGGCCATTGTGCTTGGCCTTGTACAGCAGATGATCGACCTGTTCGACGAATTCCAGGGCCGTCGCGTGCATCGACGCCAGGGTGGTGCCGACGCCGAGGCTGATACTCAGCAGCTTCGACACGTTCGAGAATTCATGGGGAATCTGCTGCTGGCGAATCAGGTGCAGGCACTTGTGCGCCACCAGCCGCGCTGACTCGGCATCGGTTTCCGGCAGCAGCCAGACAAACTCTTCACCGCCGATCCGCGCAATGAAATCCCGTGGCCGGTTCGCCGCCAGGGACAAGGTTTGCGCAACGCGGCGCAGGCATTCGTCGCCCTTGATGTGGCCGTAATGGTCGTTGTACTGCTTGAAGTAGTCGATATCCAGCACGATCACCGACAATGGCAAGCCGGTGCGCTGGGCATTGTTCCACTCGCGCTCCAGCACGGTGTCGAACATGCGCCGGTTGGCGATGCCGGTCAGGCCGTCCTGGAAGGAATACTCTTCAAGCTGCTTTTGCAGGCGGATCAGGTGCTCTTCGGTTTTCTTGCGCTCGCTGATATCGAACATGAAACCTACCAGCGCCTCGACTTCGCCGTCCTTGCGCACCACATGCACCACATCGCGGATCCAGACGTACTCACCGCTTTCGGTGAGTGCGCGATAGTCGGCCTCGTGATCGATACCGGCGCGCGATTGCGAGACGCAGAAGTCCATCACGTAGTCGCGGTCATCCGGATGCATGCGCTCGACCCAGTCATTGACCGACGCCCAGCTGTGCTGTTTCCAGCCCAGCAGTTCTTCGATCTGTGGCCCGATGTAGCTGAACGTCATGGTTTTCCAGTCGATGCGCCAGGGAATCGCCCGGGTCGATTCAAGCAGGGTTTTATAAACGTCGCTGTCGGTTTCCACTGAACTCATGAAGGGCCTGCCTCGATGAAAATGCAGGGCCATCATGTTGCTAGCACTTTGGCGAATCAAGCGGGCAGCCGATGAATGGCACGCCACGTATCAGTGAGCAAGATTGTTCAAGCCTTCGGCCGCGACTGCTGGCACAGTCTGGGGTCTATCCCTGTCTGTAGAACGTTATGTCCAACTCAATCATGCCGCGCAGTGCCTTTTTGCGCGGCGCAGCGGCGATCATGCCGTTGTCCCTGGCCACCGCGCCCTGGGGCTTGCTGGCCGGTTCCATGGCCATCGAAGCCAACCTCACGCCCCTGCAAGGCCAGGGCCTGTCGAGCATTGTGTTTGCCGGTGCCGCGCAACTGGTGGCCATCGGCATGCTCAAGGGCGGTGCCGGGATTTTTTCGATCTTGCTGACCACACTGCTGCTGACCTCCCAGCATTTGCTCTACGGGATGAGCATGCGCTCGGTGATTTCGCCATTGCCGGGGCGCTGGCGCGCGGGCCTGGGGTTCTTGCTCACCGATGAGTTGTTCGCCCTGACCAGCCAGCACGACAAACAGCAGTTCAACCGCTGGTACGCCCTGGGCGTGGGCCTGACGTTCTACATCGCCTGGAACCTGTTCACCCTGGCGGGCATTGTGCTCGGCAGCAGCATTCCCGGCCTTGAACACCTGGGCCTGGATTTCTCCATCGCGGCGACCTTCATCGCCCTGATCACCCCGGTGGTGCGCAATGTGCCGACCGTGGTGTGCGTGGCGGTGTCGCTGTTCTGCTCGGTGCTGTTCAGCTACTGGCAATGGGGCTCGGCGCTGGTGCTGTCGGGGCTGGCGGGCATGACCGCCGGGTTTGTCTGCAATAAATTCTACGGTGGACGCACATGATGGTCTGGGCAGTGATTATCGGAATGGGCGTGTTGGTGTTCCTCAACCGCTATGTTTTTCTGGAACCGCGACTGCCGCTACGCTTGAGCAGCAATGCCCGGCAGTTCCTCGGGTTTGCCGTACCGGGCATGTTGACCGCCATCTGCGGGCCGATTGTGTTCATGCCGGAAAAACAGCTGAATCTGCACTGGGACAATCCCTATCTGATCAGCTCGCTGGTGGCGGTCGGGCTGGTGCTCTACACGCGCAATACGTTGCTCAGCATGCTGTTGAGCATGGGCTTCTTCTTTTTGCTGCGCTGGTGGCTCTGAGCGGGGCAGGGGAACTGATCTAAGCTTAAGTTGATGACCGATCCCTTCAGGAAGAGAGGTGAACATGGCCAATGAACCCAAGCAACCGGACCCGGAAGAAGATGAGGACGAACCCACGGAAGAAGAGATTGAGCAGCAGAAACGTTCGGTACCGGACTGGAAGCATCCTGACGACGGTAAGGAACTGTCAGAGCCTGACCGCAAGTTCTGAGCAGCACGGGAATACAACGAAGCCCCGCCATTGAGCGTAATGCTGCTGTAGGAGCGAACTTGCTCGCGATGGTCGTTAACGATTACGCGTGTTTACTGGCTAAACGCGGCGCTCTTGAGTCCATCGCGAGCAAGCTCGCTCCTACAGCGGTTGATCAGTTCATGGGACTTCCTTGATCAGCGTGGCGCCCTGGTTCCTGACATTGCCAACGGCCCTGTCGACCTTGTACCACTCGAATACATCGCTGGCCTCGCCTTGGGATAACGCCATTTCCTCGGCTCGCTCCCTGGGCGTGGCCGGGTCCAGCCATTCCCGCGCCAGTTCGGGTGAGAACACCACCGGTCGGCGGTCATGCACGTCAAGCATGCCGCCCGCGCTGTCGGCCGTCAGAATGACGAAACCGTCGTGCTCCCTGTGGGGCGCTCCACCGATGGGGTACTGGCCGATGGCCGCGCAGAAAACCGGGGCGCGGTCCCGTCGCCGAATCAGCCACGGTTGTTTGTTGGCCTCGCCGGTGTCGACCCATTCGAACCAGTTATCAATCGGGCAGATCGCGCGATGGGGCCAGATCGCCCGAAAGTACGGGCCGTGGGCGACTTTCTCGACCCGGGCATTGACCGGCTCCACGCGATCCGTCGCCCAGTGCGGTCGCCAACCCCAACGCACGGCATCGGCGTGCAGGCGCTCATTCTCCAGGTGCAGCAGGGCGAGTTGCGTGGTGGGGGCGGCGTTATAGTGCCCCAGGGGTTCGTTGCCGACGCGATTGATCAGCGCATCGGGGATGCTCAGCACCGCTACGAAGTCGTGGATTCCACGGTATTGCGACAGTCGTCCGCACATGGCCTGACACTCCGGTTAAGACGCTCCGACCGAAGCTTTGAGTTTAGTTGCTCGTGGCGAAACGGGCCTGGCAAGCACCGGAACCAAACCCTGTGTACCCTATCCAACCTCGGCCCGTCGTCTGGATGCGGGCCGACGACGGATGAGCGGGCGAAGGATCCTTGCCCATTGAAGTATCGACCGTGATGGTCTGGCCCAAGGCAAAAGATGAAACGATTGTTCAAGTGTTTAACGGTGTGCGCCCTGGCAGTGGGTTTGTTCGGCTGTATCGCCGCACCCATCGAAATGACTCCGCGGACCGAGCAGCGTTTGCAGGCGCAACCCCCCATCCGGTTTCTGCTGACCTTCGATGACGGCCCCAGTGCATCGAGCTGGTGGAATCCGACCGTCACTGTATTGGAGAGCCTGGCGCAAAACCCGCTGCAATCGGACATCAAGGCCGTGTTCTTCGTGCAAACCCGCGCTCCGCGAGCCGGTGGCAGCGAATTGGGCCGGGACATCATGCGTCGTGAACATGCCGAAGGTCATATCCTGGGCTTTCACACGGCAACACCCAGGCACACCAATCATCGTTCCCTTGACCCACCCGTGTTGGAGCAGGCCCTCATCGATGGAAGCGCCGACATCGCTGCGATTACCGGCGCTGCGCCAACCCTGTTGCGCCCGCCATTCTGGAACTACGACAAACGCACCTTCGCCGCTTATCAGCGGCATGGTCTGCATGTACTGCTCACCGACTTGAGCGCCAATGACGGCAAGATCTGGGGCTTCAACGCCAGCCCCCGGCGCCGGTCGCACATGCTGCGCTCGATGTCCGAAGTTCGCGAGCGCATTGCCCGCGGCGAGTTGCCGGTGGTCGATGGCGTGATTCCGGTGGTGGTGACCTTCCACGACCTCAACCGCTATACCGCCCGGCATACCCGCGAATACCTGCAGATTCTGCTCGACAGCGCCCGGGAGACCGGGGTGAAAACCGCCGACAAGCCGTTTTACGACGATCAGGCTGAATTACAGCGGGCGGCCATGGCGCGCACCGTGCGCGACGGTTCGCAGCCAGTCGAGTTGCCGGGGTTCTGGAACTGGATCTGGGGCGGGAACACCCGTTAGACGCTTGCAGAAATGAGAACTGGATCGCACTCATTGCGAATTTCACCGGGCGGGTTGCGGGCTGCCCCAGGTTCCCAGTGAACACTGACCTGTGGCGAGGGGGCTTGCCCCCGTTGGGGCGCGCAGCGGCCCTAAAACCATCTCAGCTTGCGACGGCTGCGCCGCCGAACGGGGCGGTGCGGCGATCCGACAAGCCCCCTCGCCACAGGTGATTATCGCCTGTTCTATTACCTTACGCTGCCGGTGGCAGCAGCTCATCAATCATCCGCAAACAATGGTTCAACCCCGGCGATACATCGCCCACCCGTCGGCTGAGAATGATCGGCGAGGTGGCGTTGTCTTCCAGCAGCGGGGTGAAGCCGATGTCGTCGCGGTGCAGCAACTGCACCGAGGCCGGTACCAGCGTGACGCCGATTCCCGCCCCCACCAACCCGATCGCCGTTTGCAGTTCGTTGGTCCATTGCGCGACGTGGATGCTCACGCCGTAGGACTCGAACAGGGCAATCACATGGTCGGCGTAACTCGGCCTTGGATTGCCGGGGTACAGCACAAAGGGTTCCTTGGCCAGTTCCCGCAAACTGATGGGCCCTGCGAGCAACGGATGCCCGGCGGGCAGGGCGGCGACCAGGCGGTCTTCGGTGAGCACGGTCTGGACGATGGCCGGGTCGTCGATACGGATTCGACCGAAACCGATGTCGATGCGCCCGGCCTTGAGCGCCTGCACCTGTTGCAGGGTGGTCATTTCAGAAAGCCCCAGCTCCAGCTCCAGCGGCTCGCCACTGCGTAACCGGCGGATCAGTTCCGGCAGCACGCCATACAGTGTCGACGGCGCAAAGCCGATACCCAGCCAGGTTTTCTCACCCAACCCGATGCGCCGGGTGTTGTCGCAGACCTTGTTCAGTTGTTCGAGCAGGGCGGTGGAGTGCTCGTGGAAAAACCGCCCGGCGTCGGTCAACTTCAGCGGTCGGCCGCGCTCGAGCAGCATCACCCCCAGTTCGTCCTCCAGTTGCTGGATTTGCCGACTCAAGGGCGGCTGGGCGATGTGCAGCAACTCGGCCGCGCGGGTGAAGTTGAGGGTTTGAGCCAATACCTGGAAGTAACGCAGGTGCCGCAGTTCCATGGGGCCTCCAGCCAATCAGTTGCATACCTTTAAGGTATCAAGTCAGACCAATTCTATATTGGCTTCAGGAAAAAAGCCGTACGAGAATCGATTCCAGAACTTCAAGAACCTGACGGGTATCGAAATGCTTGCAACAGCCATTGAGTCGATCGAGACGATCATCGTCGATCTGCCGACCATCCGCCCGCACAAGCTGGCGATGCACACCATGCAGAACCAGACCCTGGTGATCATCCGCGTGCGTTGCGCCGACGGCATCGAAGGCATCGGCGAATCCACCACCATCGGTGGTCTGGCTTACGGCAATGAAAGCCCGGACAGCATCAAGACCAACATCGACACGCACTTCGCGCCACTGTTGATCGGCCAGGACAGCAACAACGTCAACGCTGCCATGTTGCGCCTGGAGCGCAGCATTCGTGGCAACACCTTCGCCAAATCCGGTATTGAAACCGCACTGCTCGATGCCTTGGGCAAACGCCTCGGCCTGCCGGTCAGCGAATTGCTTGGCGGTCGTGTTCGCGATGCGCTGCCGGTGGCCTGGACCCTGGCCAGCGGCGACACCGAGAAGGACATCGCCGAAGCGGAAAAAATGCTCGACCTGCGTCGCCACCGCATCTTCAAACTGAAGATCGGCGCCGGGGAGGTCAACCGCGACCTGGCCCACGTCATCGCCATCAAGAAGGCCCTGGGTGACCGCGCCAGCGTGCGGGTCGACGTCAATCAGGCCTGGGACGAAGCGGTGGCGCTGCGGGCCTGCCGGATCCTCGGCACCAACGGCATCGACCTGATCGAACAGCCGATCTCGCGTAACAACCGCGCCGGCATGGCTCGCCTCAACGCCATGAGCCCGGCGCCGATCATGGCCGACGAATCCATCGAATGCGTGGAAGATGCGTTCAACCTGGCCCGCGAAGGCGCAGCTTCGGTGTTCGCCCTGAAAATTGCCAAGAATGGTGGCCCACGTGCCGTATTGCGCACCGCCTCCATCGCTGAAGCGGCCGGTATTGCCCTGTACGGCGGCACCATGCTTGAAGGTGGCCTGGGCACCATGGCCTCGGCCCATGCCTTCGTCACCCTGAACAAGCTGGCGTGGGACACCGAACTGTTCGGCCCGTTGCTGCTGACCGAAGACATTCTCAGCGAACCGCTGGTGTATCGCGATTTTGAACTGCACGTGCCGAAAACGCCGGGCCTGGGCCTGAGCCTGGATGAAGAGCGCCTGGCGTTCTTCCGCCGCGACAAGACATCCACCGCCATTCATCAAGCCTGAGGAGAGCATTATGCTGTTCCACGTAAAAATGACCGTGAATCTGCCGGTCGACATGAATCCCGAAGCGGCAGCCAAACTCAAGGCTGACGAGAAAGCCCTGGCCCAGCGCCTGCAAGAGCAGGGCAAGTGGCGCCACCTGTGGCGCATCGCCGGGCACTACGCCAACTACAGCGTGTTCGATGTCGACAGCGTTCAGGAACTGCATGACCTGCTGATGCAATTACCGCTGTTCCCGTACATGGCCATCGAAATCGACGCGATGTGCCGGCATCCTTCTTCCATCCGTGACGATGACCGCTGAGCCCAGCCTGTTCAGCGCTACGCTAATAATTACAAGATGAGGAACCCTTCAAAATGAACGTCAAGATTTCCCACACTGCCGAAGTCCAGAAATTTCTCGAAGAGGCCAGCGGCCTGCTCAACGATGCCGGCAACCCACGGACCAAGGCATTGGTCTATCGCATCCTGCGTGATTCGGTGAACATCATCGAAGACCTGGCCGTGACCCCGGAAGAGTTCTGGAAAGCCGTCAACTACCTCAACGTGCTGGGCGCTCGCCAGGAAGCCGGGCTGGTGGTGGCCGGTCTCGGTCTGGAGCACTACCTCGATCTGCTGATGGACGCCGAAGACGAGCAGGCCGGCAAGTCCGGCGGCACCCCGCGCACCATCGAAGGCCCGCTGTACGTGGCGGGTGCGCCGCTGTCGCAAGGCGAAGCGCGTCTGGACGACGGCGTCGATCCGGGTGTGACCCTGTTCATGCAAGGCCGCGTGTTCAACACTGCTGGCGAACCCCTGGCCGGCGCCGTGGTGGATGTCTGGCACGCCAATACCGGTGGCACCTACTCGTACTTCGACACCACGCAATCGGAATTCAACCTGCGTCGCCGTATCGTGACCGACGCCGAAGGCCGCTATCGTTTCCGCAGCATCGTGCCGTCGGGCTATGGCTGCCCACCGGACGGTCCGACCCAGCAACTGCTCGATCAACTGGGTCGTCATGGCCAGCGTCCGGCGCACGTGCACTTCTTCATTTCCGCGCCGGATCATCGCCACCTGACCACCCAGATCAACCTTGACGGCGATCAATACCTGCACGACGATTTCGCCTACGCCACCCGTGACGAACTGATCGCCAAAATCACCTTTAGCGACGATCAGCAGCGCGCGGCGGCCCATGGTGTGAGCGGTCGCTTTGCCGAAATCGACTTCGATTTCACCCTGCAGTCCTCGGCCCAGCCTGAAGAACAGCAGCGCCACGAGCGGGTTCGCGCACTCGAGGACTGATTGTCCTGATTCCCTGTAGGAGCGAGCCTGCTCGCGATGGACGTTAACGATAACGCCGGGTGCCTGATTCCCCGCGGCGTCCTCAAGTCCATCGCGAGCAGGCTCGCTCCTACAGGTTTCATTGAGAATGCCCACAGGTCAGTCCACTGATACGCCACTGCAAGTACTGCCTTAGAATGCCCCGACGCAACCTATAACAACAACGAGAGTGACCCGATGATGCAAGCTCAACTGTTGAGTCAGCGCAGCAGAGTTTTCGACCATGCCGACCCCTATGCGGTGTCGGGCTACGTCAATCAGCACGTCGGTAACCACTGCATTCTCATGCCCCGTGCCGGCAGCCCGCTGGCCAGTCTCGACCATCGCAAGTTCGCCAGCCTCGACCTGTGCCGCATCAGCTACGGTGCCAGTGTGCGGGTGACGTCCGGTGCGCTGGACAGCATCTATCACCTGCAAGTGCTGCTGCGCGGCAATTGCCTGTGGCGTGGCCACGGCCAGGAACATTACTTCGCTCCCGGCGAATTGCTGCTGATCAATCCTGACGATCCGGTGGACCTGACGTACTCCGCCGATTGCGAAAAATTCATCCTAAAAGTCCCGACCCGCTTGTTTGAATCGGTCTGCGATGAGCAGCGCTGGCGCTATCCGGGGCAGGGCGTGCGGTTTCTGGAAAACCGTTATCAGCTCGATGAACTGGAAGGCTTCGTCAACCTGTTGGCGATGATCTGCCAGGAGGCCGAATCCACCGAGCAGATCCCCAGGGTCCAGGAGCATTACACGCAGATCATCGTCAGCAAGATGCTCAGCTTGATGAAAACCAACGTCAGCCGCCTCGAACTGGGCTCGCAGACGGCCACGTTCGAGGCGATTGCCGACTACATCGCCAATAACCTCAAGCAGGACATCGACAGCGAAGAGCTGGCGCGCCAGGCCCACATGAGCCTGCGCTCGTTGTACGGATTGTTCGAGCGAAATGCCGGCCTTACGCCGAAAAACTATCTACGCCAGAAACGCCTGGAACGCATCAACGCTTGCCTGAGCGATCCAACCTGCAACGTGCGCAACGTCACCGAAGTGGCAATGGATTACGGCTTCCTGCACCTGGGCCGGTTCTCCGACAGCTACCGCAAGCAGTTCGGCGAATTGCCGTCCGATACCCTCAAGCGCCGGCATTGAGGCGCCAGCAATGGCGCCCGATCTACTGTAGGAGCGAGCCTGCTCGCGATGGAGGTCAACGATGACGCGGGGAACCTGACACCCCGCAGTGCTCTCAGGTTTTTCGCGAGCAAGCTCGCTCCTACAAAAAACACATTGCACAAAACGGATAAAGGTCTGCACTGCGCGGATATTCCAGCCTGCCCCCCCGTCCTAGCATGACCCCTGCCTGAACAATAACAATGGAGGCGGCGGCCATGACCCTGCGACCCGAATATTTGCATTCCCTGCTTGAAGACGATCCCGAGCAAGGCCTCTATCGCTGCAAGCGCGAGATGTTCACCGACCCCCGGTTGTTCGATCTGGAGATGGAACACATCTTCGAAGGCAACTGGCTGTATCTGGCCCACGAAAGCCAGATCCCCAACATCAACGATTTCTACACCACCACCATGGGGCGCCAGTCGATCTTCATCGCGCGCAACAAGGACGGTGTGCTCAATGCCTTTATCAACGCCTGCAGCCATCGCGGCGCGACCCTGTGCCGGCACAAGTCCGGCAACAAGAGCTCCTACACCTGCCCGTTCCACGGCTGGACCTTCAACAACTCTGGCAAGCTGCTCAAGGTCAAGGATCCGGCCAACGCCGGCTACCCGTCGAGCTTCAACTGCGAAGGTTCCCACGACCTGACCAAGGTTGCGCGGTTCGAGTCCTATCGCGGCTTCCTGTTCGGCAGCCTGAAAGCTGATGTGCTGCCATTGGTCGAACACCTGGGCGAGTCGGCGAAGATTATCGACATGATCGTCGACCAGTCCGCCGATGGCCTGGAGGTGCTGCGTGGCTCCTCCAGCTACATCTACGAAGGCAACTGGAAACTCACCGCCGAGAACGGCGCCGATGGCTACCACGTCAGCTCCGTGCACTGGAACTACGCGGCCACCCAGAACCAGCGCAAGCAGCGCGAAGCCGGCGACACCAACCCGACCATGAGCGCCGGCAGCTGGGCCAAGCAGGGCGGTGGTTTCTATTCCTTCGACAAGGGCCACATGCTGCTCTGGACCCGTTGGGCCAATCCCGAGGACCGTCCACTGTACGAGCGCCGCGATGAGCTGGCGCAAGACTTCGGCAAGGCCCGCGCCGACTGGATGATCGAGAACTCGCGCAACCTGTGCCTGTATCCCAACGTGTACCTGATGGACCAGTTCAGCTCGCAGATCCGCATTGCCCGGCCGATCTCGGTCAACCGCACGGAAATCACCATCTACTGCATCGCCCCCAAAGGCGAGAGCGACCACGCCCGTTCCAGCCGGATTCGCCAGTACGAGGATTTCTTCAACGTCAGCGGCATGGCCACGCCCGACGATCTGGAAGAGTTCCGCTCCTGTCAGACCAGCTACCAGGGCAGCGTCACCACCTGGAACGACATGTCCCGTGGCGCCGAACACTGGATCGAAGGTGCTGACGAGGCTGCAAAAGAAATCGACCTGCATCCGCTGCTCAGCGGCGTGCGCACCGAGGACGAAGGCCTGTTCGTGCTGCAACACAAGTACTGGCAGCAGACCATGCTCAAGGCATTGGCTGCCGAACAGTCGAAGCTGATCGCCGTGGAGGACGTGCAATGACCATTTCTTACGATGCCGTTCGCGATTTCCTCTACCGCGAGGCGCGCTACCTCGATGATCGTCAGTGGGACGAGTGGCTGGAGCTGTACGCCCCCGACGCGACATTCTGGATGCCGTCCTGGGACGATAACGACGAATTGACCGAAGACCCGCAGCGGGAAATCTCGCTGATCTGGTACGGCAACCGCACGGGCCTTGAAGACCGCGTCTTCCGCATCAAGACCGAGCGCTCCAGCGCCAGCGTGCCGGACACCCGCACCTCCCACAACATCAGCAACATCGAGCTGCTCGAACAGGCCGACGGACTGTGCAAGGTGCGCTTCAACTGGCACACCCTGAGTTTTCGCTACAAGACCGTCGACAGCTATTTCGGCAGCAGTTTCTACACCCTCGACGTGCGCGGTGAAAACCCGCTGATCCTGGCCAAGAAAGTGATTCTGAAGAACGATTACGTTCGCCAGGTCATCGATGTCTACCACTTGTGAGACTGCCGTCATGACCCATTCCATTGCGTTCAATTTTGAAGACGGCGTCACCCGGTTCATCGACGCCAACGTCGGCGAAACCGTGGCCGATGCCGCGTACCGCCAGGGCATCAACATCCCGCTGGACTGCCGAGACGGTGCTTGCGGTACCTGCAAGTGTTTTGCCGAAGCCGGCACCTACGATCTGGGCGAGGAGTACATCGAAGACGCCCTCAGCCCTGAAGAGGCCGAGCAGGGCTTTGTCCTGACCTGTCAGATGCGTGCCCAGAGCGATTGCGTGGTGCGCGTACCGACGTCCTCGCAGGTTTGCCGCACCCGTCAGGCCAGCTACGACGCGACCATCAGTGCCGTGCGCCAACTGTCCGACAGCACTATCGCGCTGTCGATCAAGGGCGAATCCCTGAGCAAACTGGCGTTCCTGCCGGGGCAATACGTGAACCTGGGGATTCCCGGCAGCGAGCAGACCCGTGCCTATTCGTTCAGTTCGTTGCAGCGCGACGGTGAGGTCAGTTTCCTGATCCGCAACGTGCCGGGTGGCCTGATGAGCAGCTTCCTCACCGGCATGGCCAAGGCCGGCGACTGCATGAGCCTGGCCGGTCCTTTGGGCAGCTTCTACCTGCGCGACATCCGTCGGCCGTTGTTGCTGCTGGCCGGTGGCACCGGGCTGGCGCCGTTCACCGCGATGCTGGAGAAGATCGCCGAGCAGGGCAGCGATCACCCGCTGCATCTGATCTACGGCGTGACCCACGATTTCGACCTGGTGGAACTCGACCGCCTCGAAGCCTTTGCCGCGCGCATCCCCAACTTCACCTTCAGCGCCTGCGTCGCCAGCCCCGAGAGCCAACACCCGCTCAAGGGCTATGTGACCCAGCACATCGAGCCCAGGCATTTGAACGATGGCGACGTCGACGTCTACCTGTGCGGCCCGCCGCCGATGGTCGAGGCCGTCAGCCGGTACATTGGCGAGCAAGGCATCAAGCCAGCGAATTTCTACTACGAAAAATTTGCTGCCAGCGCGGCTTGAGTCACGCACAAATACCCAATGTGGGAGCGAGCCTGCTCGCGAAGAGGCCGGAACATCCAGCATTGATATTGCCCCTGAGACCGCTTTCGCGAGCAAGCCCGCTCCCACAGTTGGTAGCAGTCGTACGCAAATGCCATGCCCGACACAGGACTCATGTGGGAGCGGGCTTGCTCGCGAAGAGGCAGGAACATTCAACATCGATGTTGCCCGTGACACCGCTTTCGCGAGCAAGCTCGCTCCCACAGTTGAACGGCAACCTTCTTCATGAGGTACACATGAACAGATTTCACGAAAAAGTCGCGCTGATCACCGGCGCAGCCCAAGGTATCGGGCGGCGGGTGGCCGAGCGTATGGCCGCCGAAGGGGCGAAGCTGATCCTGGTGGATCGCTCCGACCTGGTGTTCGAAGTCCAGCAACAGTTGGCGCCAACCACCCAGGTACTGGCCCTGACCGCCGACCTTGAGCAATACGAGGAATGCAGTCGGGTGATGCAAACCGCCGTCGAGCGCTTCAGTCGCCTCGATGTGCTGGTCAATAACGTCGGCGGGACAATCTGGGCCAAGCCGTTCGAGCACTATGAAGCGTCACAGATCGAGGCCGAGGTTCGCCGTTCGCTGTTCCCGACCTTGTGGTGTTGCCATGCCGCGCTGCCGTTCATGTTGCAGCAGGGCAGCGGTGCGATCGTCAACGTTTCCTCCATCGCTACCCGCAGCCTCAACCGCGTGCCCTACGGTGCGGCAAAGGGTGGGGTCAATGCCTTGACCGCTTGTCTGGCGTTCGAAACCGCCGGTCGCGGCGTGCGAGTCAATGCCACGGCGCCTGGTGGCACCGAAGCACCGCCGCGACGCATACCCCGCAATGGTGCCGAGCAGAGTGAGCAGGAAAAACTCTGGTACCAGCAGATCGTCGACCAGACCCTCGACAGCAGTTTGATGAAACGCTACGGCACCCTGGATGAGCAGGCGGGGGCTATTCTGTTTCTGGCCAGCGACGACGCGTCCTATATCACCGGCATGGTCATGCCCGTGGGCGGCGGCGATCAGGGCTGAGGCGAACGACAGACAACCCCATCGGCAAACGGAGTCATGGTGATGAGTGATAAACCCACGATCGTGCTGGTCCATGGTTTTTGGGGCGGTGCTGCCCACTGGAACAAGGTCATCGTTAAATTGGTCAGCCGGGGTGACACACGCATTCGTGCCGTCGAGTTGCCGCTGACTTCGCTGGCCGATGATGCCGAGCGTACGCGCAAGATGGTCGCCCAGGTGCCCGGTCCGGTGCTGCTGGTGGGGCATTCCTATGGCGGCGCGGTGATCACCGAAGCGGGTGATATGCCGAATGTGGTGGGCCTGGTGTACATCGCCGCATTCGCACCGGACGCCGGTGAAAGCCCCGGTGGCATCACGCAAAGGCATCTGCCAGCGGCGGCGGCCAACCTGGCTCCCGACAGCGACGGATACCTGTGGGTCAAGCCTGAGCTCTACCACGAAAGTTTCTGTCAGGACCTGCCGGCGACCGAAGGGTTGGTCATGGGCCTCACCCAGAAAGCGCCGCTGGCGAGTACCTTCGGTGACACCATTGGCACGGTGGCCTGGAAGAAAAAGCCATCGTGGTATCAGATTTCGACCGCAGACCGGATGATCGCGCCACAGAACCAGCAATGGATGGCCGCGCGACTCAACGCCAGGGAGATCCTGACCTTGAATGCCAGCCACGCGTCATTGGCGTCGATGCCCGCCGAAGTGGCGGCCTTGATCGACAGGGCTGCGACGGCGTTGGCCAAAGGCTAGAGCCTACAAGCGGCGCACAAAGGTGCTGACAATACTGCGCATGGCGTCGCTGATGTTCAGGTTGTGTAGCGCATCAAGCGGGTGCCAGATGCAATCGGTGATTTCGTTCAGCGGTCGCAATTGCTCCAGATTCAGCACCGACACCTCGAATACGTGGTGTCGGGTGCCGCCCGACTCCAGTTCCAGCACGTATATCAACTCGTCGACCCGCAGGCCGGTTTCCTCCAGCAGTTCGCGAACGGCGGCATCGGCTGCACTTTCACCCTGTTCGAGCTTGCCGCCGGGCAGCGTCCAGCGTCCTCCTTGCTTGCGTACCAGCAGTACATGCCGTTCCTGCTCGCAGATGATCGTTGCGCGTACTTTCATTGATTACCTAATGGCCGGTTGACATGGAACAGGCATTGAAATGCAGCATTCGGGCCAGGGCCGATTGAGCACTTTACAAGTAATTCGAGGGGGCAATGCGAGGAAAAGTGCAATCGATTTCGGGAATTTCCATGGCGACGTCTGGTCGGTATTTTGGACAAGGGTGGGTGTAAGGTAGGCAAGTCAACCTGAGATCACTGCCCGAGAGGAGGTGACTATGAGCGTTCCGATGTTGAACAAGATGCACATGAATGGTTATGACGTACTCAGCGTGAACAACGGCCCCTGGCGGGTATGTACCCAGGGTGACCGGCTTGGCTCGTTTGCCAGTCGGGAAGAAGCGCTGGCATTTGCCGCATCGCTGCCCGGCTACAGGGCACGTGCCGGCAGGCCTGCGGGAAAATGAAGCCCCCCTGTAGGAGCGAGCTTGCTCGCGATGGTCGCTAACGATAACGCGTGTTTCCTGGCTAAACCCGCCGCGCTTGAGTCCATCGCGAGCAAGCTCGCTCCTACAGCCTGCAAAATCCTCAAGGGCGCTAGTAGCCGCCGCCTCCGCTGGGGCGGGAGGGTTCCCTGGCCTTTTGCTGCGTGTGGCTCCACTCCGCGCAGGTCATGAAGCTCTTGTGGTCGACCATGCCGCGGCCGTCGAAACTGACGTTGTACGGCTGCTGATGGTCGGCATGAGTCAGTTTGTAGTCAAAGCACGTACCGGGTTCGACGCTACGATTGCTGACCGCCAGCGGCTGGCCGCCGATTTGCCGGACTTGCTCCTGGGTCATGCCGGTGTCGACTTTCGCGACCAGCGGCTGATCCTTGTAGATCGAGTTGGTGCTGCAGCCTGCCAACGCGGTCAGTACGACGACCAGCGTGAATAGAGGTCTGTTCATGGCAGCGCTCCCGCTATTGAGCCTTGTTGCGGCTAATGACCTTGGCCTTCACTTCCTCGGCGTAGCCGGACAGCTTTTCTTCATCGCCCTGAAATAAAGAACACAGTCTTTGAACGGCTTGCGCGTCGACTTCGCTCCCGAGCAGGCGCAATTGCTGCTCGATGCGCAACAGCTCGACGGCCGACCAGCGCAAATCTGACGCAAGCCCTTGCAGATCGCGCCGAAGTTCCTGTTCCGATTCGTTAAGCCACATGATGACCTCCTGAACTCTGCACACCAAAATTTTAGACCTGTTTACCGCGCCGTATGTTGTGTTCGTCTGAATCAGCGGGGTCTCCTTTGGTCGGGAAAACAACAGCGAACGAAAAAGTAAGCTGTCCTACTCAAATGCCGATTGTTCCTGCGGGGACGACGTAAAATGACCACAACCGATGATTTCAGGGCCATGGCCCAGAAATTGATCGCTGACCTGGAGGCAGCGACCAACCATGACGCCTGCGAAAGATGGATGGATTATCTGAATTCAAGGAACTAACCGGGGCAAGCGATATCAATGACAGTCGCTGAATCGTTGGGGATGGCTGTAGGGACGACGGCGAGCTACATTTTCTTATTTCAAATTAAAGGAAACAGCATGCGGATGTTGATGGGGGGAGTCGTGTTGGCATTGCTGGGCGGGTGCTCGTTGCCGGCTTCGTTGGTACCGGGTGAGCCGAATGTCAGCAAGCACAGCGAGAAGACGCCAAAAGAGTATGCGGCGTGCGTGTTGCCTGCCTGGCAAAAGGAAGTATCGAATACGACCCAGGTTTCGATATCCAACGGATTCCGCATCACCGCGCCCAGCGTGATCACGGCCGACGAAGTGCTGGATATCGTGAAGTACAAGGAAGGCAGCCGGGTTTCGCTGTATCAGGGGCCACCTTGGGCCAAGTCCGGCGACCTGCGCAAAATCGTGCGCGACTGTTTGTAAGCGCGGGAGACCGAAAATCGGTCAGCGACCGATGTTCGCCTGAATCCAGAAAAAACCGGATGTCTGGTGCGCATCCGGTTTTTTTTGTGTGGATCAGTCTGAAAGGTTGGTCGTCGGGATGATTTGCTCACTGGCCTGGGTGGCACTTTTGCGTTCCCGGCGCTCGTTCATCCAGCTTTCCACTTTGACGCCGAACTCTGGCGGGGCCTTGCGCCCGAATTTCCTGGCGATGTCGAGGATGGTTTGTTGCGCGAGGGCCTCTTCCATGCGTTTTTGCGCAACCATCATCGCGCCATTGATCGCGCACAGACCCTCCAGTGCCCACTCAGGCGGGGCGCCGTCAAACACGGCGCAACGACCACGGATCTCCCGACAATCGAAAATCGACTTGCGGCCGTCGATGGCATTGACGATATCCAGCAAGGTGATTTCGTCGGCGGGCCGGGCCAGCTTGAAGCCACCGCGCACGCCTTCGGTGGCGACCACCAGTCTGGCCTTGGCCAGCTTGGTGAAGATTTTCGCCAGATAGTCCTGAGGGACGCCTTGCAGATCGGCAAGGTCGCGCACGCTCGCTTCGCGCGAGTCGCCGCCATTACCCACCAGAAAAAGCAGGCAGTGGATGCCGTATTCGACACCCGCGCTGTAAAGAGACATGCAAATCTCCGACTGAATCAGTCGTAAATTCTAACAGCCGAAAGTAAGCAAGGCAACGAATCCCTTCTCGTTGAATCTTTTTTCATGACAACAAAACACTCCTGTGATGCGCTGAATACAGGGGGCTCAGGTCATGGGTCGCGTTTTTCGGTGGCAGCCCTCGATAAAAACCTGTTGCAGGACCTAACTAGGATCAATACAGTCGTAGTTGCTCGGTCGCAGTGGCAGGCGCTTATCTGGGTACAAGCCCGCGTCGGTCCTTAAACCGCTCAACTATTTTCAACACTTGGTCATTCCCCCCAGGAGTCAAAAAATGAAACAGCACATTCTGGTGATCGGCGCAGGTTTCGGTGGCATGTGGACCGCATTGAGTGCCACGCGCCTGTTCGACATTCACGGCCACAACGATGTTGAAGTGACCGTGCTGGCGCCTCAGGCCGAACTCCGCGTGCGTCCGCGCTTCTACGAACCGAATGCCCATCAACTGGCCGCGCCGATTGGCGATCTGTTTGATGCTGTAGGGGTCAAGTTCATCAAGGGCGCGGCGCAGACCATCAACGTCGAGCAAAAGCAGGTCGGCTATGTCGATGCCGCAGGGACCCGACAAGTCTGCAGCTACGACAAACTTGTTCTGGCTACCGGCAGTCGTCTGGCTTCGTCGAGCACTCCGGGCGTGGCCGAACATGCCTTCGACGTCGATCAGATCGAGCAGGCCGTTCGCCTGGAAAACCACCTCAAGGCGCTGGCCAGCCAGCCCGAAAGCAAGGCGCGCAACACGGTGGTGGTGGCCGGTGGCGGTTTCACCGGGATCGAAACGGCGACTGAAATGCCGACCCGCCTGCAGGCCATCCTCGGCGACCGTGCCGACATCAATGTGATCATCGTGGACCGCGGCGATAAAGTGGGCGGCTCGATGGGTGAGCAAATCGCCGAATCGATCGTCGAGGCCAGCGTGGCGACCGGCGTGAAATGGCACTTGAAAGCTTCGGTTGTGTCGGTCGATGCCGACGGTGTCACCCTGTCCGACGGGGCGCGCATCGATGCAAAAACCGTGGTCTGGACCACCGGCGTTCGCGCCAGCTCCCTGACCGAGCAGATTCCCGCCGAACGTGATCACCTGGGCCGTCTGCATGTTGACGCGCACCTGAAAGTCATTGGCCAGAACGACATCTTCGCTACCGGCGACGTCGCCTATGCGGCCAGTGACGAGATCGGCAACTACGCCTTGATGACCTGTCAGCATGCTATTTCGCTGGGCCGCCATGCCGGCAACAATGTCGCCGCGCAGCTTCTCGGTGTCGACCCGACGCCGTACAGCCAGCCGAAATACGTGACCTGCCTCGATCTGGGCGCTTGGGGCGCGGTGTACACCGAGGGTTGGGATCGTCAGGTCAAGTTGGTCAAGCACGAAGCCAAGGCATTGAAGACTCAGATCAACACCCAGTGGATCTACCCACCGGCGGCTGATCGCGCCTCGGCGCTGGCTTCGGCGGATCCGATGATTCCCGTGGCCTGATTGATTCGAACGTCACGTCTGAATAAAAACATCCCGCTCGGGTTCGCCTGAGCGGGATTTTTTACGCGTTGATTGCTTGTGTGAAATTTACCGTGTATTTTTTCATGAAATTAAAAATACAAAATTTCACGAGGCCGTATGTTTCAGCAATCCACCCGGCATGTCGCCAGTTACTACGCCCATACCTGCGCCGATCGTCTGGTCGATCGAGCTGCACTGGAAGGTGAACAAGACACCGAAGTGCTGATCATCGGGGCCGGGTTCAGTGGATTGCACACGGCTTTGCGTCTGGCGCTGGCCGGCAAGCGCGTGACCTTGCTCGAAGCCAGCCGGGTGGCCTGGGCCGCGTCCGGGCGTAATGGCGGCCAGGCAATTCTCGGCTGGTCGTGCGACATGCCACCGCTGGAAGCGGCGCTGGGTTACGAACGGGCGCGGCGCTTGTGGGACGGCATGCGCTGGGCCGCGCGCGAGCTGCGTGACTTGCCCGGCCGCCATGAGTTCGATTGCGACTATCGCGCCGGTCATCTCTGGACCTCGGTGATGCCCCGTCGGGTAGGCCTGCTGACCGAGTGGCAACACGAGGCGAGCCACAAGTGGGGCCACGACAAACTGCAATTTATCGAGCGCAGCGATTTGCCGCAGTGGGTTGCCAGCGAGCGTTATCAGGCCGGCCTGTTCGATCCCGAGGGCGGGCATTTGAATCCGCTGAAACTGGCCCTGGGCCTTGCGGATGCGATCGAGCGGGCCGGTGGCCGCATCCACGAGCAAAGCAAGGCGCTGAGCTATGCCGAGGAGGGCGACGGGTTTGTGGTGACCACCGAGCGCGGTCGTATTCGCGCCGATGTACTGGTGCTGGCATGCAACGCCTACCTCGATCGACTCGACCCGCAACTGGCCAGTTGCGTGTTGCCGGTCGGGACCTATCAGGTCGCGACCGCGCCGCTGACGAAGGAGTTAGCCACCGCGCTGTTGCCGAGCAATGTGTGCGTGACCGACAACCAGTTCGTGCTCGATTATTTCCGCCGCACCCCGGATAACCGCCTGCTGTTCGGCGGCGGTTGCACTTACCTGGGCGGCATGCCCAAGGACATCGCTGCCGCGACCCGGCCGTTCCTGGAGCGCGTGTTCCCGCAACTCACCGGCGTCGACCTGGAGTTTGCCTGGGGCGGCCACATCGACCTGACCCTCAAGCGCACACCGGATATCGGCCGCCGTGGCGATCTGTACTGGATGCAGGGGTATTCCGGGCATGGCGTGCTGCCGACACTGGCTGCGGCGAGGGCGGTGTCCGATGCGGTACTCGGTCAGCCCGACGAGCTGTCCCTGTACCAGGGCCTGAACAACGGCAGTTTTCCCGGCGGCAAATACCTGGCCGCGCCGCTGGAAGCCATCGGCAAGGCCTGGTATCGACTGCGCGACAGCATTTGAAGCGACACTTTCTGGAAGCCTCTAGATGGACATGCAAGAAGAAATCTCGGCGCTGGCGATCCTGATCCAGGACCTGCGCAAACACAAGAAGTACACCCTGAAGGAACTGGCGGACAAAATTGGCCGCTCCGTGGGTTTTCTGTCCCAGGTCGAGCGCGGCCTGTCGCGCCCGACGGTGGCGGACCTGACCGCCATCAGCGAAACCCTGGGGGTGCCGACCACCTATTTCTACAGCCTGCCCAAACCCATGGCCTTGTCCTGGGTCACCCGCCCGGACGAGCGCCGCACGCTGTATTACGCCGACGGCATCACCGACATCCTCGTTTCGCCGAAAATGCGCGCGTCGTTCTCGATGCTCGAAAGCCAGCTCGAACCCGGTGCCAGCAGCGGTGACCGGCACATGAAGGACAGCTCCGAGCAGGGCGGTTATGTCCTGGAAGGGGAACTGACCCTGTGGCTCGACGACAACGAACCGGTGACCCTGCATCCCGGCGACAGCTTTCAACTGGCCAGCCATGCGCACTGCCGCTACGGCAACCTGTCCGACCAACTGACCCGCGTGCTTTGGGTTTACACCTGATAACAACAAGGAACAAAACGATGGATGCTGTGTGCTCTGAACTGCTGGCCGAGGTTCGCAACTTCCGCCACTGCAACCCCGAAGTGCGCTACGTCGACCTGATCTCCCTGGACATTCCGGGGCATTTCTACGGCAAGCGCTACCCGATCGAGATGCTGGAAAAAGTCGCTGCCGGCAGTGCATTGAAGCTGCCGCAGAACTGCGTGCTGCTCGGCACCCAGGGTGGGCTGTTCAAGATCGGCGATTACTGCTTCAACGATGGTGACCCGGACGCGCTGCGCCGTTTGGTGCCCGGCACGCTGAAGCTGGTGAGCTGGGAAAAGCAGCCCTTGGGCCAGATGCTGATCACCTCCGACGGCACCGAAAAACCCATCGAATTCGAACCCCGTGAAGTGCTGGCGCGGGTGCTGGACCGTCTGCACCGCAAAGGCATTTTCCCGGTGGTGGCCTTCGAGCTGGAGTTTTACCTGTTCGACAGCCGCTTGAAGGACGGCTTGCCGCAATTTCCCCGTGATGAGTTGACCGGCGATGCCGACGATCAGCCGAACATGCACATCGAGCGCTTGTCGCGCTTCGCCCCGGTGCTCGATGAAATGGTCGAGACCGCTCGAGCCCAGGGCGTCGATGCCACGGTGATCACCGCCGAACTCGGCCCGGGCCAGTTCGAAATCAACTTCGGCCATTGCGATGACGGCCTGCGCGCCGCCGACTGGGCGGCCCTGTTCTGCCGCAGCACCCGGGGCGTGGCGCTCAAGCACAACCTGCGCGCCAGCTTCATGGCCAAACCTTACTTGCAACACCCCGGCAGCGGCATGCACGTGCATGTTAGCCTGTATGACCAGGCCGGCAACAACCTGCTGGCGGCGAACGGGCAGCGGGCGCTGCGCCATGCGGTGGCCGGTTGCCTGGATGTGTTGCCGCACTGCATGCCGATTTTTGCCCCGAACCACAATGCCATGCGCCGCCTGAGCGGCACGGTGAACGTCGCGTCCCGTGCCAGTTGGGGCTTCGAGGATCGCGATGCCTGCTTGCGGATTCCGGAGTCGGACATCAAGAACCTGCGCATTGAACATCGTCTGGCCGGCGCCGATGCCAACCCTTATCTGGCGTTGGCGGCGATTCTGGTGGGGTTGGAGCAAGGCCTGGAAGGGGAGCGCGAGCCGATTGCACCGCTCAACGAAGACCGCGGCAGTGGCATCGATTTTCCATTGGAAATGCTCGAAGCGGTGCAGTCCATGCAAAATCATGCAGTGCTGCGCGAAGGCTTGGGGGCGGAGTTCGTGGACGTCTACTGCGAAAACAAGCGTCAGGATCATCTGGCATTTCTGCATGACATCAGCGCGCGGGAGTATCGCTGGTTTCTCTAGTCGCCCTTAGAAAATATGTGGATATTTAAGGACTTGGAACGTTTATTAACTGGATAGTGAATAAAAATATCTTGTTACAGCGTGAAATATTCCGTAATATCCGCGCCGCGTTCACCACCACGGTTTATGCATTTTTAAATCCCAGGCGTCCATCAGCTGCCTGGGATTTTTTTTGCCTGAAATTTAGTCGGCCGCTGACTCCATCATCGGCGCTCGCTTGCCGAGCTTCATCAGCCAGTAATAACTCAGCGCCGGCACCAGCAACCCGACGATCCACGCCAGGTCCACCCCGTCCAGCGCCGTGGCCACCGGTCCGACGTACAGCGTGGTGTTCATGAACGGAATTTCCAGGGCAATCGCCAGCAGGAAACTGCCGCAGGCAATCCGGTTGACCCGCCCGTAGATCCCGTTCAAGTCGAAGATGTCGTCAATTCGGTACTGGCCTTTGCGCAGGCAGTAGTAGTCCACCAGATTGATCGCCGTCCACGGGATCAGGAAGTAGCTCATGAAGAAGATGAAATTCAGGAAGAAGCTGATGAAGTCGTCCTGACTGATGGTGCACAGGGCCGTGGCCACCAGGCTGATCAGCAGCATGAACAGACCGCGTACCCGCGGGGTCACCTTGAGCCGGGCGAAAGGTTCGATCACGGTGATGGTCGACATGAACGCGCCGTACAGGTTGAACACGTTGATCGACACTTGGCCGTAGACGATGAAGGCGAACAGCAGCACCGCGCCAGCGCCGAACAGGCCGGCGACATGCCCGCCGACGTTGCTGGAAAAGTCGCCGATGCCGACGCTCAGGATTGCCCCGAGAATCATCATCCACGCGCCGCCGCTGACCGTGCCGGCGTAGCTGTACCAGAACACCTGGGCGGTGGGCGTGTTGCTAGGCAGGTAGCGCGAATAGTCGGCGACATAAGGTGCATAGGACAGTTGCCAGGTCACGGCAATGCTCACTGCCACCAGGAACTTCGACAGCGAGAAGCCTGTTGGCAGCCATTGTTCGGCCGGGATCGGCAACTGCAAGGCGAGCACCGTGGCGGCCACGAACACCACCAGCGACAGAATCGACAGCAGCTTCTGCAAGCGGTGAATCAACCGATAGCCATAGAGCGCGACGACGAAGCACAACGCGCCGATCAGGTAGATATTGCCGGACATCGGCAGTGGGCTGACGGACTCCAGCGCCTGGGCCGCGAGCAAGGTGTTGCTGACAAAGAAACCCAGGTAGATCAGCATCACGAACAGCAGCGGCAACACCGCCCCCAACACGCCGAATTGCGCCCGGCTCTGGATCATTTGCGGAATGCCCAGCTTCGGTCCCTGGGCCGAGTGGGAGGCCATGAAAATCGCCCCCAGCAACGAGCCGATGATGATCGCCAGCGCGCTCCAGAACAGGTTGAGTCCCATCACCACCGGCAACACGCCGGATGCAATGGTAGTGATGTTCATGTTGGCGCCGAACCAGATGTAGAACAGCGAACCCGGTTTGCCGTGACGTTCGGTTTCGGGGATGAAATCGATGCTTCTTTTTTCGACTTGCATGGCGATCACTCCTGAGTCCGGACGAGGTGGGATTGCAGACGGGCGATGGTGCTTTGCAGCTCATGGGGTTGGTGGGCAAACAGGTCCGGCTGCTCGGGGATCAGGCTGATGTGATCGAGCTGTTGCAGGGCGCGCTGGCACTCGGACGTGGTGAGGATTTCCAGCGCGTAGACCCAGTTGGCCATGATCAGCAGGGCCGAGTAATGCCCGGCCTCGGTGGTCGTGGTGCAGGCATCGCTGACCAGGCGCACGCGATAACCCAGGGCGAAGGCATCGAACACGCTGGTCAGCACGCAGACGTCGGTCAACACGCCGCAGACGATCAGCGTGTCGACCTCCATTGCCTTGAGTCGGGCATCGAGGTCGGTGCGGTGGAAGGCACTGTAACGGCCCTTGTCGATGATCAATTCACCGGACTGCGGCGTCAGCGACTCGATGATTTCCACTTGGCGGGTGCCGGCGCGGTAACTGCCGGGGCCACCGTCGGCGGCCAGAGGTTCGCCGTGGGGCAGGTCACTGCCGTCGGCCTGATTGATGTGGCGGGTATAGAGGACAGGCATCCGCTGACGGCGGGCGGTATCGAGCAGGGTGGCGGTATTGGTAGCCACTGTGTCGAAGTTTTCCAGGACGAAGCCGTCCTCCTGCTGCATGTCGATGATCAACAGCGCGTTGTTATTGTTCATTGGGCAAACCTGATCAAGACGAAACACGATGCACCGTACGCGCCATGCAATGGCGAGACGCGGGGTGCGTGATTGGCTGTTCGGGTGGGCTCAGTGAACTATTTGCCAGAAACCGTTCTGCTTGGCCGAAACGCTGGCGCGCAGGCGCTTGAAATGCAGGTGCGAAGCGGTCCATTCACCGCGCAGGTAAGCCCGCGCGGCGCCGGAGGGAAGGGCGAGTGATGGGAGGTGACCAGTCATCATTGGAATCGACCCATGTAGGAGCGAGCCTGCTCGCGAAAAACTCTAGGCAACGCGGTGTTTCAGATGGCCCGCGTTATCGTTGGCGTCCATCGCGAGCAAGCTCGCTCCCACAGTTGAGGTGTGCTGACCCCCGGCTTCGCGTCCGGGGAGCAGGGCGGCGCAATCAGCGGAACGCTGGCACCACGTGCTTGATGAACAGCTCCAGGGATTTTTTCTTTTCCGCGTGGGGCAGGCTGTTATCGCACCAGAAGCTGAATTCGTCGACCCCCAGTTCCTGGTAGTACTTGATGCGCGGAATGATTTCTTCCGGGGTACCGATCATGGCGGTCTTGTGCAGGCTTTCCAGTTCGAACTCAGGGCGACCGGCGAATTTCTCTTCCGGGCTCGGTGCGAGGAAGCCGTTGACCGGGGTGGTCTTGTTGCCGAACCAGGCATCGAAGGTGCGATAGAACCTGGAGATTGCCTTGGCCCCGACTTCCCAGCCTTGAGGATCGTCGGCGGTGTGCACGTGGGTGTGACGCAGTACCATCAGTTGCGGCCGCGGCACGCCGGGGTTGTTGTCGAGCGCGGCCTGGAATTTGTTCTTCAGGTCGAGGACTTCCTCGTCGCCTTTCATCAACGGCGTGACCATGACGTTGCAACCGTTGGCCACGGCGAAGTTGTGCGAGTCCGGGTCGCGGGCGGCGATCCACATCGGCGGGTTCGGCTGCTGGATCGGCTTGGGTACGCTGGTGGAGGTCGGGAATTTCCAGATGTCGCCGTCATGGGCGTAGTCACCGTTCCACAATGCCCGCACCACCGGAACCATTTCCCGCAACGCCTGGCCGCCGGAGGAGGCCGGCATGCCGCCGGCCATACGGTCGAACTCGATCTGGTAGGCGCCACGGGCCAGGCCGACTTCCATGCGTCCGTTGCTGATCACATCGAGCAACGCGCATTCACCGGCCACCCGCAGCGGATGCCAGAACGGCGCGATGATGGTGCCGGCACCCAGGTGAATGGTGGTGGTCTTGCCCGCCAGGTAAGCCAGCAGCGGCATCGGGCTTGGCGAGATGGTGTATTCCATGGAGTGGTGTTCACCGATCCACACGGTGCTGAAACCACCGGCCTCGGCCATCAGCGTCAGTTCGGTCAGGTCTTCGAACAACTGGCGGTGGCTGACGCTTTCGTCCCAACGTTCCATGTGTACGAACAGGGAAAACTTCATGACGCTTACCTCGGATCTATTGTTGTCGGCCAGTCGATCGCGGGCCTGTTGATTATTGGTATACCATAATACGAAATCTGTGCAAATGTTTCTCACTGGTCAGTGAGCAACCTGTGGGAGCGGGCTTGCTCGCGAAAGCGGTATGCCTGACAACATTGATGTTGGGTGTGCCGGCCTCTTCGCGAGCAAGCCCGCTCCCACAAGGGGATCAGGCCAGGACCGGCAACGCGCCCATCTTGCCGTGGCAATACACCAGTGGCCCGCTGCTCTGGCGGGGCACGATCAGGTTTTTCACCGCGCCGACCATGATGGCGTGGTCACCACCTTCATATTCGCGCCACAGCTCACATTCGATGACCGCCGTGGCATTGGCCAGAATCGGGTTGCCCAGCTCGCTCAACGTCCACTCGATCCCCTGGGCCTTGTCCTTGCCTTTGCGCGCGAAGGCATAGGCTTCGCTTTGCTGGCCGCCGGAAAGCACGTGGATGGCAAAACGTTTGTTCTTGATCAGGACCGGGTAGGAGTCGGAGCTGTAATTGGGGCAGAACAGCACCAGAGCCGGGTCCATCGACAACGAACTGAAGGCGCTGGCGGTCAGGCCGACGATTTGCCCGTCGTCATCCAGGGTGGTGATCACGGTCACTCCGGACGGGAACGAACCCATGACTTGTTTGTAGATGGCGGCATCGATCATTGGACGGTCCTCGGGTGGTGTGACGCGTTTTTATGTGTTTATAGGTCTGATGGTATACCGTAATACATCGATTGCAAGGTCTTTTTAGGTGAACCGATAAACGTAAGGCTTTCGTCTTAAACCCAATGATTGCTGGGCTTTAAGCTAGCAAACGCTGGCGTGGATCGGGCAGGATGCCGGCTCAGATGCTTGTTCAAAGACCGGATCAGTCTTGTTTAAAGTTTGGAATACCATAATATGGTCCGCATCTGAGGGGCGGCCAGAGAGTCCCCCCGGTTTGGCTTCATACAAAGATAAGAACAGACAAACTCGAGTTCATGCACATGTCCCAGATGTCCCGGCAAGACCCGTTGATCGAGAACCACACGGTCGACTACGTTCCACTCGCAGAGCGCCACGGGAAGGCCCGCGATCTCTTCACCCTGTGGTTCAGCACCAATATCGCGCCACTGCCCATCGTCACCGGCGCCATGGTGGTCCAGGTGTTCCACCTCAATCTGTTCTGGGGGTTGCTGGCGATTGCCCTCGGGCACATGGTCGGCGGCGTAGTGATTGCGCTGGCGTCGGCCCAGGGACCGTGCATGGGCATCCCGCAGATGGTGCAGAGCCGTGGTCAGTTCGGCCGCTATGGCGCGCTGCTGATCGTGTTCTTCGCGGCATTGATCTACATCGGTTTCTTCATTTCCAACATCGTGCTGGCAGGTAAATCGATTGTCGGCATTGCGCCGTCGGTTCCGGTGCCGGCCAGCATTCTCATCGGCGCCTTAAGCGCCACGGCCATCGGGGTGATCGGTTATCGCTTCATCCATACCCTGAACCGCATCGGCACCTGGGTGATGGGCAGTGCCTTGCTCGCCGGTTTCCTCTATATCTTCGCCCATGATCTGCCGGCGGACTTCTTCACCCGCGGCGGATTCAACCTGTCCGGCTGGCTGGCCACGGTGTCGCTGGGCATCATCTGGCAGATCAGCTTCTCGCCGTATGTGTCGGACTACTCGCGTTACCTGCCTGCGGATATTGGGATCGCCAAGCCATTCTGGGCCACGTATCTGGGGGCGACCCTGGGCACGATCCTGTCGTTCACCTTCGGCGCCGTGGCGGTACTGGCGACCCCGGAAGGCACCGAGGCGATGGCGGCGGTCAAGCAGTCCACCGGTTGGCTGGGGCCGATCCTGATGGTGTTGTTCCTGCTCAACATCATCAGCCACAACGCCTTGAATCTGTATGGCGCAGTGCTGTCGATCATCACCTCGATCCAGACCTTCGCCAGCCAATGGACGCCCAGCATCAAGGTGCGCGTGGTGTTGTCGGGCATCGTGCTGGCGGGTTGCTGCGTGGTGGCGCTGGGAGCCTCGGCGAATTTCATTTCGCAGTTCATCGGCCTGATTCTGGCGCTGTTGCTGGTGTTGGTGCCCTGGGCCTCGATCAACCTGATCGACTTTTACCTGATCAAGCGTCGTCGCTATGACATCGCCTCGATCTTCCGGGCTGACGGCGGCATCTACGGTCGCTTCAACCTGCATGCGATCATTGCCTACTTCATCGGCATCATCGTGCAACTGCCATTCGCCAATACTTCACTGTACGTCGGACCGTATGCCAATCTGGTGGCGGGCGCGGACCTGTCGTGGCTGGTGGGGCTGGTGGTGACGTGCCCGTTGTATTACTGCCTCGCTACGCGAAGCCAGGCGCAGGAAAGCCCTTCGGTGAAGTTCGGCTACACCGACTGAGGAAAAGTCGTTTCGTGTTCGTCAGAAAATGCCCGGCGACATGGGGGCATTTTTGTTTTCGGCGAACGCTCAGGAATGGTTGAACACATTCAGGCCGCGTTGAACCGCCGGCCTGGCTTCGACTGTGTCGAACCAGCGTGATAGCTGAGGCAGTTGCTTCCAGTCCAGCCGATCACGGAACGCCGTGGCAATGGTGAAGGCCGAAATGTCGGCCATGGAGAACTGCGCTCCGGCCATGAAGTCGTCCGTCAGAAAGCTTTCCGAGTAGGTGAGCTGTTCAATCACGCGCAGATCGATGATCGCCGCCGCCTTGGTCTGCCCCGCCTGGTGCAGGAAAAAGGCGGCGTGGCTGGGGGCGATGACATCGGTCACGAAAAAGAAATAGCGGTCGATCACCCGGGTGCGATCAGGTCCTGGCTGCGCCGGTGCCAGCCTTCCGGGCGCAATGGAATCGGCGTACTGGATGATGGCGTTGGACTGGTTGATGACCAGCACCGGAGTTGTCCCGTGATCGATCAGGGTCGGCACTTTCCCGGCCGGGTTAAGCGCCAGGAAGGCCGGACCACGGTGTTCCTGTGCATACAAGTCGAGCTTGCGTGCCGTATAGGCGATGCCCGACTCTTCCAGGGCAATCGCGGCCCTCAGGCTGTTGCCGGTGTTCGCGCCGTAAAGTTCGATTTGATCGTTCATGGGTCATTGCTCTTGTAGTGACATACCAGCAGCCACCGATCGCTGCCGATGAAGTCAGTATGATGAAAATCCGCCGCACCGATATTCAAAAACAGTGATCGTCCATACCCCTGTGCGACAAGGCTTATCCCTGTACGAAAACTACTTTCACCGCGTTTGATAATAGCCTCTCGAAGTGTTTTAAGAGTTTCACAAGCCAGTCAGTCAACCCTCGCCTCGAACGTCCGATGACTCATGTCACTCATCGAGCGCTGTTGCGTGGGCGGTAATCGAGTCTTGTCTGGCGGTGAAACCTTCAAATAACGATAAGAAACACCCAGGAGCCCCCTATGTTCAAACGAGCGATTCCCACCGCAGTCCTGCTGGTCACCAGTTCGGTGTGCGCACAGGCTGCCGATACCGCAGGCCATGGCTTTCTGGAAGACAGCAAGGCCAGCTTGTCGATGCGCACCCTGTACTTCAACAGCGACAATCGCGATGGCAGCGCTGCCCCCTCGAAAACCGAAGAGGCGGCCCAGGGTTTCGTGTTGCGCTATGAGTCCGGGTTTACGCAGGGCGCGGTGGGGTTCGGGCTCGATGCCCAGGCGTTGCTCGGCATCACGCTGGACAGCGGAGCGGGGCGCCACGTCGGTAGCGGCATGATTCCCTCTGACGGCGATGGCGCGGCCGATGCCTGGAGCAGCTTCGGCCCTACGGCGAAAATGCGCGTGGCCAAGACTGAATTTCGCTATGGTACCTTGCTGCCGAAATTGCCGATTCTTCTGGCGAACGATGCCCGTGTGTTGCCGCAATCGTTTACCGGCGCGCAGGTCACCTCGAGCGACATCGATGGCCTGACGTTGACCGGCGGTGTGCTGGAGCACGCGGTAGGGCGCGCCTCGACGGACCGCACAGGCTTGTCGGTCGCCGGCAGCACGCAGGACAGCAACAAGTTCTACTACGCCGGCGGTGACTACAACCTCGCCAGGAACCTGAAGACCCAGTATTACTTCGCGCAGCTGGAAGACTTCTACAACCAGAACTTTCTCGGCCTGACGCACATCCTGTTCATCGACAGCGCAAGCTCGCTCACCACCGACCTGCGTTACTTCCGTACCACATCGAGCGGTGCCAACAGCTCTGCCTCCGGCCGCGCGCAAGGCTATCGGGTATCGGGCTACACCGACGACAACGATGGTGAAATCGACAACAGCACCTGGGCCGCGATGGTCACCTACAGCCACGGCGGTCACGCAGTGTCGGTGGGGCATCAACGTGTGGGCGATGGCAGCAACTTCGTCCAGCCCAACCAGGGCAGCCTGGTGGACAAGGGGGCGGGCGGCGGCAGTGTCTACCTGCCCACCGACAAGATGATCCAGAACTTTGCCCGGGCCGGCGAGCAGACGAATTTCGGCCAATACACCTACGACTTCGCGCCCCTGGGCGTGCCGGGCCTGAAAGCCTCGATCGTGTATCTGAAGGGCACGGACATCAAGGCGGAAAACGCCAGTGACCAGTCCGAGTGGGAGCGCGACATGACCCTGGACTACGTGTTGCAATCGGGTACGTTCAAGGGGGTGGGGTTCACACTGCGTAACGCCAGGTCCAATACCGATGCCGGGCGCAACGTGGATCAGAACCGGTTCATCATCAATTACACCTTGTCGTTGTTGTAATCACGGCGCCCCCCCTGTGTGCGGGCTTGCCCGCGAAGGCAGCCTGACAGCCGACCATTTTCTACGGTTGGTCCGGCATTCTCACCCCTGAGCCAAACCCTTCTGCCCCGGCAATCGCAACTCCGCACACAACCCGCCCCCTTCACGATTGCTCAAGGTCAAGGAGCCTCCAATCGCGACCGCCAGTTGCTGGGCGATCGCCAGCCCCAGCCCGGTGCCGCCGGTGCTGCGGTTGCGGGAATTCTCAACGCGGTAGAACGGTTCCATCACTTGCTTGAGTTCCTCCTCGGCGATCCCCGGACCACGGTCGAGGATCTTGATCGAGAGATTGCCATCGGCCTGCTTTTGCACCCGCAACTCGGCGGCACCGGCAAACTTCAATGCGTTGTCCGTCAGGTTGACCAGCACCCGGCGCAAGGCGTGGGGGCGGGTGTCGATGACGGCGGCACTCTTGCCGCTGAGCTGAACATCCTTGCCCACGTCCTGATAGTCGAACACCAGGCTGTCGAGGAACGAGTCGAGGTCGGTGCGGCGGCTTTCTTCGGTGGCACCGTGGATGCTGCGGGCGTAGGCCACGCCTTCGCGCACCAGGTGTTCCATTTCGCCCAGGTCGTTCCACAGTTTGTCTTTTTCGCTGGAGTCGTCCATGAACTCGGCGCGCAGTTTCATGCGGGTGATCGGGGTTTGCAGATCGTGGGAGATTGCCGCGAGCAATTGCATGCGTTCCTTCAGGTACGCCGCGATGCGTGCCTGCATCGCGTTGAAGGCCTTGGCGGCGTGGGCGACTTCGGTCGGGCCTTTTTCGTCCAGGAGTACGGGATGGGCGTTGGGGTCCAGGGTTTCGACGGCACCGGCGAGGCGGGTGAGGGGGCGGATGGCGATTCTGACCGCCAGCCAGGAGCAGGCCAGCATCAGCGCCAGTTGCCCGAGCAACACGATGGGCAGCCAGGGCGACAACGGCACCATCGCCGGGCGGACGTCGATGGTCAGCGGGCTGCCATCGGCCAGGTTCAAGTGCACCTGGAAATGTTTTTTCGGCCCGGGGATGTCGGTAAAGGTCATCGGGTAATCGTGGCCGATGGCGTCTTTGATCGAGGCAATGGCAATGGGCGCATCGGGCATGTCGGTGCGGATGGGCGTGCCCGGCGAACCCTCATTGAGCATGTAACTGTAATTGCGCCGCTCCAGTTGTTTGAGCCAGGCGGCTCGCTCATCGGCGGGCAAGCGGTCGAGGATGGCAACGGACGTGGAAACGTCGGTTTCCAGGTTGCCGAGCATGGTGTTTTTCGAGGACTCGTAGCGTTCGTAGTACTGCGCGCCGAAGGACAGCGCCTGGGCGAGGATCAGGCCGATCAGGAATATCAGCGACAGCCGCGAGGCCAGGGTCCGCGGCCAATGCAGCGCCAGGGTCATGATTGATCGCCCAGGATTTCCACCGGCAGGGAAAACACATAGCCTTCGCTGCGCACGGTCTTGATGTAGGCCGGTTCGCGAGCGTCGTCGAGCAAGCGCTGGCGCAGACGACTGACCAAAAGATCGATGGAGCGGTCGAACAGGTCGGCGTCGCGGCCCTGGGTCAGATTGAGCAATTGATCGCGGTTGAGCACCCGTTGTGGATGGTCGAGAAACACCCGCAGCAAACGATATTCAGCACCGCTCAGGGCCACCATGGTGCCGTCTTCATCGAGCAGGTGACGGGCCGAGGTGTCCAGGCGCCAGCGCCCAAAGGCCAACAGGCGGCTGGCTTCGGTCACCACCAGGTTCGGTGGCAGCATGCGCGTGCGTCGCAGCACCGCGTTGATCCGCGCCAGCAGTTCACGGGCAGCGAATGGCTTGACCAGATAGTCGTCGGCACCCATTTCCAGGCCGAGGATGCGATCGGTTTCATCGTTGCGGGCGGTGAGCATCAGCACTGGCGTGGCCTTGTGCTTGCCGGCGCGCAGTTCGCGGCAGAGCAGCAGGCCATCGTCCCCCGGCATCATGATGTCCAGCACGATCAGGTCCACCGGGGTGGTTTCCAGAAAGGCGCGCATTTGCCGTCCATCCGCCACGACCGTGGTGCGCAGGCCGTTCTTCTTCAGGTAGTTGCCGACCAGTTCGCGGATTTCGCGGTCATCGTCAACGATGAGGATGTGATCAACGTGATCCATTGGGCCAAACCTCTGGTAAATGGGGAATGCCACACAGTCTATCGAGCCTGGGCGGGCTCGCCTGCCGCCCTTTGTATTGCAGTGTATCCGGCTTGCCTGCGGATACACACGAAGGCAAAAAAGCCGATTTTCAGCGGTTTTGTATTGCTTTGTATCCAGGCACCGTTCTGATACGCAGCGATTGATTCACGCCGATTCCCGACACAGACGAGATACCTCGCAGGCTTTTAATAGGTTCCATCGAGGCAAACCAGAGCGCCTCGGCCCAACGAACAGTTGACCTGTTGAAACCTTGAGGAGTCCGCCATGAACACCAAAGCCATCTACGCAGCCTGCCTGTTTGCCGCACTGAACATCTGCACCTTGTCGGCCCGTGCCGAAGCCGATGTCGCTCCCAGAACCTACACCTATGGCACCCAACTGGATATCAGGAAAGTGGTGTCGCTGACCGAGGACACTACGCCTTCCTGCGGCGTGGTGAATGCGCGGCTGACGTACCTCGACTCCCAGTCAAAAACCCAGGTGCTGGATTACAGCAAATTCGCCGACAACTGCAACTCGGAAAACTGAGTGTCGCGATCAACCCCCGCCAAATCCATTTGCAACAGGAAGGACATCATGAACAACGTTACCCGCTACCTGACCGCCATCGTCTTTTCCGCCGCCGGTGCGGCGGCCCATGCCAACGCCGCTGTCGAGCAAAGCGCCTGCGCCAGCAACACCTGCTTCCAGCTCACGCCGGTGGCAGAGAAGGGCACCCAGGGTTTCCTGGCGCAAGACGGTTCCAGCCGCACGCCGCAAGGGCAGTTACTGGATGAGCAGACCGCTTGAAAACACCTCGATCCACTGTGGGAGCGGGCTTGCTCGCGAAAGCGATTGTTCAATCAACGATGTGTCGTCTGACCCGACGCATTCGCGAGCAAGCCCGCTCCCACATGGGTTCTGTGTTGCCCTCTAATTTGCATTAGGTGATCCCATGTTACTCATCGCTTTCCTGGGCGGCATATTGACCGTCCTCAGCCCGTGCATCCTGCCGGTCGTGCCGTTCCTGTTTGCCGGGGCCGACCGTACACGCTCTTCGATCCTGCTGACCCTCGGCGGCATGGTCCTGACCTTTGCCCTGGTCTCCAGCCTGGCCGTGGTCAGCAGTGAGTGGGTGATACAGGCCAGCAACACCGGCCGCCACGTGGCGCTGGCGGTGATGGTGCTGTTCGCCCTGTCGCTGATCTCCGCCCGGGTCGGTGACTGGCTGGCCCGTCCCTTCGTGCTGCTGGGCAATCGCATCGACCCGGACTCGCGCAAGATGTCCGGGCCGCTGGCTTCGATCATGATCGGTGTCGCCACCGGGCTGCTCTGGGCACCCTGCGCGGGGCCGATCCTCGGGGTGATTCTCACCAGCGCCATGCTGCAAGGTGCGAACGCCGGCACCAGTCTGTTGCTGGTGGCCTATGGCGCGGGCAGTGCGCTGTCCCTGGGCATCTTGATCTTTGCCGGGCGCGGCCTGGTCAATCGCTTGAAACCGTCGATTCCGGTCACCGGCTGGTTGCGCCGTGGCGCCGGGGTTGCGGTGCTCGCCGGTGCGGCGGTGATTGCAACGGGGGCCAATGACCTGTTGCTGGCCAACACCTCATCGCAAGGTGTCAACAGTGTGGAGAAAGGCGTGCTGGAAGCCGTGCCGAAAGTCGTCGATTACCTGGTCAGCAAGGTCAAGGCAGACAGCACCATGGGCGATGCCCAAGGCGCCATGCCCTCGCTGTCCGGCGCGGTGGAATGGCTCAACTCGCCGGCACTGAGCAACGAAGCCCTGAAAGGCAAAGTGGTACTGGTGGACTTCTGGACCTTCGACTGCATCAACTGCAAGCACACCCTGCCGTACGTGAAGGAATGGGCGAAGAAATACGAAAAGGACGGACTGGTGGTGATCGGCGTGCACACGCCTGAATACGGCTTTGAGCGCATCATCGACAACGTCAGGGCCAAGGTGAAGGAATACGGCATCACCTACCCAGTGGCGATCGACAACAACTACGCGATCTGGCGCAACTTCGACAACCAGTACTGGCCGGCGCACTACCTGATCGATGCCAAGGGGCAAGTGCGTTACACCCACTTCGGCGAAGGTAGTTACGACACTCAGGAAAAAATGATTCAGCAGTTGCTGGAGGAGGCCAAGGCCGGCACGCCAGCGGCGTAACTTGCTCGATCAATGGCTCACGGGTCTTGCCCCGTGGGCCATGGTTTTTTTCTCCTGTCCGCGCCGCCACGCCGCCGGTGGCGCACCGAACTCGCGACGGAAGGCGCGGCTGAAAGCGGTATCGGTCTGGTAACCCACTTCTTCGGCGATGCGCGTCAATGAGCTGTTGCTGCTGCGTAACAGGTTGGCGGCGAGCAACATGCGCCATTGCGTCAGGTACTGCATCGGCGACACCCCCACCAGTTGCTGGAAGCGTTCGGCCAACACCGATCTTGAGGTGCTGGCGGTGCGCGCCAGTTCGTCCAGCGTCCAGGCGTGGCAAGGTTTTTTGTGCAAGGCGTTGAGGGCGGCGCCGACGATGCGGTCGCGCACACCGGCCAGCCAGCCGGTGCGGCCTTCGCCTTGTTCGTTCATGTACAGGCGCAACACTTCGATGAACAGCACTTCGGCCAGTTTGGCCAATACCCCTTCACCGCCAGGGCGGGGCGAGCGGGCTTCGGCGAGGGCATAGCGCACGGAGGATTCCAGCCAGATACCGGCATCCGAACCGCGCACATTGACCCGCACCACCGCCGGCAAGCCCTTGAGCAATATGCCCGCCAGGCGCGTGTCGCACGCCAGGTAACCGCACACCAACCGGGTGACCGCGCCACCCCCGCCATAACTCAACTGCCGGGGCCGGCGCGCCAGCACGGCATCCAGTCGCGCACCCGTGGCGGGGGGCAATCCGGGACGTGAGCACATGCGATGGGCGTCGCCCTGGGGGAAGATCACCACATCGCCCGCACTCAGATGCAGCGGCGGGTCATCGCCCAGTTCAACGTAGCACTCACCTTCGGTTATCAGGTGAAAGATCACTACCCGTTCCGCATCGGGCTCCAGAAACGGCGCGGCGGTGTCGGCGCTGGGCGACTGGTAGCACCAGGGCGCGGTGAACCGGGCGTTGATAAAGATCGCGCCGACCAGATGCACGACGCGCAGGGTCTGCGACAGAGCGTCCATTGGGGGTTTCCCGTGGAAGGATTTCTGATTGTGAGCGCCTCGGCGCGCAACGTGGAATCTCCGGACGATCGGGCAGGGTTGGGCGACGATCGGACAGGACGCCAGCGCCCGTCAGGGCGATAGTTTGATCACAGGGTGAGTGCCGCCCTGCCATCAAGAACAATAAAGAGAGGTTGCCATGCCTAAGTTCGTCATTGAACGTGAGATCCAGGGCGCCGGAGCATTATCGGATAGGGATTTGAAAGCCGCTTCGCAAAAGTCCTGCCGGGCGTTGCGTGAGTTGCCTGAGGTGCAGTGGCTGCAGAGCTATGTCACCGGTGACAAGCTCTACTGCGTGTACATCTCGCCGAACGAAGAGCAGATCAGGGAGCACGCTCGGGTGAGCGGGTTTCCCGCCAATCGCATTTCCCAGGTCATGAACATCATCGATCCGACAACGGCGGAGTGAATGCCCGCCAGGCCCGACTCGTGTTTCAACCCAGAGACCTTCTCCATGAGTACACCTATTGATCTGACTGCCTTGAAAAACCGCCAGATGGCCTCCTGGGCCAGCGGCGACTACGCCGTGATCGGCACTACCCTGCAGATCGTCGGCGAGCAACTGGCCGAAGCCTGTGACCTGTTGTGCGATGAGCGCGTGCTCGACGTTGCCGCCGGTAACGGCAACGCAACCCTCGCGGCTGCGCGCCGTGGCTGCCAGGTGACGTCCACCGACTATGTCGCCGCCTTGCTCGAACGCGGCGAAGAACGGGCCCGGGCAGAACGGCTGAATGTCTCCTTCCAGGTCGCCGATGCCGAAGCCTTGCCCTTTGCCGACGGCAGCTTTGATGCCGTGCTGTCGACCTTTGGTGTGATGTTCACGCCGGACCAGCCCAAAGCCGCCGCGGAACTGGCACGGGTTTGTCGCCCGGGCGGGCGGATTGGCTTGGCCAACTGGACGCCGGAAGGTTTCGTCGGCCAGATGTTCAAGACCCTTGGCCAGCACCTGCCACCCCCTCCGGGTGCCAATCCACCCTCACGCTGGGGCACCGAAGCCTGGCTGCACGAGCATTTCGACGAGCGTGAATTCCTGCTCCAGGTGACGCGTCGCACGTTCAATTTCCGCTATCGCTCGGCGGCGCATTTCATCGACACCTTCCGCCAGTGGTACGGGCCGGTGCACAAGGCCTTCGCCGCGCTGCCCGAGGATGGCGCCAAGGCCCTGGAGACCGACTTGACCGAGCTGATCAACCGGTTGAACCGGGCGGGCAACAAGTCGCTGGTGGTGCCGAGTGAATACCTGGAGGTGGTGATCACGCGGCGTTGAGTTGACACAAGTCCAGTGTGGGAGCGGGCTTGCTCGCGAAAGCGGTGTATCAGCC
>NZ_JAHBDE010000029.1:0-61547 GCF_019956175.1 Pseudomonas sp. BF-R-30 | reverse complement strand
CGCCCCCAGCTCCCCGAAGCCCGGCCCCGCCGCCCGGCCTTTGTCCTGACACTCACCGAGCAACGGGCCATCCTCGGGTTTGCCGAGCGCCAGGGTGAACTCTCCGAAGCGCGGGTCAATGAACTGGCTTCGATTCTCGCCCACCCCTTGCAAGTCGAACCCCCGCAGGCAGTGACCGAGCTCAACGGCATCGCCCGCGGGTTGTTGGGGCCGACATGAAGCAAAGCCTTTTTGAAAGTCGGCACAAGGCCGAATGGGATCATTTCGCCCATCTGCTCGAGCAGTTGGAGCGGGACGGCAAGGCTACCGACGCCGGCAGTTTCCCGAAGGACTACCGACGCCTCTGCCAACACCTGGCACTGGCACGGGAGCGTGGCTACAGCAGTTTTCTGATCGACTCCTTGCAGCAACAGGTGCTGCGCGGACACCAACAGCTTTACCGTCATCGCAGCCATTTGGGGGCCAATGTGCTGGCGTTCATCCTGGCCGACTTTCCGCGACTGGTGCGCGAACAGTGGCGTTTTGTCCTCGCCGCCAGCCTGATGTTTTTTGGCAGCCTGGCCGGTTTCGCGCTGCTGGTGTACCTGTATCCGGAGCTGGTCTACAACCTGATCCCCGTCGAGCAGGTCAGCGAAATGCAAAGCATGTACGACCCCGTTGCCGGTCACCTCGGGCGCACGGCGGAACGAGCCGCCAGTGAGGACTGGGCGATGTTCGGCTACTACATCATGCACAACATCGGCATTGCCTTTCAGACCTTCGCCAGTGGTTTGCTGTTCGGTCTGGGCAGCGTGTTTTTCCTGATTTTCAACGGCCTGATGATCGGTGCGGTGGCCGGGCACCTGACCTACGTCGGCTACGGACAAACCTTTTGGTCATTCGTGATCGGCCATGGCGCTTTCGAACTCAGCGCCATCGCCCTGGCCGGTGCCGCCGGTCTGAAGCTGGGCTGGGCCTTGGTCGCCCCGGGGCGCCTGCCACGGGCCGAGGCCTTGCGATTGGCTGCGCGCAAGAGCGTGCTGCTGATCTGCGGGGTCATGCTGTTTCTGTTGATCGCTGCGTTTATCGAAGCCTATTGGTCGTCAATGACCGGCCCTTCGCACCAGACCAAATATCTGGTTGGCGCGGCGCTCTGGCTGTTGGTGGTGGTTTATCTCGTGTTTGCCGGACGTCAGCGCCATGCGCCTGAGTGACGCCACGGTGGTGATTCGCCCGCGCTCGACCTGGGAAGCCATGGACCTGGGGGTGCTGCTGAGTCAACGCCACCGACGCCTGTTGATGACCAGTTGGGCCTTGGTCACCTTGCCGGTTTTCGCGCTGCTCAGTTGGGGGCTCTGGGATTCGCCCGATCTCGCCGTGTTCATTTTCTGGTGGCTGAAGCCGGCGTTCGAACGCCTTCCCCTATACATCCTGTCCAAAGCCATGTTCGGTGAAACGCCCACGCTCAAACAGGCCCTGCGCCAATGGCCACGTCTGCTCAAGCCGCAATTGCTGGCCAGCCTGACCTGGCGACGCCTGAGTTTGCCCCGCAGTTTCGTGATGCCGGTGGTGCAACTCGAAGGACTGGGCGGGCAGCAACGGCAACAACGCCTACAGGTGCTGTTGCAGCGAGACGCCAGCGCCGCACGCTGGCTGACGATCATCGGCGCGCACCTGGAAGGCGCATTGTGGGTCGGCTTGATGGTGTTGTTCTATCTGCTGCTGCCACAACAGGTCGCGCTCGACTGGAGCTGGCAGTCGCTGATCTCGGCGGCCACCCAGGACTGGCGTTGGCTGGAACACCTGACCAACGCCTTTTATGCACTGGTGCTGGTGGTCTGGGAACCGATCTATGTCGCCTGCGGTTTCAGTCTGTACCTGAACCGGCGCACCATGCTGGAGGCCTGGGATATCGAACTGGTGTTTCGCCGGATGCGCCAACGTCTGGTCAGTGCAGGCGCTGTCCTGTTGATGGCCGTGATTATGCTGATGCCAGCCACCCACAACGCATGGGCCACAGAACCGGCCCTCTCACCCGACAGCCCGCGCCTGCTGGACCAGCCCCTGACCAGCCAGGCCTCCAGGGACAGCATCAAGGCGATCCTCGAACAGACGCCCTTCAAGAACCGGGAATCGGTCACGCGCTACCGCTTTGGCGAAGAGCAACCGAATGCTGAAGCTTTGGACGACGGCAAGACACCACATTGGTTGAAGGCGCTGTTGAAGCTGTTCGAGGGGCGACGCTTCGGGGCATTGGCGACACTGATCGAAATCGTACTGTGGGGCATCGTCATTGGTGCCGTCGGCCTGTTGATCTGGCGCTATCGCGACTGGCTGCAGGCGTTCGTCAGCCGACGACCGCCCCTCAATGTCAAAGCCACGCGACCGTTACCGCAGCAGGCGTTCGGCCTGGACCTCAAGCCCGAATCCCTGCCCGCCGACATCGCCGCCCACGCCGAAAGCCTCTGGCAAGCCCACCCACGCGAAGCGCTTGGCTTGCTCTATCGCGCCCTGCTCAGCCGCCTGTTGCACGACTTCAATATCGCGCTCAAGGCCGCCGACACAGAAGGCCAGGTGCTTCGGCGTGTCGAGCTACTGCAGCAGCCGGCCTTGCTGGCCTACAGCCAAAACCTGACCGGGCACTGGCAAAACATGGCCTACGGGCATCGCCTGCCGCCCGCTCAAGTGCAACAGGAACTATGTAACGGCTGGCGTGTTCTGTTCGGTCCGGAGGCTGTCCGTTGAGTCGGCGCCGGGGTTCGATAGCCGGTGCGTTGATGGCCGTGTTGCTGGCTGCGTTGAGTGTTTATCTGTACCTCAAGGCGACTCCCTACCAGACCGAAATCGATCACGGCCCCTCCCCCGAAGCCAATGCCAACCCTTATCTGGCGGCCGAGTTGTTCCTGCGCAAGCAAGGCCTGAAGGTCGGCCACGCCAACGGCCTCGATATCCTGCCCAGCCTCGACCCGCATCAACACAGCCTGCTGTTGCTCGGGGAACGCTACAACATGACCCCACGGCAGATCGACCAGGTGATGAACTGGACCCGGGCCGGCGGGCGGCTTCTGTTCGTCGCCGAGTCGCTGTGGGATGAAAAACTCGGCCATAGCAATGACCTGCTGCTCGACCGGGTGCAACTGCACCAGTCCTTGAGCAAAGACCTCAAGGACCCACCGCCGGATGTCGGTGACGATCCGTACCCGCAACTGACCAAGCTCTATCTGGAAGACGAAGACGCCCCGGCCTATGCCGGTTTCGATACCGCGTTCCATCTCGAAGACCCGAAAAACCTCGCCCTGGCCTGGGCCAACAGCGCCAGGGCCACGCACATGATGCAACTCGACCACGGGCTCGGTTCGATCATCGTGGTCACCGATGCCGACCTGTGGAAAACCCCGGCCATCGACCGGTACGACAACGCCTGGCTGCTCTGGTACCTGACCGCCGACACCCGCGTGACGCTGATCTTCAACACCGATCACGACAGCCTGCTGACGTTACTACTGCGTTACTTCCCCCAGGCGCTGGTCGCGTTGCTCGCCTTGATCGGCCTGGGTTTCTGGCACTTTGGCGTGCGTCAGGGACCGCTGCTGGAAGCGGCTCCGAAAGCACGCCGGCAATTGCAGGAGCACCTGCGCGCCAGTGCCGACTTCCTGTTGCGCCGCAACGGTCAGGCCGGCCTGCTGCAAGCCCTGCAGCAAGACATCCTGCGGCGTGTACGGCGTCGTCACCCCGGTTTTGAACAGCTCGGTGTTGCCGAACAATGGCTGGTGCTCGCGCGCCTGACCGGCCAACCCACACGCGCCATCAGCCAGGCCATGAGCCCGCGGCCGAAACAACGGCTTTCCAGCGTTGAATTCAGCCGCCAGGTCGCCCACCTGCAAACCTTGAGGAACGCCTTATGATCTGGCACCTGACAAGTGTTGGATTACCATTGGATTAGAAGACAGCCCCTTACGAGCTGTTCGAGGCTACCTCCGGCAGTTGCGGGTGCGAGCCACATTTGAGTCGACCTCTCATCGTCCGCATTGGGTTCAATCCACAGCCGACAGCGGACGTCCCCAGGCACCTACGAAGTTATGGCGATTTAGTCTTGGTCCGTGTGAAATCAGTACTCGCCATTAATCTTTCGTGAACATATTCCTCAAATTGTTCGGCTGGCAGTGGCGGGGAAAACAGGAAGCCCTGGTAGGTCTGGCAGCCATGCTTGACCAGAAAGATGCGCTGAGCTTCTGTCTCTACACCTTCTGCAATCACCGAAAGCCCCAATATCTGGCTCAGGCTCACAATCGCGCAGGCGATGGCGGCGTCGTTGGGATCAACCAGCACATCTCTGATGAAGGACTGGTCGATCTTGAGTTGATCCAGCGGAAGGCTCTTCAGGTATGACAGTGACGAGTAGCCGGTTCCGAAATCATCCAGCGAAAGGCCTATGCCGATCTCTTTCAACTCGATCATTTTGGCGACAGTACCTTCCATATCCTCTATCAGCAGGCCTTCGGTCAGTTCCAGTTTCAATTTCTTCGGATCGGCCCCCGTGTATCTCAGTACATGCAGTACCTCCTCGACGAAGTCCGGATGGTGAAACTGGCGGGCGCTGACATTCACAGCCATACCCAGTCGGGCGGTTTCCGAACGTTTTGCCCAGGCAACCAGCTGAGTGCAGGCTGCCTGCAGCGCCCAACGGCCTAATGGCAGAATCAACCCCGTTTCCTCTGCCAATGGAATGAACTCGCCTGGAAACACGACTCCGCGCTCAGGGTTCTGCCATCTCATCAGTGCCTCTGCGCCAATGATACGGCCCTCACTATTCACCTGCGGCTGGTAATGAAGAAGGAATTCGTTGTCCTGCAAGCCTTGGCGCAAGTCTACTTCCAGTCTGGCGCGTGCCGTGGCAACCGCCTGCATTTCCGGATCGAAGAAGCGCATGGTATTGCGGCCCGCCGCCTTGGCGCGATACATCGCCAGGTCAGCGCGCTTCAGAATATCGTCCGCTGTGCTCAGTTGCCCCTGGAACAGCGCAATGCCGAGGCTGGGGGTGCTGTGGTGCTCATATCCATCCAACTGGTAGGAAATGTTCAGAGAGTTGAGAATCTTTTCGCCAATAGCCTTGGCCTGGATAGCTGCTTCTGGAGGATTCTCATTAAGGCCATCCAGCAAGACAACGAATTCGTCTCCGCCCAGGCGAGCCACGGTGTCGCTCTCGCGTATGCAGCCGCAAAGGCGCAGAGCGACTTGCTGCAGCAACATGTCGCCTCTGTCATGCCCCAGCGTGTCGTTCAGTGCCTTGAAGTTATCCAGGTCAATGAGAATTATCCCGCTCGTATGCAGGCTACGGGCGCTGCCCGCCAGCAGATGCTGTAACCGGTCCAACATGAGCCGCCTGTTGGCCAGCCCGGTCAACTGATCGTAGAAGGCCAAACGCTGGACCTCTTGCTCAGCGGTCTTACGGTGGGTGATGTCAGTATTGATCGACAGAACGGATTGCGGCTCGCCATCATCGTCTCGCACCAGGGTTCGATGACTTTCGAGCGTGATGGTGCAGCCATCCCGGCGTCGAAGTGTAACTTCGTCCGCCCGGTCACCCGTTTCTATCAGGCTGTCAGTGGCCGCATTGAAAGCGGCGCAACCCTGGTAGATCAACTCCTGTGCCGATTTGCCGAGTGCCTCTTCCTTTGACAGACCGTAGAGACGCTCGGCACTTTTGTTCCAGTACAGGATGCGGTTATCCATCCCGTGAACGACAATGGCGTCCTGGGCCTTGTCCAGCAGCGATGCTTGCTGGCGGGCCTGCTTCTCGCTTTCGCGCAGCACTGCCAGATAACCTTCCCTTTCGGCTGCTTGCGACTCCATTTCGCGCCTGATCTTGCCCCCGTAGATAACGGCCGCACTGACCATCAGTAGCACGAACACCATGATCGCGTATTCGACCCGGCGCAGTTCTTCGACCGACTCAAGCTCCTCCTCCAGGAGCTTGCTTTGAATCAGGCCAACGCGGTCCCGCACGGTACTGAGTGAGGCGAGCAACAGGGCAAACTTCCTGTCCATCGTTGCCATGCGTTTGCCGGCATTATCCGACTGACCCTCCCTGAAGTAGGAAAAGATCAACAAGGCCTCGTTCACCATTTCGACCATCGCGGCATCAACTGCGCCCACCTCATCCTTCAATGCAAGGGTAAAGGCCTGTATATCTGCACTGTGTTCAGCCTCATTGGCGATCCGTACTTCCAACTGTTTTTTGGCCATTGCCAAATGCTCGTTGAAGGCGCGCAAGGCTTCATTCATGTTCCGCGATTCGGCTTCAACATTATGTGTATCGAACACATTATTGCCCGGCGCATTGACTGTGGAAGCCAGGCTGCCCAGCGTTGAATAGCTCGACAGCTGTTGGACCCACGACTGGTTTGCCTTGATGGAGCGGTGATAGGTATCGACGATCAGGTGGTTCAATAGCACGCTCAGCACAACAACCAGCACGTCGAATCCCGCAAGAAAAAAGTACATGCGGTGCCATTTGGTCGAGCGCGGCTTATTTGAACTGGTGGGTATGGCTTGCTTTGCGGCGCTTTTGTCCCTGAAAGAATCCATTTCACAATCTCCAAACATAATCCTTCTAAACTGACCAATAGAAGCGGTATTCGGAAACCAGTTAACCTTTTGTGCCGACACCTGAACCTGAAAACACACCGCGCGTAGCATCAGCCAAATTTTTTCTCTGTTCTGGATTCACGCTGGTTTTCGTGAGCGAAGCTCCCGAGTGTCGTTGCGGATTTGCGCCCCTGAACTGGATGCTTCATGCAGGATAGTCGAGTGACACAGGGCACGTTGCGGGTCATTTCCGCGCCGCCTGCCGGACTGCCTGATCAGTTTCGATAGCAGACCAAGCATAGCCACTAATTTGCCATTATTCTGTTCGCCGACTGCTCCAGGTCGTTAGCAGCCCTTGATGGTCGGCAGCTTTCGGCTGTGGATTCAACCGGTCGATGCAACACAACTGAATTCTGTGTAAGCAGAAGGAGTGTTGCAGGCTTGCTCTGCTGTGAAATTGTCACTGGCTGAACCCGTCCCTGCTATCTACGACATGCGCCGTTGCCGCCTGATACCGGTGCGGCAGATACGTTTCAAGCAGCTCCAGCCATGCTTTTTCGCTCGCATCACCCTTGGTTCCGGGATGGCCGAATGACTGCCGCGACACGGCAAGGCTTTGCTGCACCTTATCGTGCAGACCCGACAGCAGCGTTTGATTCACTCATCGAACCAAATTCTCCCAAGCAAGGCAGGTAATGTCGGCAGTTGACCGTCATAGACTAACCTCCACCTCTGACGAACGCTCAAATGAAGGGTTGCCATGGGTTTGCAATGAGGCAGATTGGCAGTCACTCACTCGTTCCGCGCGTAAAAAAAAACGTGAAAAAAGTTAGATTAGATAAGTGACTGACTTATGGAAGATAAAACAAATGTAACTGCTAACAAGGCTCCGGAAGTCGTGAGTCAACCGATCGAGCCCGACACACCGAGCCATGCCGCTCAACAGCGTCAGCGTGCCGGCCATCTGGCCCAGGCCGTACGCAAAGAACTGCAAAAAGCGGTGATTGGCCAGGACAGCGTGATCGACGACGTCCTGACGGCACTGATCGCCGGCGGCCACGTGCTGCTCGAAGGCGTGCCGGGTTTGGGCAAGACCCTGTTGGTGCGCGCCCTCGCCCGCTGCTTCGGCGGCGAGTTCGCACGCATCCAGTTCACCCCGGACCTGATGCCCAGCGATGTCACCGGGCATGCCGTGTATGACCTGCAGACCGAGCAATTCAAACTGCGCAAAGGCCCGCTGTTCACCAACCTGTTGTTGGCCGACGAAATCAACCGCGCCCCGGCGAAAACCCAGGCGGCGCTGCTCGAAGCCATGCAGGAACGGCAAGTCACCCTCGAAGGCCGTCCATTGCCGATTGCGCAACCGTTCATGGTGCTTGCCACGCAGAACCCGATCGAACAGGAAGGCACCTACCCGTTGCCGGAGGCTGAACTGGACCGTTTCATGCTCAAGGTGCGCATGGATTACCCCGACGCCGAGCAGGAGCTGGACATGGTGCGTCAGGTCAGCCGCTCGACCCGGGCCGACATGCTTGATGTCCAACCGATGCGCACGTTATTGCAGGCCAGGGATGTACTGGCCCTGCAACGCATCGCCAGCGACCTGGCACTGGACGACCAGGTGCTCGATTACGCCGTGCGCCTGGCCCGTTCCACCCGCAACTGGCCCGGCTTGATCCTCGGCGCCGGCCCACGCGCATCCATCGCGCTGGTGCGATGTGCCCGGGCCCGGGCGCTGCTGCGCGGCGGTGAGTTCGTGATTCCGGATGACATCAAAGGCTGCGCCCTGGCCGTGCTGCGCCATCGTGTGCGCATCGCGCCGGAGCTGGATATCGAGGGTCTGGATGTCGATCAGGTGCTCCAGCAGTTGCTCGACCAAGTGCCGGCGCCGCGCCTGTGAAACCCTCGCGCCTGATGCTCGTCTGGCTGTTGATCCTGCTGGCCTGCACCATTGTGTCGGGCACTTTGGTGGCATTGGAAGTCTCGGTTCCGACGAATCTCATGGCGATCAACTGGGGGTTGCTCCTGGCGCTGCTGGCCCTGGCACTGCTGGATGCGGTGCGCGTGAAGCGCCTGCCGTCACCCCGACTGAAACGCCAGTTACCCGGCAGCCTGGCGCTGGGTCGATGGAGCGAGGTGCAACTGACGGTCGAACACGACTTTACGCAACCGCTGAAGGTACAAGTCTTCGACCATGTGCCACCGGGTCTGAGCTTCGAAAACCTGCCGCTGACAGTCGAGCTGCAACCCGGCCAGTACAGCCTGGCCGGTTATCGCCTGCGCCCGCTCAAACGCGGCCACTTCAGCTTCGAACACTGCGAAATCAACCTGCCAAGCCCCTTGGGCCTCTGGTCGCAAAGACGCTTGCTCGACCTGCCCGACGCCACCCGCGTCTACCCCGACTTCGCCCGTCTCTATGAAGGGCAATTACTGGCGGTGGACAACTGGCTCAGCCAGCTTGGCGTCCGCCAGAAACAACGGCGGGGCCTGGGCCTGGAGTTCCATCAATTGCGCGAATTTCGCGAGGGCGACAGCCTGCGCCAGATCGACTGGAAAGCCACCGCACGCCAGCGCACGCCGATTGCCCGGGAATATCAGGACGAACGCGATCAGCAAATCATTTTCATGCTCGACTGCGGCCGGCACATGCGTAGCCAGGATGATGAGCTGTCGCACTTCGATCACGCCCTCAACGCCTGTTTGTTGCTCAGCTACGTCGCTCTACGTCAGGGCGATGCGGTGGGCCTGAGTACTTTTGCCAGCGAACAGCCACGCTACCTTGCGCCGGTAAAAGGCACCAGCCATCTCAACACCCTGCTCAACACCGTCTATGACTTGAACAGCAGCCAGCGCAGCGCCGACTATCAAGCCGCAGCCACGCAACTGCTGGCACGGCAAAAACGCCGGGCACTGGTGGTGCTGGTGACCAACCTGCGCGAAGAGGACGACGATGAATTGCTTCCGGCCGTCCACCGCCTGAGCCGGCAGCATCAGGTATTGGTCGCGAGCCTGCGCGAAGACGTGCTCGACACCCTGCGTCAGTCACCGGTGCAGACTTTGCCCGAAGCATTGGCCTATTGCGGGACCGTGGACTACCTGAATGCACGCGCCGAACTCCATGAGCGCTTGAACGCTCATGGCGTATTGGTGATGGATGCGCGGCCCGGTGAGTTGGGGGCAGAGTTGGTGACTCGGTACCTGGGCTGGAAGAGAACCGGACTCTGAGCCTGGGCAATCACTCACAGCCAGGTTCCCATTGATCTCAGGCCGAAGCCGGCAGTGGCAGAAAACTGAAATACTGCTTCAACGCCTCTACCAGTTGCCCATACTCCGGCGGTGCCCGTTGCAGGCTGAACCCGGCGTCGTAATGTTGGGGGGTCGCGTCTTCGTGGCACCACAGGCAACAGGCCTGCAGGTCGATGATTCGCAGACCACCTTCGCTGGCAGGAATTTTCAGGCGCAGGTTGAAGTCCGCGCCGATCATCATCGGCAGCTGGCTGATCAACATCAGCCCGTCTTCGGAGACATTGCCCAGGTAGCCGATGGGTTTGCCGGTGATGCCGTTGAACACTTTCAGGAAGTACGGCAGTTGATGCCGCTCGATTCGGCGGTCAGTGAACATGTGCAAATTCGCTATGCAAGGCTCTTAAGCAGAGCCGCACTACTGCTTCGGAACGGGTATGCATAAGTCTTTGCCCGCTCTCCCCGCTTCCGGTGCGCCAGTCCTTGTAGCGCAGAGTCTTGCTTGTGCCGGTCACAGGTGTTGCCCCGGTTCATCAAAGACAACGCTCTAAAACCGGTTCCCTGGACTATAGCTCACCACCGCCGGGGAGCCAGCGATCAGAGGGTTGCGGCCGTCAGAACTGCGTGGATTTTGTCGCGGCAGCACTGCGCAACGGGTAGTGACCCAGGCTTTGCAGGGTTTCCAGACGGGCTCGGGCGTGGTAGGCGTATTCGCTCTGTGGGTACGAGGCGATGATGAACTGATACGTCTGCGCCGCATCGACAAACATCTTCTGCCGTTCCAGGCAAAGGCCGCGCATCATCGATGCTTCCGGCCACACATAAGGTCGCGCCCGGCTTTCGCGCTCGACTTTGGACAGTTCAAGCATGACTTGCTCGCAATTGCCCCGGTCATAGGCTTTGTAGGCATTGTTCAAATGATGGTTCATCGACCAACGGGTGCAGCCCGTGACGCTGAGGGCGCTGATGGCAAGGGCGGCAATGAGTACGCAACGCATGGGAAAATCTCCTGTCATGAACGCTGTATCGACCCATGGTCGGAAATCTTCAGGCTGCCGGATGCAAAGTTGCGCGGTTCTATAAAGACGGCAATAACCAGGCTCTTCGAAAAAACCAAGCTCTTCACGAAAAGTAGTGCAAACGAACAATGACTACACCTTCGGAGCATAGTAGCCTCACTCAGCGCTTGAACTCAGGAGTCTTTGCATGTCCGTCCGTCGTACCAAAATCGTCGCCACCCTTGGCCCGGCCAGTAACTCGCCGGAAGTTCTCGAACAGCTGATTCTGGCTGGCCTGGACGTCGCCCGCCTGAACTTCTCCCACGGCACCCCCGACGAGCACAAGGCTCGCGCGAAGCTGGTGCGTGACCTCGCTGCCAAGCACGGCCGCTTCGTCGCCCTGCTGGGTGACCTGCAAGGCCCGAAAATCCGTATCGCCAAATTCGCCAACAAGAAGATCGAGCTGAAGATCGGTGATCAATTCACCTTCTCCACCAGCCATCCTCTGACCGAAGGCAACCAGCAAGTGGTCGGCATCGACTACCCGGACCTGGTCAAGGACTGCGGCGTGGGCGACGAGCTGCTGCTCGACGACGGTCGCGTGGTGATGCGCGTCGATACCGCCACCGCCACCGAGCTGAACTGCACCGTGACCATCGGCGGCCCGCTGTCCGACCACAAAGGCATCAACCGTCGCGGTGGCGGCCTGACCGCTCCGGCCCTGACTGAAAAAGACAAGGCCGACATCAAGCTCGCCGCGGAAATGGAAGTCGACTACCTCGCGGTATCCTTCCCGCGTGACGCCGCCGACATGGAGTACGCCCGTCAACTGCGCGACGAAGCCGGCGGCACTGCCTGGCTGGTGGCGAAGATCGAACGCGCCGAAGCCGTGGCCGACGACGAAACCCTCGACGGCCTGATCAAGGCGTCCGACGCGGTGATGGTTGCCCGTGGTGACCTGGGTGTGGAAATCGGCGACGCCGAGCTGGTGGGCATCCAGAAGAAAATCATTCTGCACGCACGCCGCCACAACAAGGCGGTGATCGTGGCGACCCAGATGATGGAGTCGATGATCCAGAACCCGATGCCGACCCGCGCCGAAGTGTCCGACGTAGCCAACGCCGTGCTCGACTACACCGATGCCGTGATGCTCTCGGCCGAAAGCGCCGCTGGCCTGTACCCGCTGGAAGCCGTTCAGGCCATGGCGCGTATCTGCGTCGGTGCCGAAAAGCACCCGACCAGCAAGACCTCCAGCCACCGCATCGGCAAGGAATTCCAGCGCTGCGACGAAAGCATCGCGCTGGCGACCATGTACACCGCCAACCACTTCCCGGGCGTGAAGGCGATCATCGCCTTGACCGAAAGTGGCTACACCCCGCTGATCATGTCGCGCATCCGCTCCTCGGTGCCGATCTACGCGTTCACCCCACACCGCGAAGCCCAGGCTCGTGCGGCAATGTTCCGTGGCGTGTACACCATCCCGTTCGACCCGGCTTCGCTGGCGCCGAACGAAGTCAGCCAGAAGGCTATCGACGAGCTGGTCAAGCGCGGCGTGGTACAGAAAGGCGACTGGGTCATCCTGACCAAAGGCGACAGCTACCACACTACCGGTGGCACCAACGGCATGAAGATCCTGCACGTTGGCGATCCGATGGTCTGAGTGACCGTTTGCTGAAAAACGAAAGCCCCGCCATGTGAATGGCGGGGCTTTTTGCATTCTGATCCATTTTTTGAGTTGTCTGATCCGGCCCCTTCGCGGGCAAGCCCGCTCCCACATTGACCGGGATTGTTCACAAATCATGTGACCAACACAAAACCCTGTGGGAGCGGGCTTGCCCGCGAAGAGGCCGGTACAGTCAGCGAAAGATTCAATGCCGCTTGATAAACCCCGTCAACGCCGCCAACGCCTCCGGCGACCGCAGCCGCTGAGTGAACAACGCCCCCTCCTCTTCAATCACCTTGCGCAACAGCTCCCGGTCCGGCGCCTTCATCAATTGCTTGCTGATGCGCACCGCTTCCGGCGGCAGCGACTCGAATCGCAGGGCCATCTCCCGCGCCTTGGCCAAGGCTTCTTCGCCACTGCCCAGCGCTTCGGACGCAATGCCCCACGCCGCAGCCTGCTCCCCATTGAAACCTTCACCGAGCAGCAACAACTCCGCCGCCTTGGCCTGCCCGAGCAGACGCGGCAGGATCAGGCTGGAGCCGAACTCCGGGCAAAGACCAAGGTTGACGAACGGCATGCGCAGGCGGGCGTCGCGGCTGACGTACACCAGGTCGCAATGCAGCAGCATGGTCGTACCAATGCCCACCGCCGCTCCGGCCACGGCGGCGACCACCGGTTTGCGGCATTCGAGCAAGTTGAGCATGAAATGGAACACCGGGCTGTCGAGACTGTTCGGCGGTTGCTGGATGAAATCGGCGATGTCGTTGCCGGCGGTGAAGCATTCGGCAGAGCCGGTGATCAACACGGCGTTGACATTCGGGTCGCTGTCGGCCTGTTTCAGCGCCTCGGCCAAGTGGCTGTACATGGCGCGGGTCAGGGCGTTTTTCTTGTCCGGGCGATTCAGGCGCAGGGTCAACAGGCCGCGTTCGCGTTCAACTTGGATGGCATCGGTCATGGCAGGTCTCGCGTCTGAAAAATCAGCGCTCAACCACGGGGCAGGAACACATCGGCCAGCAGTTGATTGCGCGGCAATCCCGCCAAATACAGACGCCGGGCAAAGGCGTCGACACTGTCGGGGCCTCCGCAGAGTAAGGCCAGGGTTTGCCGGGAAACAAGCCGCAGTTGCGCCAAAGCCGCTGGCAACTCGGCCGGGGTCCACAGTTCGACACTCAGGTTCGGACGGCTGGTTGCCATGGCTTGCAGGGGTTTGGCCAGGTAGTGCTCATTGGCATCATGGGCCAGGTGAATGACGCGAATGGCGCCCTGGTGATCCTGGCGCAATGCTTCGCGCAAGACACCAAACAATGGCCCCAATCCGGTGCCGGCCGCCATCAACCACAACGGCCGGGCGTGCCAGTCAGGGTCATAATGCAAGGCACCGCCGCGCAGTTCACCGAGACGGATCGGATCGCCGATGCGCATTTGCCTGGCGGCATCGCTGAATTCCCCGGGCGTGCGGCAATCGAGATGAAACTCCAGAAAACGGTCTTCCTGCGGCAGGCTGGCGAGGGAATACGGCCGCGCCACGCTACCCGCCCACAATACCAGGTGCTGCCCGGCGCTATAACGCAACGGTCGCTGGGGGATTACCCGCAAGCGCAGCACCGTGGTAGTCAGCCAATCGACCGCCGCGACTTCGGCCGGATGACCATCGGTTTGCGGGTCGAAGGCGTGCACCTGCAAGTCCTCGACCACCTGGCACTGGCACGCCAGCCGCCAGCCTTGTTCACGCTGCGGTGCACTCAAGGCATCGGGGCGGCTGTCGTTCGGCAGGCCCCGCACACACTGCACCAGGCACGCATGACAACTGCCGGCGCGGCAACTGTAAGGCACTGGCACGCCGTTCTGATTCAGCGCATCGAGCAGATTGCTGCCCGCCGCCACCGACCAATGGCGCTCGCCGACCCGCAGCTCAGGCATCGACGTTCTCCCACGCTGCCGCGCATCGGTTGCGGCCGTCACGCTTGGCGCGATAGAGCGCCTGATCGGCCTGCTGCAACGCATCATCGAGGTCGTCACCCAATTCCAGCAGGGTCATGCCGGCGGACAGGCTGAGGTTGCGTACATTCAGACCAATCAGCTCGACATCGGTGAACGCGATGCGCAGCCGTTCGCAGCACGAAGTCAGACTGTCGGCATCGCAATCGGGCAGCAGCACCACGAACTCTTCGCCACCGTAGCGAGCCAGTACGTCACCGTCACGCAGGCACGCGCTGGCAACGCCGGCAAAGGCTTGCAGCACCTGATCGCCGGCGGCATGACCGTGCAGGTCGTTGATGCGTTTGAAATGGTCGAGGTCGATCAGCGCCAGGCCATGCACGACACCGGCGTCCATGGCGTTCAGCTCGCGTGACGCCAGGCGCAGGAAATGCCGACGATTGAACAGGCCCGTGAGCTCGTCGGTGGCCACCAGGTCTTCGAGCTGACGCATCATCCCGCGCAACGTGTCCTGGTGCGCCTGCAAGGCAAAACGCCGCTGGCGCATGCGTTGTCGCGAGGCCTGGACATAGCGGGCATACAGCACCAGCCACACCAGCACGATGAACAGCACACAGACCTGCAACACCGCCATGGCCGGGTCAGGCAGCTGGAAGTGGTAGCCCTCCCACAGCGTGATCGCACTGAAACTCAAAAACACCAGCAGCGCGCATCGTACTAAAGACCGGCGAGACAGATGGAACAGGCCGAACAGCAGGATCAGCACGTAAAACACCAGAAACGCGCCCCGGGCTTCGTCCAGATGGGCAATCAGCCAGGTTTGCCAACCCAGCCCCAGCAACACTTGTGCCTCGGTCATGCTGGGGTCGGCGAAGCGCAGGTTGCAGCCGCTGTAGAACACCGCGAACAGGATGGCCTGACTGATCACTACCAGTGCGCTGCCGATGGCGACACTGGAAAGCGGCGCGTTGTAGTGACCGGTAAAAAACGCCAGCCACAGCAACAGCAATGCCAGGGCATAGGTGCCGGCCGCGAGGGCGAAACGTTTGAGCAACAGGCGCTGGATGGCGTTTTGGGTCAATCGTTGATTCACCAAATGAAAGGAGACTGACAGAGCGTCCTACTCTACAGACCGAATGTCACTTTAGTGGCGTGGCCGATAAATGACCATTCAATTTTCGGGATCGACGGTCCGCGCCTTGCGCGGCCCTGTGGCGAGGGGGCTTGCCCCCGTTCGGTTGCGAAGCAGCCGCAAAAACGGTGAAAACAATCCGCCTGACACAACGACCTGTCTGTTACCGGGCCTGCTCCGCAGTCCAACGGGGGCAAGCCCCCTCGCCACAAAAGCCACGCACTCCTCTTGCAGCTTCAATCTTGCCGCTTGCAGCTGCTTCTATGCGACCAACGATTGACTGCCGGCGCGTGTGCCTGTCCGCGAGGCGCGGTATACTGCCGCGCCTTTTTAGCGTCGCGCCAGCTTGCCCGGCGTGCCTTGAAAGGTGCTTGCAACCGACCGATGCACCCAAGCTGCAAGCACCTTATTGAATGTTCCCGTCTTTTAGAGGAGCGCGACTCATGACCGTGATCAAGCAAGACGACCTGATTCAGAGCGTTGCCGACGCCCTGCAGTTCATTTCCTACTACCACCCCGTGGATTTCATCCAGGCGATGCACGAGGCCTACCTGCGCGAAGAATCGCCAGCGGCCCGCGACTCGATGGCACAGATCCTGATCAACTCGCGCATGTGCGCTACCGGCCACCGCCCGATCTGCCAGGACACCGGTATCGTCACCGTGTTCGTGCGTGTCGGCATGGACGTGCGCTGGGATGGCGCCACCATGGGCCTGGACGACATGATCAACGAAGGCGTACGTCGCGCCTACAACCTGCCGGAAAACGTCCTGCGCGCTTCGATCCTCGCCGACCCGGCGGGCGCTCGCAAGAACACCAAGGACAACACCCCGGCGGTCATCCACTACTCCATCGTTCCGGGTAACACCGTGGAAGTGGACGTGGCAGCCAAGGGCGGCGGCTCCGAGAACAAGTCGAAGATGGCCATGCTCAACCCGTCCGACTCGATCGTCGACTGGGTGCTCAAGACAGTTCCGGAAATGGGCGCCGGCTGGTGCCCACCGGGCATGCTCGGCATCGGCATCGGCGGCACCGCCGAGAAAGCTGCCGTCATGGCCAAGGAAGTGTTGATGGAATCCATCGACATCCACGAACTGAAGGCCCGTGGCCCACAGAACCGCATTGAAGAAATGCGCCTGGAACTGTTCGAGAAGGTCAACCAGCTGGGCATCGGCGCCCAGGGCCTGGGTGGCCTGACCACCGTGCTCGACGTGAAGATCATGGACTACCCGACTCACGCCGCTTCGCTGCCGGTGTGCATGATCCCGAACTGCGCCGCCACCCGTCACGCACACTTCGTGCTCGACGGTTCCGGCCCTGCTTCGCTGGAAGCGCCACCGCTGGACGCCTACCCGGAAATCGTCTGGGAAGCCGGCCCGTCGGCCCGTCGCGTCAACCTCGACACCCTGACCCCGGAAGAAGTGCAGAGCTGGAAGCCGGGCGAAACCGTCCTGCTCAACGGCAAGATGCTCACCGGCCGCGACGCTGCGCACAAGCGCATGGTCGAGATGCTGAACAAGGGAGAAACCCTGCCGGTGGACCTCAAGGGTCGCTTCATCTACTACGTCGGCCCGGTCGATCCGGTCGGTGACGAAGTGGTTGGCCCGGCCGGTCCTACCACCGCCACGCGGATGGACAAGTTCACCCGTCAGATCCTCGACCAAACCGGCCTGCTGGGCATGATCGGCAAATCCGAGCGCGGCCCGACCGCAATCGACGCGATCAAGGACCACAAGGCCGTCTACCTGATGGCAGTCGGCGGCGCGGCTTACCTTGTAGCGCAAGCGATCAAGAAATCCCGCGTGGTGGCTTTCGCCGAACTGGGCATGGAAGCGATCTACGAGTTCGACGTGAAAGACATGCCTGTGACTGTTGCCGTCGACAGCAAAGGTGAGTCGGTACACATCACCGGTCCTGCCATCTGGCAGAAAAAGATCAGTGAAAGCCTGGCGGTAGAAGTGCAGTAAGCGCTTGGACTGTTCCAGAAAAGGCGACAGGGTTATCCCTGTCGCCTTTTTTATTGCCAGGCCATCCCCCTGCAGAAGCGAGCCCGCTCGCGAAGGACGCATGGACGACACGGGCTGTCTGGTGCCCCGCGTTATCGTTGACTTCCATCGCGAGCAGGCTCGCTCCTACAAGGGCCAAGTCGCTCATGTTATCGTGCGCCCCCTCCGTATTCCTTGTGTAAGCCCTGCATGTTTGAGTTATCTCGATCCCTGCGCCTGGCGCTCTATACCGTATTGATCATTGCCGGTGCTGCCATCGCGGCCACTCTGGCCATGCGCCACACCGTGCGCCAGTCAATGGTCGAAGACGCGGCTCGCGCCAATCAGCAACTGGCACTGTATGCCACGTCCCTGCATACCCTGATCGAACGTTACCGCGCCCTGCCCGCGGTGCTGGCGCTGGACCCGGAGCTGCGCTCGGCGCTCAAGGGCAAGGTCAGTTCCGAACAGCAGGACGCATTGAACCGCAAACTGGAAAAAATCAACGGCGCCGCCCAATCATCGACCCTGGAACTGCTCGATCACACCGGCCTCGCCGTGGCGGCGAGCAACTGGCGTTTGCCCAGCAGTTATGTCGGCCACAACTACGGTTTCCGTCCCTATTTCAACCAGACCCGCACCCAGGGCACCGGGCGCTTTTACGCCGTGGGGGTGACCAGCGGAATTCCCGGCTACTTCCTCTCCAGCGCGGTCAGCGATGACGATGGCCGGTTCCTCGGCGCCATGGTGGTGAAACTGGAATTCCCCGAACTGGAACGCGAGTGGCGCCAGGGCAGCGACACACTGCTGGTCAGCGACGCACGTGGAATAATCTTCATCGCCAACCAGCCGGGCTGGCGCTATCGCTTGCTCAAGCCGCTGAGCGACAGCGATCATGCCGAACTCAAGACCACCCGCCAGTACGACAAGCAGCCGCTGACGCCGCTTGAGTTTCAATCGTTGCGGCGCTTCGACGATAACAGCGACCTGGCTCGGGTCGACGGCCCCGACGGCAAGGCGGATTACCTGTGGGAATCCCTGCCGCTGAATACCGAGGGCTGGACCCTGCACCTGCTGCGGCGCCCACGAGTCGCCTTCGAAGACAGCCGCAATGCTGCCCTCGCCGCGGCCGGGCTATGGCTGACCCTGGTGTTCCTGCTGCTGTTTCTCAACCAGCGCTGGCGCCTGGCCAAACTGCGTCAGCGCAGTCGCGAAGAACTCGAACAGCTTGTAGAAGAGCGTACCCGCGACCTGCGCACCGCCCAGGAAGGTCTGGTGCAGTCGGCCAAACTCGCGGCGCTGGGGCAGATGTCCGCCGCCCTGGCCCATGAGATCAACCAGCCGCTCACCGCCCAGCGCATGCAGCTGGCGACCTTGCGCCTGCTGCTCGACAACGGCCGCGTCGACGACGCCTACAAGGCGCTCAAGCCGGTGGATGAAATGCTCACCCGCATGGCGGCCCTCACCGGCCACCTGAAAACCTTCGCCCGCAAGAGCCCCAGCGGTTTGCGCGAACGCCTGGACCTGGCGGCGGTGGTGGATCAGTCGCTGCAACTGCTCGACACTCGGCTGCGCGACGAACAGGTCAGCACCGTGCTGCATCTGACCCGCCCGGCCTGGGTGCGTGGCGATGCGATTCGCCTGGAACAGGTGCTGATCAATCTGCTGCGCAATGCCCTCGATGCGATGCAGGATAAACCCTGCAAACGCCTGGAAATCCGCCTCGAAGCCGACGAACAACTATGGCGCCTGAGTGTGATCGACAACGGCGGCGGTATCGCCGAAGAGAACCTGTCCAAGGTCTTCGATCCGTTCTTCACCACCAAACCGGTGGGCGATGGCCTGGGGATCGGTTTGGCCGTATCGTTTGCCATCGTTCACGAATCCGGCGGGCGCTTGAGTGCCGACAATCATGACAAAGGTGCCGTGTTCACCGTGACCTTGCCCATCGACCTGGAGGTGCATAAACCATGCTGAACTCAGTGATCGTGGTCGACGACGAAAGCAGCATCCGCAGTGCCGTCGAGCAATGGTTGAGCCTGTCGGGTTTCGAGGTGCAGTTGTTCAGTCGCGCCGATGAATGCCTGGCGCAATTGCCCAGGCATTTTGCCGGGGTGATTCTCAGCGATGTGCGCATGCCCGGCATGACCGGCCTCGAACTGCTGGCCGAGGTGCAACGCCGGGATGCCGATTTGCCGGTGATCCTGCTGACCGGTCACGGCGATGTACCGATGGCCGTCGAAGCCATGCGCGACGGTGCCTACGATTTCCTCGAAAAACCCTTCAGCCCGGAAACCCTGCTCGGCAGCCTGCGCCGCGCCCTCGACAAACGCCGGCTGGTGCTGGAAAACCGCGCGCTGCACGAGCAGGCGGACAACCGCGCCAAACTGGATGCCACGCTGCTCGGCGTGTCTCGGGGTCTACAGACCCTGCGTCGGCAAGTTTTGGACCTGGCAGCACTGCCGGTCAACGTGCTGATTCGCGGCGAAACCGGTAGCGGCAAGGAACTGGTCGCGCGTTGCCTGCACGACTTCGGGCCGCGGGCCGACAAGCCCTTTGTCGCACTCAACTGCGCGGCCATCCCCGAGCAATTGTTCGAAGCCGAGCTGTTCGGTCACGAGAGCGGTGCGTTCACCGGAGCGTCCGGCAAGCGCATCGGCAAGCTCGAGTACGCCGACGGCGGCACACTGTTTCTCGATGAAATCGAAAGTATGCCGTTGGCCCAGCAAGTGAAACTGCTACGGGTGTTGCAGGAGCAAAAGCTTGAACGGCTGGGCTCGAACCAGAGCATCCGCGTGGATTTGCGCATCATTGCCGCGACCAAGCCGGACCTGCTCGACGAAGCGCGGGCCGGACGTTTTCGCGAAGACCTGGCCTATCGCTTGAACGTCGCTGAGCTACGCCTGCCGCCCTTGCGCGAACGCCGTGAAGACATACCCCTGTTGTTCGAATCATTTGCCCAAAACGCCGCCGAACGCCTGGGACGTAAATTTCCGCCGTTGAGCGGCGCCCAGTTGAGTCACCTGCTGAGCCACGACTGGCCAGGCAACGTGCGCGAATTGGCGAATGTCGCCGAGCGTCAGGTATTGGGGCTCGGTGAACCGGAACCCTTGGGCATCGAGCCCGGCCAGTCACTGGCGGCTCAGCAGGAAGCGTTCGAAGCGCAATGCCTGCGTGCGGCATTGACCCGGCACAAGGGCGATGTGAAAGCGGTGCTCGAAGAACTGCAACTGCCACGCCGGACCTTCAATGAAAAGATGCAGCGGCATGGGTTGAGCCGGGAGATGTTTTTGTAGCGCCTGAACTGGCCTCTTCGCGAGCAAGCCCGCTCCCACAGTGGATCTCCAGTGAACACAAGATTTGTGTACGTCTCAGATCAATTGTGGGAGCGGGCTTGCTCGCGAAGAGGCCGGTACAGGCGACACAAACCCAGGAGCCAAAATAAGCAACTTTCCGCTCACCACCAGCCAAAGATAAGCGGATTCCCGCTCACCAAAACACTCTACCCCCTCTAAACCGGCCCTCTCCCCGTTGGCACACCTCCTGCTATAGCCCTGGCAGGCTGCGTTTCATCGCGCTCCACAAAAACAATTAAATGAAGGATCCTTCAATGGATAACTCCAACTCCCTGCCGCTTGGGTCGGCTGCCACGCCGGCCAAAGAAAGAACCACTTCCAGCCGCATCAAGTCGATCTTCAGCGGCTCCGTTGGCAACATGGTCGAGTGGTACGACTGGTACGTCTACGCCGCCTTCTCCCTGTACTTCGCCAAAACCTTCTTCCCCAAAGGCGACACCACCGCCCAACTGCTCAACACCGCCGCGATCTTCGCCGTGGGCTTCCTGATGCGTCCGATCGGTGGCTGGCTGATGGGTCTGTATGCCGACAAGGTCGGGCGCAAAAAGGCCCTGATGGCCTCGGTGTACCTGATGTGCTTTGGCTCGCTGCTGATTGCCCTGAGCCCGGGTTATGAAGTCATCGGCATCGGCGCGCCGATCCTGCTGGTGTTCGCGCGCTTGCTGCAAGGCCTGTCGGTGGGTGGCGAATACGGCACCTCCGCCACTTACCTCAGCGAGATGGCGACCAAGGAGCGTCGCGGCTTCTACTCCAGCTTCCAGTACGTGACCCTGATCTCCGGCCAGCTCATCGCTTTGGCGGTGCTGATTGTCCTGCAGAACTTCCTGACCACCGAGGAGCTCTACGCCTGGGGCTGGCGCATCCCGTTCGCCATCGGCGCGCTGTGTGCCGTGGTTGCGCTGTACCTGCGTCGTGGCATGGAAGAAACCGAGTCCTTCACCAAGAAAGAAAAAGCCAAGGAAAGCGCGATGCGCACCTTGATGCGCCACCCCAAGGAACTGATGACCGTGGTCGGCCTGACCATGGGCGGTACGCTGGCGTTCTACACCTACACCACCTACATGCAGAAATACCTGGTGAATACCGTCGGCATGAGCATTTCCGACTCCACCACCATTTCCGCTGCCACGTTGTTCCTGTTCATGTGCCTGCAACCGATCATCGGCGGGCTGTCGGATAAAATCGGTCGTCGGCCGATCCTGATTGCCTTCGGTATCCTGGGCACGCTGTTCACCGTACCGATCCTGACCACCCTGCACACCATTACGACCTGGTGGGGCGCGTTCTTCCTGATCATGGCGGCGCTGATCATCGTCAGCGGCTACACCTCGATCAACGCCGTGGTGAAAGCCGAACTGTTCCCGACCGAGATCCGCGCCCTGGGCGTGGGCCTGCCGTACGCACTGACCGTCTCGATCTTCGGCGGCACCGCTGAATACATCGCGCTGTGGTTCAAGAGCATCGGTATGGAGACTGGTTACTACTGGTACGTCACCGCGTGTATTGCCGTGTCGTTGCTGGTGTACATCACCATGAAAGACACCCGCAAGCATTCGCGGATCGTCACTGACTGACAGATAGATCGAAGCTGGCTGTACCGGCCTCTTCGCGAGCAAGCCCGCTCCCACATTCGACCGCGTTCCTTCTGGAACAACCCGGTTAAATGTGGGAGCGGGCTTGCTCGCGAATGGAGCCGACTCGGTATCAAGTCAGCATCGTCATGACAGCCAAACCCAGGCTCGGCGATGCCACACTGAAAAGTGGACAAGGGCTTCATGAAAAATCCGTCACCCAGGTAAAAGAGCCGATTAATCACGCGTTAATGCTCGCCGCCCAACCTTTAACGGCCTGATCGATTCATTGCGATGCGCTCACTCAGTCCTTGAAAGCGAAAAAGCCTGACGGCCTTAACATCCAATTAATCGATAAGTAGCAGGATTTAATTGCGAAATTTAATCGATATATCTGGCGTCTTGGCTTTTTTCCACTAAACGCCAACGAGACGGGAGTCACCACCATGAAGACCAAACTGATCCTTGCCCTGGCCCTTTCCGTACTGGCCGCCAACACGTTCGCCGCCGATGGCTACGACAAAACCGGCTCGGCCTCTTACGGCTCCGGCGCCAGCGCCGCCATCGAACGCAGCCACTCGGGCACCTATGCTTCTGATGGTTTCGATAAAACCGGCACCGCGGACGCTGTCGCTGCCGACGGTTTCGACAAAACCGGTAGCGCTGAAGCTATCGGCTGATCGTGGAGGGAACTCACGGCCCGGCTTCGGCCGGGCTTGGTCGTTTTTGGGGTAATACAATTCTTCCGGCAGACCACAAATCCTGTGGGAGCGGGCTTGCTCGCGAAGACGGCGGCACATCCAATATCAATGTGACTGGCACACCGCTTTCGCGAGCAAGCCCGCTCCCACATTGGATCTCATCAACTCAAGTACCGAATCCGACTGGAAATCCGTGGCGCGTGCTTGCACCATGAGCGCCTCCAGCCCGCTCCGGAAATTATCTCCAATGCCTGACGACATCCACTTCTACGAACCCGCCAACGGCCACGGCCTGCCCCACGATCCGTTCAACGCTATCGTCGGCCCGCGCCCCATTGGCTGGATCTCTTCACAGGATGCCGAGGGCCGCTTAAACCTGGCGCCCTACAGTTTCTTCAACGCCTTCAACTACATTCCGCCGATCATTGGGTTTTCCAGCGTCGGGCGCAAAGACAGCCTGAACAACATCGAACAGACCGGCGAGTTCGCCTGGAACCTGGCCACGCGGCCGCTGGCCGAGCAGATGAACCAGAGCTGCGCCATGGTCGGGCCTGAGGTCAACGAATTCGAACTGGCCGGGCTGACGACCGCTGCCTCGAAGGTCATTCAGGTGCCACGGGTGGCAGAGAGCCCGGTGTCCTTCGAGTGCAAGGTCACGCAGATCATTCAGTTGCAACGAGCGGACGGCAACGTGGTGCCGAGCTGGCTGATCCTCGGCGAAGTGGTCGCCGTGCATATCGCCAAATGGCTGTTGAAGGACGGGGTATACGACACCGCCGCGGCAGAACCGATTCTGCGCGGCGGCGGGCCGGCGGATTACTTCCAGCTGGGGCCTGAGGCGTTGTTCAAGATGTACCGCCCGGGGGCGGTGAAGTGATCACCAGAGCAGGTCGGCGTCTTCTTTGACGTCCTTGAGGTGGGTCAGTTCTTTGGCCGCTGCCAGGTCGGCGTCATGGGCGGTCTTGAAGATCTGCCCTTCCAGCACCTTGTGAAAACGCGGGGCGCCGGAACCACCCAGCGCTTTGACGGCGATAGCGGCGTGGTAACCACCCTCGCCCGGTACTACAGCGGAAACAGCTTCGAAGTGTTCAAAGGCTTTACGTGCCATGTCGCGAATCCTGGCTGGTTGAGAATGCCGTCATTAAACCCTCAACCGGCCAGTTTGTGTACCGCCACTGCGGACTGCCCCAGGGCCTGCGCCGCCGAGACATCCTTGAAGGTGTGGAAATCCAGACTGTTGACCACCAGCTCCTGCACCAGCTCGGCAAAAATCTCCATCGCCGGCGTGCTGAAGTACGCGGTCATGGCCTGTTGATTGCTCCAGAAACCGGACACCAGCCACAGCTCCGGATCGCATTGCGAATGCTGCAAGGCAAAGCTCAGGCAGCCTGGCGCTGCGCGGGATGGTTCGATCAGGGCGCTGAGGCGCACACCGAGTTCCTCCGAGCGCCCGGCGCGCGCTCGAACGAAGGCCATATGACTGACGGGGATCTGCGTGGACATGTTCAACCCTCCCGGGGAGTCGCGTGGCAGCCGGGGGACGGGCTGCGACAGGATCAAAGGTTAAGGGCCGCGACGCCTGTCTCGTTAGTCGATTCCTGCCGGCGCGTTGCACAATCCTGCGAAACTTCATCGCCAGCCTGTAACAAGCTGTAAAACCCTGTCACGGTTCTGCCATACGAGTTTCAAGCAAGTTCTTGCGGCACAAGGCTCTATTGGCTACACCGCCGGTCGACCCCTGGCAGAATCAGGCAAGCATCCGGCAGGATGTGTCTACCGCTGTCGCTTGCACAAACTTATGCTCTGCACCACTCCCTTCATGCCTTGCCGAGGATGCCTCGCATGTCGTCGCTCGATCACTTTCAAGCCCCGCTGGACACCGACATGGAAAAGCAGCGCGCGGAACTGGCGGCCATCATCCGCCGCAACACCGCCGAAGATGGCAGTTATGCCACGGCCATCGGCTCGCTGTTCATGTCCCGCCACAGCCAGTCCCACGAGTTCGCCCCGGTGCTCGCGCAACCGGCGCTGTGCATCATGGCCCAGGGGCGCAAGGAAGTTCAGCTGGCCAACGAATACTTCAACTACGACCCGCTGAACTACCTGGTGGTCTCGGTCTCGATGCCGCTCAGTGGACGAGTGGTGGATGTCTCGCCTGAGGAACCGATCCTGGCCTTGCGCCTGGACATCGACCCGACGGAAATCACCGCACTGATCGCTGACGCCGGCCCCCTCGGCGTGCCCACCCGGCCGACCGGGCGCGGGCTGTATGTCGAAAAACTCGACACCGCGATGCTCGACGCCGTGCTGCGCCTGGCACGATTACTGGACACGCCAAAAGACATCGCCATGCTCGCGCCGCTGATTCGCCGGGAGATCCTCTATCGCCTGTTGCGCAGTAAACAGGGGCATCGGCTGTACGAAATCGCCATCGCCAACAGTCAGAGCCATCGCATCAGCCAGGCGATCAAATGGCTCAACGGCAATTTCGAACAGCCGTTGCGCATTGATGAATTGGCCAAGGAAGTGAACCTGAGCGTGTCGACGCTGCATCACCGCTTCAAGGCGATGACGGCGATGAGTCCGTTGCAGTATCAGAAGCAGCTGCGCCTGCAGGAAGCACGGCGGCTGATGCTCGCCGAAGGGCTGGAGGCTTCGGCGGCGGGGTATCGGGTCGGGTATGAAAGTCCGTCGCAGTTCAGCCGGGAGTACAGCCGGTTGTTCGGTGCGCCGCCGTTGCGGGATCTGGCGCGGTTGCGGTTGACGGTTTGATCCGGAGTTTTTGGTGTGGCTGCTGACCCCTTCGCGAGCAAGCCCGCTCCCACAGGTGGAATGCATTCCAAATGTGGGAGCGGGCTTGCTCGCGAAGAGTCCAGCTCAGGCAATACAAATCCTGGATCAGGCGCCCAGTACCCGGCATGCCTCCACCGGCAAGGTCACCGACACCGGATGACCAACGCTCAGGCCAAAGCCCTGACATGGCGTGCTCAGCGCGGTAAACGACACCCCGGAACACTCCACCGTGGTCTCGATGGTCGCGCCGATATCGCGCACGAACGTCACCTTGCCCAGCAAGCGGTTGCCCGCGGTCGCCTGGGGTGCGGACAGTTGCAGGTCTTCCGGGCGAATCAGCATCTTCACCTTTTCACCGACCACGATGCTGCTGCAGATCGGTACTTGCAGCGCATCGCCGCCCGGCAAACTGACCTTGCCGTTACCCAGCACCGTGGCCGGGAAGATGTTGCCCGAGCCGATGAAGTCCGCGACGAACTCGTTGGCCGGGTGACGATAGATCTCGATCGGCGTGCCCACCTGCTGCACCTTGTGCTCACCCAATACGACCACGATATCGGCCATGGTCATGGCCTCGCGCTGGTCGTGGGTCACCATGATGGTGGTGATGTTCAGGCGTTGTTGCAGTTGGCGGATTTCCACCTGCATCGACTCGCGCAGCTTGGCATCCAGCGCTGACAGAGGTTCGTCGAGCAGGAGGATTTTCGGGTGATTGGCAATCGCCCGGGCAATCGCCACGCGCTGGCGTTGGCCGCCGGACAGCTTGGCCACCGGACGATTGATCATCGCTTGCAGCTGGATCAGTTCCAGCAATTCCACCACCCGCGCCTGCTGGTCAGCCTTGCTGACGCCACGCAGTTTCAGCGGATAGGCGATGTTCTCCCCCACCGTCATGTGCGGGAACAGCGCCAGCGACTGGAACACCATGCCGAAATTACGCAGATGCGCCGGGGTGTGGCCGATGTCCTCACCGTCCAGGCGAATCTCGCCACCGCTCAGGGTTTCCAGCCCGGCAATCATGCGCAGCAAGGTGGTTTTGCCACAGCCCGAAGGACCGAGGAAACACACCAGTTTGCCCTCGGGCAAATGCAGGTTTACATCCTTTACCGCGCAGGCCGAGCCGTAATGTTTCTCGACGTTTTCCAGAATCAGACCAGACATAAGAATCACCTCAAGAAATCAGAACGAAACGCCACCTTCACCAACCAGCTTCTCCAGCGCCCAGATGAGGACGAAGTCGATCAGCACGATCAGCACGGCAAACGAAAATACGGTTGGGTCGAGCGAAGACACGGTGCGGCTGTACATCCAGATCGGCACGGTCATGACGTCGATGGTGTAGAGGAAATAGGTCACGGTGAATTCGTTGAACGAGACGATGAACGCCAGCAGCATGCCCGCCAGGATCCCCGACTTCATCAACGGCACCACCACATCGACAATCGCCCGCAGCGGTGAAGCACCGAGCATTTGCGCGGCCTCTTCGACTTCGCTGCCGATGGAGAGCATCGCCGCCGTGCAGTTCTTCACCACGAATGGCAACGCGAGGATCACGTGGGCAATCACCAGGCGCGAGGTGGTCATGTGGAACGGCAGGCTGTCGAACACCAGCAGCAACGCCAGGCCCAACACCACCATCGGAAACACCAGCGGCAACGACATCAGCTGCAGCGCCACGGCCTTGCCGCGGAACTCGCAACGGGTCAGCGCGTAGGCCGCCGGCACCGCGATGATCGTGGCGAAAATCATGGTCAGGCACGACACCAGCAGGCTGGTGCTCATGGCCTGGCCGAGGCTCAGGACGTCACTGGCATCCGGCGACACGAAGGTGTGCCAGGCGGCCTTGTACCATTGCAGGCTGTAGCTGCTCGGCGGGAAGTCGAGGTTCGACGCGCCGCTGAACGACATGACGATCATGGTCAGGATCGGCAGTACCGCCAGCAGCAGGATGAAGCCGGAAAGGATGCCGGCAAACTTGCCGGTCTCGCCGGGCAACAGCCCATAACGCTTTTTGGTCAGGGTGCTCATTGGGAAGCCTCCAGCATGCGCCGACGACGGCCAGTGATGTATTCGGACAAGGTCATGATCGCGAGGGTGGTGACGATCAGCACCACGCCGGCAGCGGATGCGGCGGGCCAGTTCATCAGCGGGGCGATCTGGTCATGCACCATCACCGCCAGCATCGGCACGCGCCGACCTCCGAGCAGCAAGGGCACCACGAAACTGCTGGCGTTGTAGGCGAACACCAGGGTCGCACCGGTAATGATCCCCGGCAGACTCATCGGCAATACCACCTGGCGGAACACCTGGAAGCGACTGGCGCCCAGGGTGGCGGCAGCTTCTTCGTAGCTGCGGGCGACACCGCGCATGGCGCTGGCAATCGGCAACACGGCCAGCGGGAAGGCGGTTTGCACCAAGCCCATCAACACGCCGTTCTGGTTGTACAACAGCATGATCGGGCGCTTGATCAGGCCCAGGCCCATCAGTGCCTGGTTGAGCATGCCGCCAGGGCCGAGGATCACCAGCCAGCCGTAGCTTTGCAGCAGCAGGTTGACCAGCAATGGCAGCAACACCGCCGCCAGGAAGATCCGTCGCACGAACGGCGAGGTCAGGCGCGACATGGTGTAGGCCACCGGGATCGCCAGAATCACTGCGATCACCGCGCTGATCAGCGCCAGGCGCAGGGTCAGCATCAGCGACTTGAGGTAATAGGGTTCCAGCAACTGGGCGTAACTGGCCAGGCTGAACCCGGACCATTCCGCGCCTTTGGTGCCCACGCTCATGCGCAGTACCAGCAGGCTCGCGGCAATCAAAACGCCGAGAAACAGCATCGACGGCGTGAGGAAAAGCCAAGCGCGCGCGGTCGGCGAAACACCCCGAGCGGCGCGCACGGGGGCGGCACTCAGCGGATGAGTCAGAGGTTGGTGTTCCATAGCAAAGGGTCTCGTCAATGGACAGCAGCTGACAAACACAAGCCTCGATACCACCGTGAACCCTGTGGGAGCGGGCTTGCTCGCGAAAGCGGTGTATCAGTCACATTGATGTTGGATGTGCCGACGCATTCGCGAGCAAGCCCGCTCCCACATTTGATTTGTGGTGCTTCAAGGTCTTGTGTACGTCACTCGATCAGGAAGAAAAGATTTCCGTGTAACGACGAATCCATTGGTCATGCACGCTGGCCAGGAAGGCGTTGTCGTGCATGATCGCCTTCTCGGCAATCTGCTCCGGCGTGAGGATGTACGGGCTCTTGCGTGCTTCGGCGGAAATGATCGCCTTGGCGTTGACCGGGCCGTTGTAGATGTCTTCAGCCATCTTGCCCTGCACCAGCGGGTCCAGAGAGTGGTTGATGAAGGCGTAGGCCATGTCGGTATCGCCCGGACGGTTCTTCGGCATCACCGACAGCATCAGGTCGGTGTAGAAACCTTCCTTCATGCCGAATGTGGCGCCCAGGCCGTAGTTCGGATCGCGGATCTGTTTCGGGAAGAAGGCTGGCGCGTACAGGCCGCCCATGTCCAGGGAACCGGTGCGGAACAGTTCGGCGATCTGGTTCGGGTTTTCACCCAGGGTCACCACACGATCCTTCAGCTCGGCGAGCTTCTTGAAGCCAGGCTCGATGTTGTGTTCGTCACCACCGGCCAGTTTGGCGGCGATGATGATCAGGTCCATGGCCTCGGTCCAGTTCGGCGGCGGCAGGAAGATGTTCGGCGCCGCGTCGGCATCCCACAGGGAGGCGTAGCTGGTCGGGGCTTCTTTCTGGGTGCGGGTGCTGTAGACCAGGCTGTTGCACCACAGCAGGTAACCGATACCGTGGCCATTGGCGCCGGTGCGGTATTTCTCCGGTACATCGACGAGGTTGGGAATGCGGTTGAGGTCGGGTTTTTCCAGCAGGTTGGCGGCGGCCAGACCTTCGGCGCCGACGCCTGCCAGGGTGATGATGTCGTATTGCGGACGATCACCGCCGGCCTTGAGCTTGGCGACCATTTCCGAGGTACTGCCGGTGCGGTCAGCGATGACCTTGCAGCCGTACTTGTCTTCGAACGTCGCGGCGATGTTACGCAGTGCGGCCAGGCCGGTGTCATCGGACCAGGTCAGCAGACGAAGGGTCTTGCCGGCAAAGCGTGTGTCGCTGGCATTGGCCTTGATGAACGGCATGCTCATGGCTGCCGCTGCAACCGAGGCTACGCCCACGGTCTTGATGAATTGACGTCTGTTCAGATCATGCTCGCCCATTACGGACTCCCTTTGTTTTTGTAGGTATAAGGCAGGTCGAAACTGTTGCATCCGCGCGACCGGACCAGCGTTAGCCCTCGTATTTTCGGGGGCTTGGCTGAGCCAGCGAGTTCATCCTGAGGTCGTGTAAAACACCTGACTATCGATAAAAACTCATTGAAGCCATGACGCCAGCGCATGCCTCCTTTTCCTTGTGGGAGCGAGCTTGCTCGCGATGGACGTCAACGATAATGCGGGGCATCAGACAGCCCGTGTCGTCCATGCGTCCATCGCGAGCAAGCTCGCTCCTACACAGTGCCAGGCGTCAGACGGCCCGGATCACGTGTTTGATTTCCTGGAAAGCCTGCAAGCCCCATGGCCCCAATTCGCGGCCGATGCTGCTCTGCTTGTAGCCGCCCCAGGCGGTCTGCGGGAAGATCACCTGCGGCGCGTTGATCCACACAAGCCCCGCCTGCAAAGCGTTGGCGACGCGGTCGGCGGTCTCGGCATTGCGCGTGACCACACTGGCGACCAGGCCAAACTGACTGTCGTTGGCCAGGGCAATCGCTTCGGCCTCGGAGGCGAAACGGCGCACGCAGATCACCGGGCCGAAAATCTCTTCATTCCACAACGCACTGTCGAGGGGCACTTCGGTGAACACCGTCGGCTGCAAAAAATATCCGCGCGGCAGGTCGGCCGGGCGATTGCCACCGCAAACCAGCTTGGCACCGGCACTCAAACCGCGATCGATGTGACCGAGCACGCGCTGGTATTGCGCCTGATTGACCAGCGCGCCCATTTCCACGTTCGGGTCGAACGGGTCGGCCACGCGAATGGCTTCGGCACGGGCCTTCACTCGGCTCAGGAATTCATCGGCCAGTTCATCGGCGACCAGCACGCGGCTGGTGGCAGAGCACATCTGCCCGGCGTTGAAGAAACCACCGCCACAGGCCACTTCCACCGCCAGTTCGAGATCGGCATCGGCCAGCACCAACAGCGAAGATTTGCCGCCCAGCTCCAGGCTCACGCCTTTGACGGTTTCCGCCGCCCGTTGCATGACCTGCACGCCAACGGCATTGCTGCCGGTGAACGACACCTTGGCGATGCGCGGGTCTGCCGACAGCGGAGCGCCAACGGCCAGGCCGGTGCCGCACACAAGGTTAAAGACACCCGCCGGCACACCGGCATGAGCGATGATCGCGGCCAGTTCCAGTTCCGGCAGCGGCGTCACTTCCGAAGGCTTGAGCACCACACAGCAACCGGCGGCCAGGGCTGGGGCGAGTTTCCATGCGGTGGTGACCATCGGAAAATTCCACGGCACGATCAGGCCGACCACACCGCACGGCTCGCGGCGCAGGCGAGCGCTGAAGTCGTCGGTCGGCAGCTCTACCGCGCTGTCTTGTTTGGCATCCAGGCCTTCGGCCAGACCGGCGTAATACTCGAACGTGGCGATCACGTCATCGACGTCGATCGCGGCTTCGAACTGCGGTTTGCCGTTGTTGCTCGACTGCAAGTGCATCAGTTTTTCACGGTTGGCCTGCACGCCCGTGGCGATTTTGCGCAGGATCGCACCGCGTTCGGCGCCCGTGGTTTTCGACCAGTCGGCGAACGCCTGGGTCGCTGCGTTCACGGCTTGATCAACCGCGCGTTCGTCGCCGCCATTGACGGTGGTCAACAGGGCTTCGGTCGCCGGGTTGATCACCCGCAGGTGTTCGTTGCCGGCCGACCATTGACCGTTGATGTACAGGCCATCCAGAGTCGTCGGGAAGCTCATTTCGACACCGCCTGCATCCACTGGGTCTGGTCGATTTCAATCAGGGTCGGGCCCTGGCGATCGGTAGCCACCCGCAATGCGCCGCGCAATTGCTCGACACTGCTGACCGCTTCGGCGGCGCAACCCAATGCCTTGGCCACACCGATGAAGTCCGGGGTGTAGATGTCCACGCCCACCGGCTCGATGGCGCGGTTGACCATGTATTTCTTGATCTCTTCGTAGCCCTGGTTATTCCACAGCAGCACGATCACCGGGGTGCGCGCTTCAACGGCACTGGCCAGTTCCGGCAAGGTGAACTGCAGGCCACCGTCGCCGATCAGGCACACCACCGGAGGACGCGCGCCACCTTCGATGCGGCCACCCAGCCAGGCGCCAATCGCCGCCGGCAAGGCATAGCCGAGGGTGCCGTAACCGGTGGACGAGTTGAACCAGCGACGCGGACGCTCCGGGTTGAACGTCAGGTTGCCGGTGTACACCGGCTGGGTCGAATCGCCGACGAACACCGCGTCCGGCAGTTCCTGCAGCACGGTTTCGAGGAAGCGGGTCTGGGCCAGGGTCGGTGCGTCCCAGGTTGCGGCCAGGTCTTCACGCAGACGGGCGGCACGTACTTGTCCCCAATCGTTGCGACGCTCGGCCAGGGATTTGTGCGACAGGGCACTGAGCAACGCCTGGGCGGCGTTGCGCGAGTCGGCCACCAGCGCCACGTGCGGCGGGTAGTTGCGCACGGTCTGGTCCGGGTCGATATCGACGCGCAGCAACTTGCCAGGAATTTCGAAGCCACCGGCGAAGGTCACGTCGTAGTCGGTCTCGGCCAGTTCAGTGCCGATGGCTAGTACCACGTCAGCCTCGGCGACCAGCGCTCGGGTGGCGACCAGGCTCTGGGTCGAGCCGATCAGCAGCGGATGGCCGGAGGCGAGCATGCCCTTGGCATTGATGGTGAGGGCGACCGGCGCGTCCAGCAGCTCAGCCAGCTCAGTCAGTTCGATGGCCGCGTCGATGGCACCGCCACCGGCGAGAATCAGCGGACGCTTGGCGCCGGCCAGCAGTTCGGCCATGCGCGACACGGCGCTCGGCGAAGCACCGGCGCGGTCGATATTGACCGGCAGACTGGCGAGCAAGTCGTCGGCTTCTTCAACCAGAACATCCAGCGGAATTTCGATGTGCACCGGACGCGGACGGCCAGCCTGGAACAGTGCAAAGGCGCGAGCCAGCACACCCGGCAATTCCGACGCCGACATCAGGGTGTGGGAGAACGCCGCGACGCCGGCACACAGTGCGCCCTGGTTCGGCAGTTCGTGCAGCTTGCCGCGACCACCGCCCAACTGGCTGCGCGATTGCACGCTGGAGATCACCAGCATCGGGATCGAATCGGCGTAGGCCTGGCCCATGGCGGTGGTGATGTTGGTCATGCCAGGGCCGGTGATGATGAAGCACACACCCGGTTTGCCGCTGGTACGGGCGTAGCCGTCGGCCATGAAGCCGGCGCCCTGTTCATGGCGCGGCGTGACGTGGTTGATGCTCGAACGGGCCAGCCCGCGATACAGCTCCACGGTGTGCACCCCCGGAATGCCGAACACCTGCTCGACCCCGTAGTTTTCGAGTAACTTGACCAATACTTCGCCGCACGTCGCCATGTCTTTGCCCTTTTTGTTCGTTTGAGACGCCGGGCGTGCGCTGTGTTTATGATGGATTCGCAGGCCCGGGAATGGCCTCATTGGAACGGGCGACAGGTAGCCGCAACAATGGATAAAAAGTCATACTAGCCATGTCCTCACGTCATACCTTGGATCCCAATGAAACGACTGCCTCCCCTGCCGGCGCTGCACACTTTTCTGATTACCGCGCAGTGCTGCAATTTCACCCGGGCCGCCGAACAGCTGCACATCACCCAGGGCGCGGTGAGTCGGCAGATCGCCGGGCTGGAAGATCATCTGGGTTATGAACTGTTCATCCGCCTGGCCCGAGGCCTGGACCTGACAGCCGAGGGTCGGGAATGGCTGCCACGGGTCCAGCAGATTTTCGGCCTGATCGACGAGGCCGTTGAACAGATCGGCGAGAAGCGTGAAACCCTGCAACTCAAGGCACCGACCTGCGTCATGCGCTGGTTGCTGCCGCGTCTGCTGCAATGGCAAAAGGAACGCCCGGACGTGCCGGTGGAACTGACCACCACGGTCAAGCACGGGGTGGATTTTCATCGCGAGCAATTCGATGCGGCGGTGATGTACGGCGCACCGCCGGATGATTCATTGATGTCGCAAAAACTCTTCGACGAACAACTCACGCCGGTGTGTTCCAGACCAATGCTCGAAGGCCCCATGCCCCTGCAGACTCCGGCCGATCTGCAACAACACCTGTTGCTGCACCCGACCCGCGACGAACGGGACTGGAAAGCCTGGTTGAAAGCCGCGGATGTGCATTTGACCAATGTCGGCAAGGGCCAGCACTTCGAAACACTGGACCTGGCGATGTCGATGGCGTCCCAGGGAACGGGGGTGGCCATTGGCGACTGGTCGCTGATCGGCGATGACCTGAACGCCGGGCGGCTGGTCATGCCATTCGATTTGAAAGTGACAACGGGACTGGCGTATTACCTGGTGTTCCCGGAAAAGCCCGGGCCTTCGCCGAAGTTGCGTGAATTGATGGGGTGGTTGGTGGAGCAGGCGCAATCGCGGTAAAACCGCAAAATCCTGGTGCACCACCCTGTGGGAGCGAGCTTGCTCGCGATGAACCTGAGAACGCCGCGGGGTATCAGGTCCCCCAGCGTTATCGTTGGCGATCATCGCGAGCGAGCTCGCTCCTACAGGAGATCAGTGAACTCAATAACCGACGGTAAACCGCTGCCGCGAATGCTTCGGGGCTTCCACTTCATCGAGCATCGCGATCGCATAATCGGCGAACGTGATCCAGCTGCGCCCTTCGCTGCTCACCAGCAAATCATCCTGGCCGATGCGGAATTTCCCGGTGCGCTCGCCCTCGACAAATTCGGCCGATGGCGACAGGAAGGTCCAGTCCAGATCCCGCTCTTCACGCAGGTTTGCGAGGAATTCGGCACCGGCGCTGGCCTCTGCCTTGTAAGCCTCAGGGAAACCTTCGCTATCGATCACTCGAACGCCATCGGGCAATAGCAGCGAACCCGCCCCGCCCACTACCAGCAAACGTTTAACCCCGGCTTTTTTCACCGGGCCAACGACTGCGCTGGCAGGCAGGGTCGCGAAATGTGCGGCGCTGATGACTACGTCATGGCCCGCAATTGCAGCTTGCAACGCAGGGGCATCAAGGGCATCGACGGCCTTGCTGACCACACCTTCACGCGCGTCTATTTTCGATGTGTCGCGGGCAATGGCGGTAACGCTGTGACCGCGCCGCAGGGCCTCTTCCAGCAGTTGGCTACCGGCACGACCGGTGGCACCGATGATTGCGATTTTGCTCATGACGTTCTCCAGTTGGCTTGAAAGTATCGGTATCAAATTGCGCTGACCTTTGTGTCGAGGGGGCTTGCCCCCGTTCGGCTGCGTAGCAGTCGTAAACCTGTACTTAGGGTGTGACTGTTGGATTGCAGGGGAGCGCTTCGCACTCCAACGGGGGCAAGCCCCCCTCGCCACAGGTAATCAATTTCATCTCAAAACTTGCTTCAGCTTCATGTACTTCCGGTTACCACTTCATCTCGCCCTTGGCGACCTTGGCACTCAGCTCCAGGGAGCTTTCATCGCCCAGGGTCGGGAAGCGTTTTTTCATCGCGGCGATCAGCGCGGCAGCATCCCTGGCCTTGGCGGTTTCTTCGTCGAAGGCCTTGATGTAGGCGGCGGTGAACTGCACGGCCGTCAGTGAACGATCGCTCTCGCCAAGGTAATGACCCGGCACCACGGTCTGCGGTTTCAGGGTTTCAATGGCATGCAGCGTAGTCAGCCAATCGGCATGGGACTGCGGAGTTTGCGTGTCAGCCATCCAGACGTGGATGTTTTGCGCCACCACGACACCACCAACCACGGCCTTGATCGATGGAATCCACACAAAGCTGCGATCCGGCTGCGGGCCCTCAAGACCCACCACCTGCAACTTCTGCCCTTCGAGGATCAGGCTGTCACCCTTGAGCACGTCCGGCACGATGGTTTTTACAGGCACGTCGGCCCCCATTTTCGGGCCCCAGAATGCCAGTTTGCCGTCGACGGTGTGCTTGATGTGGTCGACGGTCGGCTGCGAGGCGAGGACCTTGGCCTTGGGGAATGCGGCCGTCAGGGTATCGAGGCCGAAGTAGTAGTCCGGGTCACCGTGGCTGATGTAGATGGTGGTCAACTGCTTGCCGCTGGCGCGGATTTTTTCCACTACCTGTTCGGCCTGGGATTTGCCGAATTGCGCATCCACCAGGATCGCTTCTTTCTCGCCACTGACCAGCACCGAGGTCACCGGGAAGATGGCTTTTTCGCCGGGGTTGTAGACATCCAGCGTCAGGGTCGAGGCGCTGGCGTGGGCGGCAAAACCGAAGGTGGTGGCCAGCAAGACTCGCTTAAGTGAGGTGAAACCGATCATCTGTTGCTCCGTGATCCCGATGCCATGTTTGGCGATGCCTTTTGTAGGAGCGAGCCTGCTCGCGATGGACTTGAAGGCGCCGCGTATAACCGGTATCCCGCGTTATCGTTAACGACCATCGCGAGCAAGCTCGCTCCTACACAGAGGAACAGAGCTTAGTTGCCTGACTCGGTACAAAAAATGCGATGCTTGAACATAGTTTGTTTCTGAAAGCGGGCAAATCATGGATCGTCTTCAAGCAATGCGTGTGTTCGTCACGGTGGTCGACCTCGGCAGCCAGTCGGCCGCCGCCGATCATCTGGAGTTGTCACGGCCGGTGGTGTCGCGGTATCTGGCGGAACTGGAAGACTGGGTCGGCGCGCGCCTGATGCATCGCACCACACGCAAGTTGAGCCTCACCGCCGCCGGCACCGAGATCCTGCCCCGCTGTCGGCAGATGCTCGATTTATCCACCGACATGCAAGCTGCCGTCAGCGAACCGGATGACGCACCTCGCGGCCTGCTGCGAATCAGCGTAAGCACCTCCTTCGGCCAGGCGCAATTGGCCGACGCCATGGCCGCCTATGTCCGACGCTACCCCGGCGTCAGCATCGACATGCAGATGCTCGACCGCACCGTGAACCTGGTGGATGAGCGCATCGACCTGGCGATCCGTACCAGCAACGACCTGGACCCGAACCTGATCGCCCGCCGCCTGACGGTTTGCCGCTCGGTGATCTGCGCGTCCCCCGCTTACTTGCGCGAGCACCCGGCGCCGCAACGGGTCGAGGACTTGAGCCTGCACAATTGCCTGACCCACTCCTACTTCGGCAAAAGCCTGTGGCATTTCGAACAGGACGGCGAGCAGGTTTCAGTACCGGTGCAAGGCAACATCAGCGCCAACGAGGCCAGCACACTGCTGCGCGCAACGATAGCCGACGCCGGGGTGGCGATGCTGCCCACCTACCAGGCCGGCGTGCACATCCACAGCGGCGAGTTGATTCGCCTGCTGCCGACGGCCGAACCCCGGCAAATGAACGTGTATGCGGTGTATGCCTCGCGCAAGCACATGCCGGCGGCGTTGCGCAGCTTGCTGGATTTTCTGGTGGTGAGGTTTCCGCAAGAACCGGAATGGGATATCGGGTTGTAAATGGAAGCCCTGTGGGAGCGAGCAAGCTCGCTCCCACAGGGGTGATCAGTGTTCTGAATACCGCGTTATTGCTGGTAACTCACCGGCGCTGACCTATGCTCAAAGTAATACCGAAAGGTATTCGTTCAGAGGTCAACGCCATGAACATCAGAACAAGAAGATACCTCGCGATTTTCATCACCTGTGCGGTCACGCTCGGGCTTTATGGCGCTGCGGCCTGGCGCGTCGAGCAACTGCGCAACCTGCCCCGTGAAGCCGCGAGCTGCAACTTCGAGCGCTGCATCCCCCACAACGCCACCCTCAACGCCCTCCGGTAACGAAGGGGGTCAGGCTTCGTTGTCCTGATCGGCCTTCAAGCGGTCGCGAAACGCTTTGGGCGAAATCCCCACACGACGCCGGAACAGGCGCGTGAAGTTGGTCGGATCGGAAAAACCCAACACGTCGGACATTTCATAAATGGTCATGCTGGTGTAGGTCAGCAAACGCTTGGCCTCCAGCAATTGCCGTTCGTGCACGATCTGCAACGCCGGTTGCCCCGCCAGCTCACGGCAGGTGCCGTTGAGGTGGGACACGGAAATTCCCAGCCGGTGTGCCAGATCCTCGACCTTGACGTGCTGGCGATACGTCTCTTCCACCAGTTGAATAAAGCCGTTGAGATATTCCCGGGCCCGCTGCGGTCGCGCCATGGCGGTGCGACGCTGGATCACCTGGCGGCTGATCCACACCACAATCACGCTGACCAGCGAATGCATGAGCATTTCCCGCGCCGGTTGATGGCTGGTGTATTCGTTCTGCAAGGCGCTGAACAGGCTGTTGAGGTACTCGGCGTCCTTGCCTGCCGGGTAGCTTTCGGACTGGGCCAGGGCATTGACCGATTGCCCCAACTGCATCTGCAGGTGGGCGATCAGCGGCGCGGCCAGGGTTACGACAAACCCTTCCACGTCCTCGGAAAAACGAAAGCCGTGCACCGACAGCGGTGGCAGGATCTGGATTGCCGGCTCCACCAGTTGCGTTCGCTTGCCTTCGATTTCAAGCTCGGCCTGACCTTTGAATACGAAGAGCAACTGGCACAAGTCAGCGTGGCGGTGAGGTTTGATTTCCCAATGATGTTCGCGACTGCGTTTGGAAATGGTTTCACAGTGCAGCAAGTCCGGGGTCGGCCAATCCAGGCTTTCACCGTAGAGCTTGAACACCGGAATCGAAGGCAGGTCAGGCTTGTTCATCACTTCAATCCAGGCCTCAGGGTTGATCTCGGGCGATAATCGCACCGATTGGCAGAATGTACAGCTATCGGCTCAGTTTTCACCTTCAATTGACAGACTCGCAAGGGAAAAATGCAAGCACTCGATCCATAAAAATCATTCACCGGCCCAGGTCGTGTGGAGCTTGCGAGTCATAAGAACAATGAAAACACTGAAAACCCAAGTTGCCATTATCGGTGCTGGCCCCTCAGGCTTGCTGCTCGGCCAATTGCTGCACAACGCCGGCATCGACAACATCGTTCTCGAACGTCAAACCCCCGATTATGTACTCGGTCGAATCCGCGCCGGCGTGCTTGAACAAGGCATGGTAGAGCTGTTGCGTCAGGCCGGCGTGAGTCAGCGCATGGACGCCGAGGGACTGGTCCATGGTGGCTTCGAACTGGCCCTCGACGGGCGTCGGGTGCACATCGATCTGCAAGCGTTGACCGGCGGCAAGACGGTGATGATCTACGGCCAGACCGAGGTCACCCGTGACCTGATGGCCGCTCGTCGGGAGGTGGGCGCGCAGACGATTTACCAGGCCAGCAACGTCGTTCCCCACGGCATGAAAACCGATGAAGCGTTTGTCACTTTTGAGAAGGACGGCGAGCCGTATCGACTCGATTGCGACTACATCGCCGGTTGCGACGGCTTCCACGGTGTGGCGCGACAATCGATTCCCGCCGACAGCCTGAAAGTCTTCGAACGGAACTATCCCTTCGGCTGGCTCGGGATCCTGGCCGACACGCCGCCGGTCCATGAAGAACTGGTCTACGCCCGCCATGAGCGCGGTTTCGCCTTGTGCAGCATGCGCTCGCCGACGCGCACCCGTTATTACCTGCAAGTGCCCGCAGAGGAAAATGTCGAGGATTGGTCCGATCAACGCTTCTGGGACGAGCTCAAAAACCGCCTGCCGGTCGATCTTGCGCAAAAACTGGTGACCGGCCCGTCCATCGAGAAAAGCATCGCGCCGCTGCGCAGCTTCGTCGTCGAACCCATGCAGTACGGGCGGATGTTCCTCGTCGGTGATGCCGCGCACATTGTCCCGCCCACCGGGGCCAAGGGCCTGAACCTGGCGGCCAGTGACGTCAGCACGCTGTTCAACATCCTGGTCAAGGTTTACCGCGACGATCGCCTTGATCTGCTGGAGAAATACTCGGAAATCTGCCTGCGCCGGGTATGGAAAGCCGAGCGTTTTTCCTGGTGGATGACCTCGATGCTGCACCGCTTTGATGATCACGATGCCTTTAGCCAGCGCATTGCCGAGTCGGAACTGGACTATTTTGTCGATTCGCAGGCGGGTCGCAAAACCATTGCAGAAAACTACGTCGGGCTTCCTTATGAGGCTATCGAATAGCTTCCTATCGACTTACACTGGCGAGCATCCCCGCTCGCCTTGCCTCTTGCGGGTCAATCACTGCCCGCAGGTTTTCCCGTGACCAATCTCCACCAGCCTGAAACGCCCAAACCGGCCATTCGCAGCGTGCTGATCGCCCTGATGCTGGCGATCTTTCTCGGTGCGTTGGACCAGACCATCGTCGCCGTTTCGATGCCGGCCATTTCTGCGCAATTCAAGGACGTCAGCCTGCTGGCCTGGGTGATTTCCGGCTACATGGTGGCCATGACCGTGGCGGTGCCGATCTACGGCAAACTGGGCGACTTGTACGGGCGGCGCAAGCTGATGCTGTTCGGCATGGGCCTGTTCACCCTGGCGTCGCTGTTCTGCGGCATGGCACAGAGCATGGAACAACTGGTACTGGCGCGAATCTTCCAGGGCATCGGGGCCGGCGGGATGATTTCGGTGAGCCAGGCGATCATCGGTGACATCGTGCCGCCACGGGAGCGCGGCCGGTATCAGGGCTATTTCAGCAGCATGTATGCCGTGGCCAGCGTGGCCGGCCCGGTACTCGGCGGTTACATGACCGAATACCTGTCTTGGCGCTGGGTGTTCCTGATCAACCTGCCACTGGGCCTGGGCGCCTGGCTGGTCGCCTATCACACGCTGGTGGGCCTGCCGATTCCGCAACGCAAACCGATCATCGACTACCTGGGCACCGTGCTGATGATCATCGGGCTGACAGCATTGTTGCTGGGCATCACCCAGGTCGGCCAGGGCCATTCGTGGCGCAGTGCCGAGGTGCTGGCGCTGCTCGCTTGTGCGGTGCTGGTGCTGGGGCTGTTCGTCGTCCACGAGCGACGGGCGCGAGAACCGTTGTTGCCCATGCATCTGTTCGCCAACCGCAATGCGATCCTGTGCTGGTGCACGATTTTCTTCACCAGTTTCCAAGCCATCTCGCTGATTGTGTTGATGCCGCTGCGCTTTCAGAGCGTCACCGGCGCCGGTGCCGACAGCGCCGCCCTGCACCTGCTGCCACTGGCCATGGGTTTGCCGATTGGCGCGTATTTCGCAGGCCGCCGCACCTCGGTCACCGGGCGCTACAAACCGATGATCCTTACCGGTGCGGCGCTGATGCCTGTCTCGATTATCGGCATGGCGTTCAGCCCGCCGCAGGCGTTCGTCGTGAGCAGTCTATTCATGCTGCTCTGCGGGATATCCTCGGGCATGCAGTTCCCGACGTCATTGGTCGGCACGCAGAACTCGGTGGACCAGCAGGACATCGGTGTAGCCACCAGCACCACCAACCTGTTCCGTTCGCTGGGTGGTGCCGTGGGTGTGGCGTTGATGTCGGCGCTGCTGTTGGCGTTGTTGCAGGATTCGAGTTTCGCGCACCTGGCCGGTTCGTCTCTGATTGCCGAAGGCAGCTCGGGGAATGTATTGCTGGATGGTTTGAATGCCGCGCCGGGTGACGCGCAGAACACCCTGCGCGCCGAATTGTCACTGACATTCCGGCATTTGCTGACGGTCAGCGCGGCCGTTTCATTGCTTGGGCTGGCGGCGGCGATTGCCATGCCGAACATGTTGTTGCGCGGGCGCGAGGACAAGGTTCGATAGATAGACCGGGTCGCCTGTATTCGCGAGCAAGCCCGCTCCCACAGTTGACCGAGTTCTTCATGAGCACGCGGTCAACTGTGGGAGCGGGCTTGCTCGCGAAGGCGGTCTAACAGCCACTACGATTCAAGGGCTGTAATACCCGACCGCCACCAAAAAATGCCCGACCTTCTTCAGGTAGGCATGCTTGTTCTCGACCTTGCCCGTCACCGGGTTTTTCCAGCGGTATTCGTATTCGCCGTAATCCTGCTGGGCCATCAACGCCAGAATCGGCTCGCCCACCGGTTTGCCTTCCGGGTCCACGATCTTGCTGAAGTCGGTATTGATCAGCCGCAGGTTGGTGCCGTGGGCCACGTAACGCTGGGTATCCAGGTCGACGACAAACACATACAGATCATCCTGCAGGTAGCCGCCCTTGAGGGAATTGATCGCCGTCAGGGTGCCCTTTTCGTCCTTGGCCAGATCGGTTGCCGCTTTGTTCAGCAAGGCCATGGCCTGTTCGGCGGAGGCCCGTGGCAGGTAATAACCGACCGCCAGAATCCGCTGTCCAACGCGCTGGTAGTAGACATGCTTGCGCTCGACCTTGCCGTCATTCCAGTTCTGCCAGCGATATTCCGCCTGCTGAATGCCATTGCCCTCCGGCACCTTCAGGGCGTCCTTGAAAGCTTTCTGCAGATCCGGTCCAAGCACTTGCGACACGTCCCGGCCAATCAGCGCCGACGACGGCCCGCCACTGGCGAGCATCACGCCCTTGGTGTCGAGCACAAAGACATAACGGTCCTTGTCGACAAATTCACCCTGTCGACTGAACGCCGCCAGCGCCTTGTCGCCATTCTGGTGGTAGTAGGCCAGGGCTTTTTCCAGCAGGGCAATGGCCGCCTTGCTGTCGTCCTTTTCCGTCCCGGCGGCTTGCGCCTGGCCCAGGCACAACAAAAACATGCCGCACAGCAAGGCGAACCTATGCAGAAACCCCATTGCGCATTCCTCGTTCCTGATGGTGTTTCAAGAGCGTAGACGGCAATGGGATATGTACGAATATTCGCCAGAACAGGGTCATAGGCTTTTGTGGCGAGGGGTCTTACCCCCGTTCGGCTGCGTAGCAGTCGTAAATCAGGCACCGCGGTTGATCTGGTGAACCGCGGCGAATGGATTTGGGGCGGCTTCGCCACCCAACGGGGGCAAGCCCCCTCGCCACAACAAGCCCCCTCGCCACAAGTGTTCGGATTACTGCCGGGCGCGCAGTTGCTGCTGAAGGTTCTGGATCTGCGCCTGAAGGGTATTGATGTTGCGGGTGACCTGGCTGCGGAACGCATCGAACTCGGCGGTATTGGTCGAGCCCGGCGTGACCGCTGGACGGTTGTCCTGCTCGCTCTTGAGCACGATCATGTCTTGCTCGAGACGCTCGATAGCAGCGCTTGGGTTGCCTTGTTTCTTCAGCGCGGTGATATCGGCGCCCAGGCTCTTCAGTTGTGCATCGAGTTTTTCAGCGTCCGACGGGGCACTTTTCAGGGTGGCCAATTCAGCACTCAAGGCTTTGACCTGGGCCTGCAACTGCGTATTGGCCGTCTGATGTTCGGTGTTCTGGGCATTCAATTGCGCCAGGCGCTTATCCAGTTCGGTGGTTTGCGCGGTCATTTGTGCCAGTCGCTTGTCCAGGTCCGAGGCCTGGCCGGCAACACCTTGCTGCTGGGCGTTCTGGTCCTGGAGCTTGCTTTCCAGCTGGCGGATTTGCAGCTTCAAGGCCTCGCTGTCGGTGTTGACACTGGTCTGGCTGGCAACAACCTTTCCGGAAATATCCTGCAGGCGCCCTGCCGCTTCCTCACTGATTCGCGCGAAGCTTTCCTGGGTCGCCACCAGTTGCTGTTCCATCAGGGAGATCTGCTGAAAGCTCCACCAAGCCAGGCCCGCGAACGCAAAGAACAACGCCCCGACCAACGCCCACAAGGCACCGGTACTCGCCGCCTTGACCTTCACCACCGGCGTCGTGCGCGAATGCACGACCGTGCGGGCGGTGGGCGCAAAGTCGTCATCGAGAACGTCTGCACGCAGGCTCGGTACATCATCGAAGTCGTCGTTGGCATCGTTTCGCATGGACATTGAATCAACCTTAGTGAATCACATAATGGCTTTATGCCGCGCAGTATAAACCCCACAGCCGCAACCATTGACCCCCAAGCCCGAATCCGGTTCAGTCGGGGGTCGTTGTTCGAGCGTCAGCGAACAGCCTGGGCCTTCCACCAGCCACAGAATTCATCGAGCGCCGTCCAGAGGCTGACCTTGGGATCGTAATCCAGATAATGCCGCGCGCGGCTGATGTCCAGGGTGAAATTTTTGTTCATGACCTGCATGCCCAGACGCGACAGCGTCGGTTCGGGACGCCCCGGCCACAACTTGCACACGCCCTCGTTGAGCGCCGCCACGCTGTAGGCCAGGCCGTAGGAACGGTAGCGGGTGACCTGTGGGACTTCCATGTTGCGCATGACGTAATTGACCACGTCCCACAGGGGAATCGGCGTGCCGTTGCTGATGTTGTAAGCCTTGCCCAGCGCAGAACCGCTGGCCAGCAAACTGCTGAGCAACGCCTCGTTGAGGTTTTGCACGCTGGTGAAATCAACTTTGTTCAGACCGTTGCCGATGATCGCCAGGCGCCCCTTGCGCTGCATGTTCAACAGGCGCGGGAAGATGCTCATGTCGCCGGCCCCGGTGACGAAACGCGGGCGCAGGGCCAGGGTTTCGAGACCGAACTCCTGGGCACCGAAGACTTTTTGCTCGGCCAGGTACTTGGTGGCGGCGTAAGGGTGTTTGAAGCGCTTGGGCACCTGTTCTTCGGTCAGGCCCAGATGATCGCGACCATCGAAGTAGATCGACGGCGACGACAAATGCACCAGCCGCCGAACCCGTTGCTTCAAGCAGGCTTCGACCACGTTCTCGGTGACCTGGACGTTGCCCTGATGGAAGTCCTGATAACGTCCCCATAAACCAACAGCACCGGCGCAATGCACCACGGCCTCGACGTCCGAGCACAGCTCGCGCGCCAGTTCCGGGTCGCTCAAGTCACCCTGGATGAACTCGGCTCCCCGGCGTACCAGATGCTCCACGCTCTCGGCCCGGCGACCGTTGACCCGCACGTCCAGGCCCTGCTCCAGGGCAAAACGCGCAAAGCGCCCGCCAATGAAGCCGCTTGCGCCGGTAACCAGAATCTTCATGAATTGCTCCGAATATTTCGTTTTGCGTATTACGTGAGGTCTTGACGCTGCGCGTCAGTCCAAGGGCACCAGCCATTGCTTCGATGCGCTGACCAATTGATCGGTGAGCAGCCCCAGCAGCTGGCCGCCATTACGCCAATGATGCCAGTACAGCGGCACATCGATCGGCTTATCTGGCAGCAGCTCCTGCAATACACCCCTTTGCAGTTGCTCGCGCACCTGCAGTTCCGGAACCAGCCCCCAGCCCAGACCGGCTTCCGCCAAGCGGATAAAACCTTCGGAGGACGGGCACAAATGGTGTTCGAATCCACCCTCGACGCCGAGGGACGCAAGGTAGCGATGCTGCAGGAAATCGTCCGGGCCAAATACCAGCGCCGGGGTTCGGGCCAACTGATCGGCGCGTACGCCCTGCGGAAAATGCCGGGCAATAAAGGCGGGGCTGGCCAGCGCACGGTAGCGCATGGCCCCCAGCAACACGCTGCGCGCACCCGCCACCGGCCGCTCGCTGGCGCAGACACAAGCCGCCACTTCACCGGCGCGCATGCGCTTGAGGCCGACGGTCTGGTCTTCGACCACCAGATCCATCAGCAGATGCTGTTCGGCGCAAAACGCCCCCACGGCCTGCGCCCACCAAGTGGCCAGGCTGTCGGCGTTCAGGGCGATCCGCAGGCGTTCCGGCAGGCCCTCTTCATCCAGCGCCGGCACCAGGCTTTGCAAATCCCGTTCAAGCAATCGCACCTGCTGCACGTGGTTGAGCAGCCGTCGACCGATTTCCGTCGGCGTTGGCGGCGTGGCCCGCACCAGCACCGGCTGACCAACCCGCGCTTCCAGCAGCTTGATGCGCTGGGAAATCGCCGATTGCGACAAGCCCAGCACCTGAGCCGCCCGTTCAAAACCGGCCTGTTCGACCACGGCGGCCAAGGCAGAAAGCAATTTATAGTCGAACATCAGTTTTCCTAATGAGCGATCAGCAAGATTGGTTTTTCTTATACAACCTTCACAAGGACAATGACCAGCAAGAACTCTTGAACAAGGATCACCCACATGGCTGGCGAAACTTCATTGGCAACGCTGCTGCGCAGCATGAGCCCGCAACTCAACGCAGGCGAATACGTGTTCTGCACCCTGCGCGACGGTAAATTGCCTACGGATCTGGAGATTGTCGGCAGCTTCCGCGAACAGGAAGGCCTGACCGTGATTCTCGAACGTTCCCACGCCGAAACAGCCGGATTCAGCTTCGACTACATCGCCGCCTGGATCACCTTGAACGTACATTCGGCCCTCGAAGCCGTCGGCCTGACCGCCGCGTTCGCCACGGCATTGGGCAAGGCCGGAATCAGCTGCAACGTGATTGCCGGCTACTACCACGACCATTTGTTCGTCGGCCAGGCCGACGCCGACCGCGCCCTGCAAGTGCTGCGGGACCTGGCAGCCAACGCGGAGTAAGAAATCATGTGGCAAAGTTATGTGAACGGGCTGCTCGTGGCCTTCGGCCTGATCATGGCGATCGGCACCCAGAATGCGTTTGTCCTGGCGCAAAGCCTGCGGCGTGAACATCACCTGCCGGTGGCGGCACTCTGCGTGACCTGCGATGCCCTGTTGGTAGCCGCCGGGGTATTCGGCCTGGCGACGGTGCTGGCGCAGAACCCGACGCTGTTGGCCATCGCACGCTGGGGCGGCGCAGCGTTCCTGTTGTGGTACGGCAGCCAGGCGCTGCGCCGGGCCTTCTCGAAGCAGAGCCTTGAGCAGGGCGAAGGCCAGACCGTACGCTCGCTGCGGGCGGTGATGCTCAGCGCGCTGGCGGTGACCTTGCTCAACCCGCACGTCTATCTGGACACCGTTTTGCTGATCGGCTCCCTGGGCGCCCAACAAACCGAGCCCGGCGCTTATGTCGTAGGCGCGGCCAGTGCCTCGCTGCTGTGGTTCTTCACCCTGGCCCTCGGTGCGGCATGGCTGGCGCCGTGGCTCGCCCGGCCCGGCACCTGGCGAATTCTCGATCTGATGGTGGCGGTGATGATGTTTGCCGTAGCGTTCCAGTTGATCGCGGCCATCTGATTCGCACAACCTCTATTCCACACAGTTGTTGCGTGGTTATGCCGCCCCCCCGGTGCTATGATCCGACTCCCTGCGCCGCAAAGAGTACAAACTCCCCGGCGCTTGTCTGGCCGCCCGTGATCGGCCTTGCGCTCACCGCAACTGACCTGACTAGGAGAATCATCATGGCTTTCGAATTGCCGCCGCTGCCTTACGCACACGATGCCCTGCAGCCGCACATCTCCAAGGAAACCCTGGAGTTTCACCACGACAAGCACCACAACACCTACGTCGTGAACCTGAACAACCTGGTGCCAGGCACCGAGTTCGAAGGCAAGACCCTGGAAGAAATCGTCAAGACTTCCTCGGGCGGTATCTTCAACAACGCCGCTCAGGTCTGGAACCACACTTTCTACTGGAACTGCCTGGCGCCAAACGCTGGCGGTCAACCAACCGGCGCACTGGCTGAAGCCATCAACGCGGCCTTCGGTTCGTTCGACAAGTTCAAGGAAGAGTTCAGCAAGACTTCCATCGGCACCTTCGGTTCCGGTTGGGGCTGGCTGGTGAAGAAGGCTGACGGTTCCCTGGCCCTGGCCAGCACCATCGGCGCCGGCAACCCGCTGACCAACGGCGACACCCCGCTGCTGACCTGCGACGTCTGGGAACACGCTTACTACATCGACTACCGCAACCTGCGTCCGAAGTACGTCGAAGCGTTCTGGAACCTGGTCAACTGGAAATTCGTGGCTGAGCAGTTCGAAGGCAAAACCTTCACCGCTTAAGCTCGATGCCAGACAAAAACCCGGCTTTGTGCCGGGTTTTTTTATGGAAAGAATATGAGCAAAGGGACGGTGGTGATTGTCCCGCCGTCTTCGCGAGCAAGTCGGATCGCCGCACCGCCGCTCCCACAGGTCACCACCGAGCCAGTGGGAGCGGGCTTGCTCGCGAAGAACGATAACGCGGTTAGCCTGCCAACTACTGCGGATCGAGGTTATCCAGCGCGCGATTCACCGCCAGCTCCGCCAACATGACAATCTGCGAAATGGCCAGCGCCGTGTTGCGCTGGGGGCCAGCCAGGCAGGTGGCGAAATCACTCGCCATGACATTGGCTGAAGCCAGTGATTCACAAGCGTGGGCAAGCAGGCTTTCAGTGTCCATGTCGGGGACGATCATGAACATGGTGCGAGGGCTGTAGGGTTTGGTGGTGTTGCAGGGGGGATCGGGGATTAATTTGTCCATAAAACCATTCCTCTAGCGCTGGGGCCACCACTTGCCGTTTCTCACGCGGTGAAGAGGTGGCAGCTATGTGCGAGGTGAGAAACCGGTATGGACACCCGGGCCAGACCTAAGTCTGCCCGCACACAGCCGCCATGACGCATTTACAGACAGCGGATTAGCTGGCGGCGATTATGCGTGCACAGGCTCTGGATGACCATAAGTAGCCGGGTTCTCACACCCGATCGCTGAGTTTCAGCGACAGCCAAAGGTTATTCAGCCCGCTTCCGACGGACAACCTGAAAACTGCGTGGGAAACTTCTGGCGCTTTCCTACACCGCGCTAACGCCCAAAACGTAACGCGGACCGTCCCTGGCAGCACTCCCACGCGGGCGTGTGGAAACGATATGTTGGGGCGTGGCTGAAAATGCAATGTCGACTGTCCCGCCGTCTTCGCGAGCAAGCCCGCTCCCACAGTTAGGCCGGGGGGCATCCGAGAGAAAATGGTCGGCTGACAGGCTGCCATCGCGGGCAAGCCCGCTCCCACAGGGACTGGGTACATCCGCGAAATACCTTTCGGCTGTCAGGCCGCCTTCGCGAGCAAGCCCGCTCCCACAGAAGAGCCGAGCAAAGGCAGATCGGCATACACCCACGCTTCTCACCACTCAACAGGCCGAGCGTTAGCTCGCCTGCAGCTCTTGATCTTGATCCACCCGCCCCCTCGGCAGGCTGAGTGGAGGTGTTCATCCGGGGATTGGCGCGCAGCGCCGTTCGACGCAGTCGAACACATCGCATGTAGGTGCCAGCGAAGCCAACCGGAGGGCGATGCCCCCGGATGAATGCCGGAGCGAAGGAACCCCGAGCCCTGGCGAGGGGCCGTACGTTCGGGGCGAGACTTTTTGGTTCCTTTTGTGTCGTTTGACAAAAGGGACTCGCCGTAAGGGCGAAACCGCCAGCCGCCGTTACCAAAAAAACGGATATGTACCCCACCCAAACCCGGACGAAGCCAATCTCCCAAGATGAAACCAGCCTCCAGCCCCTTGCTCCCCCGCCCACGCCGACTAACATCAAACAAAAGGAAAATATCTCCATCCCGCCCCTCAAGTTGAAGGACTCGACAACCGACACAGTACTAATAGGCTAACTCGCCAGGTCAACTGCAAATCGGCCAAGCAGCAGGCAAAATCCCCCAAGGATGATTGTCCCTTTGACTGCCATCACGGGATTGCCAATACTCATGGCAACTTGATGCTACCCGCACGGAACAAGGAATAACCCTTTGAAGCTGGAACTCAAGAACAGCTTGTCGGTGAAGTTGCTCCGGGTCGTACTCCTGTCGGCATTGATCGTCGGCGTGGTCTTGAGCTGCGCGCAGATCGTGTTCGATGCCTATAAAACACGCCAGGCCGTCGCCAGCGATGCCGAACGCATCCTCGACATGTTTCGCGACCCCTCGACCCAGGCCGTCTACAGCCTGGACCGGGAAATGGGCATGCAGGTGATCGAAGGCCTGTTTCAGGACGCCGCCGTGCGCAAGGCCTCCATCGGCCATCCCAACGAAGCCATGCTCGCGCAAAAAACCCGCGAATTGCAGCACTCCCACAGCCGCTGGCTGACCGACCTGATTCTTGGCAAGGAACGCACCTTCACCACCCAACTGGTCGGTCGCGGGCCCTACAGTGAGTATTACGGCGACCTGAGCATCACCCTCGATACCGCCACCTACGGCCAAGGGTTCATTGTCAGCTCGGTGATCATCTTCATTTCCGGCGTCCTGCGCGCACTCGCCATGGGACTGGTGTTGTACCTGGTCTACCACTGGCTGCTGACCAAGCCGCTGTCGCGGATCATCGAGCACCTCACGGAAATCAATCCGGATCGTCCCAGCGAACACAAGATTCCGCTGCTCAAGGGCCACGAGAACAACGAACTGGGCATCTGGATCAACACCGCCAACCAGTTGCTCGAATCCATCGAACGCAATACCCATCTGCGCCACGAAGCGGAAAACAGCCTGGTGCGCATGTCCCAGTACGATTTCCTGACGGGGCTGCCGAACCGCCAGCAATTGCAGCAGCAACTGGACAAGATCCTCATCGACGCCGGCAAATTGCAGCGCCGGGTCGCGGTGTTGTGTGTCGGCCTCGATGACTTCAAGGGCATCAACGAGCAGTTCAGCTACCAGACCGGCGACCAGTTGTTGCTGGCCCTGGCTGATCGCCTGCGCGGTCATAGCGGTCGCCTGGGCGCCCTCGCCCGCCTCGGTGGCGACCAGTTCGCCCTGGTCCAGGCCGATATCGAGCAGCCCTACGAAGCCGCCGAGCTGGCGCAAAGCATTCTCGATGACCTGGAAGCGGCGTTTGCCCTCGATCATCAGGAGATCCGCCTGCGCGCCACTATCGGCATCACCCTGTTCCCCGAGGACGGCAACAGCACCGAGAAGTTGCTGCAAAAGGCCGAGCAGACCATGACGCTGGCCAAGACCCGTTCGCGCAACCGTTATCAGTTCTATATCGCCAGCGTCGATACCGAAATGCGTCGCCGCCGCGAGCTGGAAAAAGACCTGCGCGATGCGTTGATCCGCAATCAGTTCTACCTCGTCTATCAACCGCAGATCAGCTACCGCGACAACCGCGTGGTGGGCGTCGAAGCCCTGATTCGCTGGCAACACCCCGAGCACGGTATGGTGCCGCCGGACCTGTTCATCCCGCTGGCCGAACAGAACGGCACTATCATCGCCATCGGCGAATGGGTGCTGGACCAGGCCTGCAAACAACTACGCGAGTGGCATGACCAGGGCTTCTCCGACCTGCGCATGGCGGTGAACCTGTCTACGGTTCAACTGCACCACGCCGAACTGCCACGGGTGGTCAACAACCTGCTGCAGATGTACCGCCTGCCACCGCGCAGCCTGGAGCTGGAAGTCACCGAAACCGGTCTGATGGAAGACATCAGCACCGCGGCCCAGCACTTGCTCAGCCTGCGCCGCTCCGGCGCGCTGATCGCCATCGACGATTTCGGAACCGGCTATTCGTCCTTGAGCTATCTCAAGAGCCTGCCTCTGGACAAGATCAAGATCGACAAGAGCTTCGTCCAGGACCTGCTCGATGACGATGACGATGCGACCATCGTTCGCGCCATCATCCAGCTGGGCAAAAGCCTGGGCATGCAGGTGATTGCCGAGGGCGTGGAAACCGCCGAGCAAGAGGCCTACATCATTTCCGAAGGCTGCCACGAAGGTCAGGGCTATCACTACAGTAAACCGTTGCCGGCACGGGAACTGGGCGTTTACCTCAAGCAGGCCCAACGCAGCAATGCGGCTATTTTCTAACCCCTGTAGGAGCGAGCCTGCTCGCGATGGTCGTGAACGATAACGCGTTCATTCGGGATGAGCGCGTGGTTCTCAGGTTCATCGCGAGCAAGCTCGCTCCTACAGGGTTGCGAGCCGCGCTCTGTGAATAAGAAATATTTACAGGTACAACCCTTTACACATAATGCGAAAGATTTGCATTATGTCGCAGTTTTGCGTGTGCATAGCACGACTCCACCCCTATCGAAGCAGGATGTTCGCCATGATTCGTATGCCTCTGGCTACCGCCAGTCTGTTGGCCATCGCTATTTCCCTCGCCGGTTGCGGCGAAGGTAAAGACCAAGAAAAAGCTGCCGCGCCAGCTGCCAGCACTGCAACTGCCCCGGCTGCTCCAGCCACTGCGCCTGCCGCTGCCGGTAAAGTCGACGAAGCTGCCGCCAAAGCCGTTGTCGCCCATTACGCCGACATCGTTTTCGCCGTTTACAGCGATGCCGAATCCACCGCGAAGACCCTGCAAACCGCCGTAGACGCCTTCCTCGCCAAGCCGAACGCCGACACCCTCAAAGCCGCCAAGGCTGCCTGGGTTGCCGCTCGCGTGCCTTACCTGCAGAGCGAAGTGTTCCGTTTCGGCAACACCATCGTTGACGATTGGGAAGGTCAGCTGAACTCTTGGCCGCTGGACGAAGGCCTGATCGACTACGTCGACAAATCCTATGAACACGCCCTGGGCAACCCGGGTGCCACTGCCAACATCATCGCCAACACTCAAGTGCAGATCGGCGAAGACAAGGTTGATGTCAAAGACATCACCCCGGAAAAACTCGCCAGCCTGAACGAACTGGGCGGTTCCGAGGCCAACGTCGCCACCGGCTACCACGCCATCGAATTCCTGCTCTGGGGCCAGGACCTGAACGGCACCGGCCCTGGCGCCGGCAATCGTCCGGCTTCGGACTACCTGGAAGGCAAAGGCGCTACCGGCGGTCACAATGATCGTCGTCGTGCCTACCTGAAGTCCGTGACCCAGCTGCTGGTCAGCGATCTGGAAGAAATGGTCGGTAACTGGAAGCCGAACGTGGCCGACAACTACCGCGCCACCCTGGAAGCAGAACCGGCTGAAACCGGCCTGCGCAAAATGCTGTTCGGCATGGGCAGCCTGTCCCTGGGCGAACTGGCGGGCGAGCGCATGAAGGTTTCCCTGGAAGCCAACTCCCCGGAAGACGAACAGGATTGCTTCAGCGACAACACCCACAACTCGCACTTCTACGATGCCAAGGGCATTCGTAACGTGTACCTGGGTGAATACACTCGCGTCGATGGCACCAAAATGACCGGCGCCAGCCTGTCGTCCCTGGTGGCCAAAGCCGACCCGGCTGCCGACACCGCGCTCAAGGACGACCTGGCCGCCACTGAAGCCAAGCTTCAGGTCATGGTCGACCACGCCAACAAGGGCGAGCACTACGACCAGTTGATCGCTGCCGGCAACACCGCAGGCAACCAGATCGTCCGTGACGCCATCGCGTCCCTGGTCAAGCAGACCGGTTCGATCGAAGCCGCCGCTGGCAAACTGGGTATCGCCGACCTGAACCCGGACAACGCTGATCACGAATTCTGATCAACGCTGGCTGAGTGAAAAAGGCGACCTTCGGGTCGCTTTTTTCATTCCTGCTACACACATGCCCTTGTGGGAGCGGGCTTGCTCGCGAAGACGGCGTCACATTCAACAATTGTGGTGACTGACACACCGCCTTCGCGAGCAAGCCCGCTCCCACAGGGTTATGGGCAAGCAAAATTACCTGTCCCACATCAAGCAAACGATAATTCCTCTTATTCAAATTCCCATCCCCTGTTAGACTTTGCGCCCTTGTTTTGCTCGTCTTGCAGGATGTCTGATGCCCCCGCTGCCTCTTCGCTTGTCCGCACTGTTTCTGGCCCTGGGCCTGAGTGCCTGCGATGACGCCCCGAAATTCACCCGGGCCGAACCCGGTGAAGCCCGCTCCGGCGGCAGTGCGACGGTGCGCAAGACCGATCAGAACGCGTTTTCCATGCCCTCGGCAAACCTGCCGCCATCACGGCGTGTGGATTTCAGTGTCGGCAACAGCTTCTTCCGCAGCCCTTGGGTGATCGCCCCGTCGACGACGACCGCTCGCGATGGTCTCGGTCCACTGTTCAACACCAATGCCTGCCAGGGCTGCCACATCAAGGACGGCCGCGGCCATCCGCCGACGCCCGACGATGTGAACGCGGTGTCGATGCTGGTACGCCTGTCGATTCCCGATGCCCCGGCGTATGCCAAGGTCATCGAACAGCTCGGCGTGGTGCCGGAGCCCGTCTACGGCGGCCAGTTCCAGGACATGTCCGTACCCGGCGTGGCCCCCGAAGGCAAAGTGCGGGTCGATTACACCCCCGTGCCGGTTCGCTTCAAGGACGGCACCGAAGTCGAGTTACGCAAACCGAGCCTGAACATCACCCAGCTGGGTTACGGCCCGATGCACCCCGACACCCGTTTCTCGGCCCGTGTGGCGCCGCCAATGATTGGCCTGGGTCTGCTCGAAGCGATCCCCGAGGAGGCGATCCTGGCCAACGCCGAGGCACAGGCCAAGGCGAACAAAGGCATCAGCGGGCGACCGAACCGGGTCTGGGATGACGCTCTGCAAAAGACCGTTCTGGGACGATTTGGCTGGAAAGCCGGACAACCGAACCTCAATCAACAGAATGTCCACGCGTTTTCGGGGGATATGGGGCTCACAACCAGCCTTAGGCCCCTTGATGACTGCACGGACGCGCAAACGGCCTGCAAACAGGCACCCAGTGGCAACGGCCCCGATGGCGAGCCGGAAGTCAGCGACAACATCCTGCGCCTGGTGCTGTTCTACAGCCGCAACCTTGCCGTACCGGCCCGCCGTGACGTCAACGCCCCTGAAGTGCTGGCCGGCAAGACCCTGTTTTATCAAGCCGGTTGCCAGTCCTGTCACACACCGAAATACACCACCGTCGCCAACGCCGCCGAACCTGAACTGGCCAATCAAGTGATTCGCCCGTACAGCGATCTGCTGCTGCATGACATGGGCGACGGCCTGGCCGACAACCGTAGCGAATTCCAGGCCAGCGGCCGCGAATGGCGCACCCCGCCGTTATGGGGCATCGGCCTGACACAGGCGGTCAGCGGCCACACCCAGTTCCTGCACGACGGCCGCGCCCGGAACCTGCTCGAAGCCGTGCTCTGGCATGGCGGCGAGGCGACTGCGGCGCAACAACAGGTTTTGTCTTTCAATGCCGAGCAACGCGCTGCGTTGCTGGCGTTCCTGAATTCCCTTTAACACGCATTCCACTCGCGGGAGCCCGACATGTTCCGTCCCAAACTGTTGTTCACCAGCCTTGCCGCCCTCGCCCTGGGCGCCTGCTCGCCCCAGGACCCGCAAGCGGTCACGTCGGCGGCCATTGCCAAGTCGGTGATCCTGCCGACCTACACCCGCTGGGTTGAGGCCGACCGTCAATTGGCGGTCAGCGCCCTCGCCTACTGCGAAGGCAAGGAAACCCTGGAAACCGCCCGTGCCGACTTCCTGCATGCGCAAAAAGCCTGGGCCGAGCTGCAACCGCTGCTGATCGGGCCTTTGGCCGAAGGCAACCGTTCGTGGCAAGTGCAGTTCTGGCCGGACAAGAAAAACCTGGTCGGCCGTCAGGTCGAGCAACTGGTCACCGCCCAGCCGCAAATCGATGCCGCCGCCCTGGCCAAGTCCAGCGTCGTGGTACAGGGGCTCTCGGCTTACGAATACATTCTGTTCGACAGCAAGCCCGACGTGGCCAACGCTGAGCAGAAGAGCAAATACTGCCCGCTGCTGATCGCCATCGGCGAACGCCAGAAGCAATTGGCCGAAGAAATTCTGCAAACCTGGAACAACACCGACGGCATGCTCGCGCAAATGAGCAAGTTCCCGAACCAGCGCTACGCGGACTCCCATGAGGCGATCGCCGATCTGCTGCGCGTGCAAGTCACCGCCATCGACACCCTGAAGAAAAAACTCGGCACGCCGATGGGCCGCCAGAGCAAGGGCGTGCCGCAACCGTTCCAGGCCGATGCATGGCGCAGCCAGGCGTCCCTGACCAGCCTCGAAGCCAGCCTCGCGGCCGCCAGGACCGTGTGGGAAGGTGTGGATAACAAAGGCCTGCGCGGCCTGTTGCCGAGCGAGCAGAAGCCGTTGGCCGACAAGATCGATGCAGCCTATGCCGCCTCGCTGAAACTGTTCGCCGGCAACCAGCGCTCGCTGACCGACATGCTCAATGACGAGGCCGGCCGCCAGCAACTCAACGAGCTGTATGACAGTCTCAACGTCGTCCATCGCCTGCACGAGGCCGATCTGGCCAAGGCACTGGGCATCCAGCTGGGCTTCAACGCCAACGACGGTGACTGATGAGGGCCGGTTCCATGCTGCGACGCCAGGTTCTGACATTAGGTAGTTTGCTGCTGGGTGCAGTGACGCTGGGCGGCTGGAAGCTGTTCAAGCAAAAGGACAGGAGTCCGTTGTTGCTTTCTGCACGGGACGACACCGACGGCCAGCATTACGCCGTCGGTTATCGGCTCGATGGCACCCAAGTGTTCGCCACCCGGGTCGGCCAGCGTTGCCACGACATCATCAACCACCCGACACAGCCGATTGCACTGTTCGTCGCTCGCCGTCCGGGCACCGAGAGCTATCTGATCGACCTGCGCGACGGCGCGCTCCTGCAAACCGTGGTGTCACAGCCGAACCGGCACTTCTACGGACACGCGGTCATTCACCACAGCGGCGACTGGCTGTACGCCACCGAAAACGACACCTCCGATCCGGGCCGCGGCCTGCTCGGCGTGTATAAGTTCGAAGGCGAACGGCTGGTGCACAGTGGTGAGATTTCCACCCACGGCCTCGGTCCGCATCAGGTGTCGTGGATGCCCGATGGCGAAACCCTGGTGGTGGCCAACGGCGGGATTCGCACCGAGGCCGAAAGCCGGGTAGAGATGAACCTCAACGCCATGGAACCGAGCCTGGTCCTGATGCACCGCGACGGCACCCTGCTGAGCAAGGAAACCCTCGCCCAGCAGATGAACAGCGTGCGTCATCTGGCCATCGCCAGCGACGGCACCATCGTCGCCAGCCAGCAGTTCATGGGTGCGGCCCACGAGTCGTCGGAGTTGCTGGCGATCAAGCGCCCCGGTCAGCCCTTCGTCGCGTTCCCGGTACCCGAGCACCAGTTGCAGGCCATGGGACACTACACCGCCAGCGTCGCAGTACACAGCGACTTGCGCCTGGTGGCGTTGACCGCACCGCGGGGCAACCGCTTTTTCATCTGGGACCTGGACAGCGGTGAAGTACGTCTGGACGCGCCACTGCCCGATTGCGCCGGCGTCGGCGCCGTGGCTGATGGTTTTGTCGTGACCTCGGGCCAGGGACGCTGCCGTTACTACGACTGCCGCCAGACAAACCTTGTTGCAAAACCGCTGGAGCTACCCGCAGGGCTCTGGGACAACCATCTGCACCTGATGGCCTGAATCATTGAAAAATCGCCGCCTTGGGCCGCGCCTGCATCGGGATGACCTACACCCCGCAGGCGCGACCCGAGGCGGCGAATTTTTTCAGGCTTTCACCCCTCTAATACCTCACAACCTGTAAAAACGGCAGTTAGATTACCCTCTACACTCCCGGTAATGTTCCCCGCTGTCTCACCTGATTTTCTCCAAGGAACTGGAATATGCTGCGTCGCCGCATGCTGATCATGTTGGGTGTGGTTCTACTGATTGTGCTGGTCCTGGCCGCGTACAAAGCTTTCTCTATCTACACGATGGTTCAAGGCTTCTCTGCGCCTAGACCGGCGATCAGCGTTGCCGTGGCCACCGCCATCGAGCGCCCATGGCAAGCCCGCCTGCCTACCGTTGGCACGCTCAAGGCATTGCAGGGGGTGGACCTGAGCCTGGAGACCGATGGCACCGTCATCGATCTCCAGTTCGAGTCGGGGCAGAAGGTCAAGGCCGGCCAACCACTCCTGCGCCTCGACAGCGCCGTTGAAAGTGCCCTGCTGGAAACTGCTCTGGCCGACCTCGGGCTGGCACAGCTTGATTACGGTCGCGGTAGCCAACTGGTCGGCAGCCAGGCCATTTCCAAAGGCGAATTCGACCGACTTTCGGCGGTGCTGAAAAAGAGCAAGGCCACGGTCAATCAACTCAAGGCTGCGCTCGGCAAAAAAAGCATCATCGCGCCGTTCAGCGGCACCATTGGCATTCGTCAGGTGGACGTTGGCGACTACATGGCCAGTGGCACCATGATCGCCACCCTGCAAGACCTCAGTAGCCTGTATGTCGACTTTTTTGTGCCCGAGCAGTCGGTACCGAAGATTGCGCTCGGCCAGCCAGTGCAGGTCATTGTCGCGGCGTATCCGACCGTGGAGTACCCCGGCACCATCAGTGCAATCAACCCTAAAGTCGAGAACAGCACCCGTAACGTGCAGGTCCGCGCCACCCTCGCCAACCCCGATGGCAAGTTGATGCCAGGCATGTTCGCCAGCCTCCAGGTGCTCCTGCCCGACCCGCAACCGCGCATCGTGGTGCCGGAAAGCGCGATTACCTACACGCTCTACGGCAACTCGGTGTATGTGGCCGTACCAAAGAAAGCCGAGGATGGCAGCCTGGTAAAGGACGACAAGGGCCAACCGGTGCTGATCGCCGAACGGCGGTTTGTCGAGACCGGCGAACGCCGCGATGGGCAAGTGATGATCACCAAAGGCGTGCAGAGCGGCGAGAAAGTGGTAACCGCCGGCCAGCTCAAACTGGATAACGGCTCACGCATTGCCATCAGCGACGACAAGACCCTGGCCGGGCAGAACAGCCAGCCACGCGCGGACTGATCAAGGAATTCCCATGGCTTTTACCGACCCGTTCATCCGCCGTCCGGTTCTCGCTACCGTGGTCAGTCTGTTGATTGTACTGCTGGGCTTCCAGGCCTGGAGCAAGCTGCCGCTACGCCAGTACCCGCAAATGGAAAACGCCCTGATCACGGTAACCACCGCCTACCCCGGGGCCAACGCCGAAACCATCCAGGGCTACATCACCCAACCGATGCAGCAAAGCCTGGCCAGCGCCGAGGGCATCGACTACATGACCTCGGTCAGTCGCCAGAACTTCTCGGTGATCTCGATCTACGCGCGCGTCGGCTCCGACAGCGACCGTCTGTTTACCGAACTGCTGGCCAAGGCCAACGAGGTCAAGAACCAGCTGCCCCAGGACGCTGAAGACCCGGTACTGAGCAAAGAGTCGGCCGATGCGTCAGTGCTGATGTACATCAGCTACTTCAGCAAGGAGTTGAGCAACCCGCAGATTACCGATTACCTGTCACGGGTGATCCAGCCCAAGCTGGCGACCTTGCCCGGCATGGCCGAAGCCGAGATCCTCGGTAACCAGGTATTTGCCATGCGCCTGTGGCTGGACCCGATGAAGCTGGCGGGATTCGGCCTCAGTGCCAGCGATGTGACCAACGCGGTGCGTCAGTACAACTTCCTCTCTGCCGCCGGCGAGGTGAAGGGCGAATACGTGGTCACCAGCATCAACGCCAATACCGAACTCAAGTCCGCCGAAGCCTTCGGGACGATTCCGCTCAAGGTCGATGGCGACAGCCGTGTGCTGCTGCGGGATGTGGCACGCGTGGAAATGGGCGCGGAGAACTACGACTCCATCAGCTCGTTCGGTGGCACCCCGTCGGTGTACATCGGCATCAAGGCGACGCCCGGCGCCAACCCGCTGGAAGTGATCAAGGAAGTGCGCAAGATCATGCCGGACCTGGAGGCCCAGCTACCGCCGAACCTCAAGGGTGAAATCGCCTACGACGCCACCCTGTTCATCCAGGCCTCGATCGACGAAGTGGTGAAGACCCTGTTCGAAGCGGTGCTGATCGTGATCGTGGTGGTGTTCCTGTTCCTCGGTGCCCTGCGTTCGGTGGTGATCCCGGTGGTGACCATCCCGCTGTCGATGATCGGCGTCATGTTCTTCATGCAGATGATGGGGTACTCGATCAACCTGCTCACCCTGCTGGCGATGGTATTGGCCATCGGTCTGGTGGTGGACGATGCCATCGTGGTGGTGGAAAACATTCACCGTCACATAGAGGAAGGCAAGACACCGCTCGAGGCCAGCATTGAAGGCGCCCGGGAAATCGCCATGCCGGTGGTTTCGATGACCATCACCCTGGCGGCGGTGTATGCACCGATCGGTTTCCTGACCGGCCTGACCGGGGCGCTGTTCAAGGAGTTCGCCCTGACCCTGGCTGGCGCGGTGGTGATTTCCGGTATCGTCGCCCTGACCCTGTCGCCGATGATGTGTGCGTTTCTGCTGCGTCACGACGAGAACCCCAGCGGCCTGGCCCATCGCCTGGACATGACTTTCGAACGCCTCAAGCGCCGCTACCAAAGCCTGCTCCACGGCACCCTCAACACCCGGCCGGTGGTGCTGGTGTTCGCCGTGATCGTGTTGTGCCTGATTCCGGTCCTTCTCAATTTCACCAAGTCGGAACTGGCACCGGATGAGGACCAGGGCATCATTTTCATGATAGCCAACGCCCCGCAGCCGACCAACCTCGACTACCTGAACACCTACACCGACGAGTTCGTCTCGATCTTCAAGGCGTTTCCCGAGTACTACTCGTCATTCCAGATCAACGGTTTCAACGGTGTGCAATCGGGCATCGGCGGTTTCCTGCTCAAGCCATGGGACGAGCGCAGTCGCACGCAAATGGCGATCCTGCCCGAAGTGCAGGCCAAACTGGGAAAGATCCCGGGGTTGCAGATTTTCGGATTCAACCTGCCATCACTGCCGGGCACCGGCGAAGGCGTGCCATTCCAGTTCGTCATCAACTCCGCCAATGATTACGAACTGCTGCTGCAAGTGGTCGACCGGATAAAAATACGTGCGAAGGAATCCGGCAAGTTTGCGTTTGTCCACGTTGACCTGGCCTTCGACAAGCCGGAAGTGGTGGTGGATATCGACCGTGCCAAGGCTGCGCAGATGGGGGTTTCCATGCAGGACCTGGGGGGGACCCTGGCGACCCTGCTGGGTGAAGGCGAGATCAACCGATTCACCATTGAAGGTCGCAGCTACAAGGTCATTGCCCAGGTCGAGCGGCCGTTCCGTGACAATCCGGACTGGCTGAACAATTACTACGTGAAGAACACCAAGGGTGAACTGTTGGCGTTGTCGACCCTGATCACCGTCACCGACCGTGCCCGACCGAGACAGCTGAACCAGTTCCAGCAACTCAACTCGGCCATCCTGTCCGGCGTGCCGCTGGTGAGCATGGGGGAAGCCATCGACCTCGTGCGCCAGATCGCCCGGGAGGAGGCACCCGCCGGTTTTGCCTTCGACTACGCCGGCGCATCGAGGCAGTACGTTCAGGAAGGCAGTGCCCTGTGGGTCACCTTTGCCCTGGCGCTGGCGATCATTTTCCTGGTGCTGGCGGCCCAGTTCGAAAGCTTCCGCGACCCGCTGGTGATCCTGGTCACCGTGCCCTTGTCTATCTGCGGTGCATTGATTCCGCTGTTCCTGGGCTGGTCGAGCATGAACATCTATACCCAGGTCGGGCTGGTGACCTTGATCGGGCTGATCAGTAAACACGGCATTCTGATCGTCGAGTTCGCCAACCAGTTACGCAAGGACAAGGGCCTGAGCGCACGGGAAGCGGTGGAGGAAGCGGCGGCCATCCGGCTGCGTCCGGTCTTGATGACCACGGCGGCAATGGTGTTCGGCATGGTGCCATTGATCATCGCCAGCGGTGCTGGCGCGGTCAGCCGGTTCGACATCGGCACGGTCATCGCGACCGGCATGTCGATCGGCACCCTGTTCACCTTGTTTGTATTGCCCTGCGTCTACACCTTGCTGGCCAAGCCGGATAAACCCTGATGCAGAAAAACCTGTGGGAGCGGGCTTGCTCGCGAAGGCGTCATTCCAGTCAACCTCAATGTCGACTGACAGATCGCCTTCGAGGGCAAGCC
>NZ_JAHBDE010000028.1:0-62246 GCF_019956175.1 Pseudomonas sp. BF-R-30 | reverse complement strand
GGTGGGTATCGCAGTCCCCAGGCTCGGCCAAACGGCCATGGCTGGGCTATAAACCTATAGGGGGTTTCCGGGAACCGTGTCCATGACCACAATCGCCAAAGTACTTGCGACCGACAGCGAAGTTCGCTTGAACACGCGCAAGGAGCCCTTCAATCTGCTGCGCTGGTTTTCACTGGTCAGCATGTTGGTGATCGGCACGGTGGCGGTGGCGCTGGGGGCGGTATCCACGCGCTTCGTGATTACCGAAAGCGTGCAGCGCGATGCGCTATTGACCTCACAATTCATTCAGGCGATTGCCTCGGCCGAGGTGCACCATGTGTCGATTCCCAACGTCAGGACCATGGGCGAGTTGCTCGACCCACGAAAAGACATGGACTTTCCTGACGTCGACCCTCTGACCCGTGCCAGTGCCCGTGGTGAATTCCTCGACCATATCGCAAACTTGCCGGACGTGATTCTGGTCAACATCTACGCCCCCGACCGCATGGTGATCTGGTCGACCAACCCGGCCTTGATGGGCATTGCGATCAATGGCAATGAAGACCTCGATCGGGCATTCAACTCGAAAATTTCCGTGTCGACCGCTTACCACGGTGTGGATAGATCCCGCATGGAGCAGAAGTTCCTGGAACCACCCAAATACGCCTTCATCGAAAACTACATTCCCTTGTTCGACGCCGATGGCAGCACCGTCACGGCGATGGTCGAGATCTACAAGGAACCCCAGGACCTGATCGACCGCATGGAGCGCGGCCTGGTGCTGATCTGGCTGGCAACCGCCCTGGGCGGCGGTCTCATTTACCTGGGGCTGTACTGGATCGTGCGGCGGGCGGCGATCCTGCTGGCGACGCAGCAGAAGCAATTGATCACCAACGAAACCTTTGTGGCTCTGGGAGAGGTGTCTTCGGCGGTCGCCCACGGTCTGCGCAATCCGTTGGCGAACATCCGTTCAAGCGCCGAGCTGGCGATAGAGTTCGACAGCGGGCCGGCACACGGGAACATCAACGACATCATTGGTCAGGTCGATCGCATGTCGACATGGGTACGGGAATTGCTCCAGTCCCTGCGACCGCTCAATGACGAGGCCGAACCTGTGAACCTGGTGGCGGCCCTGCATGACAGCCTGATGGCTTACGAGCATCAGATCAACAAGGCCAAGGTCAACGTGGTGTTCGAGCCGGACCAGACGCCCATGGTGCTGAGCCAGCACGTACAACTGACCCAGCTCCTCAACAGCCTGCTGTCCAATGCGGTGGAAGCCATGGACGGCGGCGGCACCCTGACCATCCAGATCGAACCGCGCGATGCCCAGCGCGTCAGTGTGAGGGTGAGTGATACCGGCAAAGGCATGAGCGAAGAAGAGCGCACTATGGCCTTCCGGCCGTTCTTCACCACCAAACAGGGCGGACTGGGGGTCGGGCTGGTGCTGGTCGAGCGGATCATGGAGCGATTTGGCGGTGCGGTGACCCTCGACAGCAGTGAAGGCGAGGGCACCACTGTGCGCCTGTCCTTTGTTCTGGCCCCCTGAAAACGGGGATGATCTACCCCCAATAACGGGTATCAATCCCCGGTCATTTCCCCGGTCGTTGCACATTGATTTTGATAAATCACTGTTTTGTCGAGTGTTAGTACGTTTTTATAAAAAAACACATGATTGGCGAGGTCCTTGCAAAACCACCATAACCCCCTTCACCACATCGAGGCGGCTGGTGATGGAAAAAAAAGAGATGCATTCACCACGCTCGCGAGCCCTGGGCATGCACCTGGTGCTGATGCTGGTGACCGGTTTGCTGGCCAGCCAGTTGCTGGTCGCCAGCCAGCCGACGTCGACGCCTGCACCTGCTCCGGCATCCACTGCCGAACCCGCTGTCGTTGAAGCCGTCACCCCGTGGGGTGCAGACTATTTCCCCAACACCCTGCTGACCGACCAGGACGGACAACAGCTGCGTTTTTTCGATGACTTGATCAAAGACAAGGTGGTGGTGATCAACTTCATCTTCACCTCGTGCAGTGACTCCTGCCCCCTGGAAACCGCGCGCATGCGCCAGGTGCAGAAACTGCTGGGGGATCGGGTCGGCAAGGACATCTTCTTCTACTCCATCAGCATCGACCCCTTGAGTGATACCCCCGAGGTGCTCAAGGCCTATGCACAACGCTTCCAGGTCGGGCCCGGGTGGAAATTCCTCACCGGGGAATTCGCCGACGTCACCGACCTGCGCAAAAAACTGGGGCTGTTCATCGAAGGCGTCGATAACGGGCGCAACAAGGACCACAACCTGAGCCTGATCGTCGGCAACCAGGCAACGGGCCGCTGGATGAAAGCCTCGCCGTTCGAAAACCCGTGGATTCTGGCCGACCAACTGGCCAATACCCTGCATAACTGGAAACAGCCCAGTGTGGAGGAAAGCTACGTCGAGGCCCCCGAAATCCGTCCGCCGAGCAATGGCGAAGAGCTGTTTCGCACCCGCTGCGCGTCTTGCCACAGCCTCGGTCCGCTGGATGGGCAGGGCATCGGCCTGCGCAGCATCGGCCCGGACCTGATCGGCGTGACCTATCAGCGCGATCAGGCCTGGCTCATCCGCTGGATCCGCGAACCTGACCGCATGCTCGCGGAAAAGGACCCGATCGCGATGGAACTGTTCGAGCGCTACAACAGGATCTCGATGCCCAACTTGCGACTGGATACGCGTTCCGCCCAGTCCCTCATCGATTTCCTGAAAGAAGAAACCGACCGTCAACATCCGCCAGCGGCGCCATTGGCCAGTGGTAATGAAGAGCCTGAACAACATCATTCGGTCGCGCACCCCGAGACACCCCGGGTGCAATAGTGTCAAAAAAATTACGCGGGCCAGTCGGTGGCTATCAATGCCACCTACACTGATCCTGAAAGCGGCTGAACAGGCTCGATTTCAAGCACCCAGGACACAGCCATGCAGATACTCGAACAACAAAAAGTAGCTGCGCCGCAGGCTCCCGTTGCACAACGCAAGGGTTGGCGGCCGCAGTTCAATTTGCTGCGCTGGTTCTCCCTGGCAAGCTTTCTGATCATCGCTGTGGTGGCGCTAGGGCTCGGTTACATCTCCACGCGCTTTGTTGTCGATGAAAGTATCGAGCGCGATTCGATGCTGACCGCGCAGTTCATCCAGTCCATTGGCGAGGCCGAAATCCGGCATGCCGGCATTGCCCCGGGGCGAACCATGGGTGAAATGCTCGACCCGCGCATGGATGATGCCTACCCCGACGTCAACCCCGTATCCCGGGCCGCCGCGCGCGTTGAGTTTCTTGACCATGTGAAGCATCTGCCGGACATCCTGCTGGCGACGGTGTACTCCCTGGACCGCACCGTGGTCTGGTCGACCAACCCCGAGTTGATCGGCGTGCGTATCGAAGGCGACTTTGAGCTGGATGAATCCTTCGAAATGAAATCGCCGGTGTCCACCAGTTACCACGAAATCGATGAGGAGCGTCCCGAGCAGCGCTTGCTGCGCGAACCGGAGTACCTGTTCGTCGAGAACTACATTCCGATGTTCAACGCCGACAGAAGCAAAGTGATTGCCATGGTGGAAATCTACAAGGAGCCGGTGGATCTGGTGGCGCGTATACAGCGTGGCTTCAAGGCAATCTGGCTGGCCACGCTGATCGGCGGGGCAGCCATTTACCTGGGGCTGTTCTGGATTGTGCGACGCGCGGCGACGCTGTTGCAGAGCCAGCAGAAACAACTGATCGCCAACGAGACCTTTGTCGCCCTTGGCGAGATGTCCTCGGCGGTCGCCCACAGCTTGCGCAACCCGCTGGCCAATATCCGTTCCAGCGCCGAACTGGCCCAGGACATCGCCAGCCAGACCGCACAGAAGAACATCGGCGACATCATCAGTCAGGTCGACCGCATGTCGCGCTGGGTCCGTGAATTGCTGGTGTCGTTGCGGCCGATGAATGACGACTGTGAAACGGTCGACCTGGTGCTGGCCCTCGAAGACACCCTGAGTGCCTTTGAGTCCCTGATCAAGCGTTCGGACGTCGAAGTGCGTTTCTCCCCTGTCAGCGTGCCACCGGTCGTCAGCCAGCAGGTGCTGCTCACGCAAATACTCAATAGCCTGTTTGCTAATGCACTGGAAGCCATGCCCAAGGGTGGCGTGCTGACGATCGAGATCGACTCCTCGGTGTCCGGCGACGTGAGAATGACATTGACCGACACCGGCAAGGGCATGTCCAAACAACAGCAGCAAATGGTCTTCAAGCCGTTTTTTACCACCAAGCAAGGTGGGTTGGGTGTGGGCCTGGCCCTGGTCAAAAGAATAATGGAGCGTTTTGACGGCTCGGTAGAACTGACCAGCCGGGAGCAGGAAGGAACCCGTGTTTGTCTCAATTTCAAAGTGGCAACGGGAGGGGTATATGGAGCACAGCATTCTGCTGGTCGAGGATGACGAAATCCTCGCCGAGAATATTCAGACTTACCTGGAGCGCAAGGACTTCGAGGTGACCGTCTGCCACTCGGCTGAAGATGCACTGGAGCAATTGGGTTCTTTCGCGCCTGACGTGGTACTGACCGACAACTCGTTGCCGGGCATGAGTGGTCACGACCTGATCCAGAAGCTGCGCATCAGCGCGCCGGATCTGAAAGTGATCATGATGACCGGCTACGGCAACGTCGAAGACGCCGTGGTGGCGATGAAAGAGGGCGCCTTTCACTACGTCACCAAACCGGTGGCCCTGCCAGAGCTCAAGTTGCTGCTGGACAAGGCCCTGGCCACCGATCGCATGGAGCGTACGCTGTCGTTTTACCAGGAGCGCGAGGCCCAGAAGTCGGGAGTGCAGGCACTGATTGGCGAGTCGGCACCGATGGCGTACCTCAAGGGCACCATCACCCAGTTGCTCGACGCCGAACGGCGCATGGCCAACAGCGACCTGCCGCCGGTGCTGGTGGAAGGCGAGACGGGCACCGGCAAGGAACTGGTGGCCCGGGCCTTGCACTTCGATGGCCCGCGCGCCAAAGGCCCATTCATTGAATTCAACTGTGCTTCGATCCCGTCCAATCTGGTGGAGTCGGAACTGTTCGGCCACGAGAAGGGCGCCTTCACCGACGCCAAGGATCGTCGCATGGGGCTGGTGGAAGCGGCCGATGGCGGCACGCTGTTCCTCGATGAAATCGGTGAAATGGACCTGCTGCTGCAAGCCAAGCTGCTGAAACTACTGGAAGACCGGACCATTCGCCGGGTCGGTTCAGTGAAGGAGCGCAAGGTCGACCTGCGGGTGATCAGTGCCACCAACTGCAATCTCGAACAGATGGTCCAGCAAGGCAAATTTCGTCGTGACCTGTTCTTCCGCCTGCGCATCATTTCCATCAAGGTGCCGCGACTGTATACCCGTGGCGCCGATATCCTGCTGCTGGCCCGGCACTTCCTGGGGCTACATGGCAAACGCTACGGCAAGCCGAACCTGCATTTCAGCAACCAGGCCGAAGATTTGCTGCTCAGCTACAGCTGGCCGGGCAACGTGCGCGAACTGCGCAACATGCTGGAGCAAACCGTGTTGCTGGCGCAAAGCGACACTATCGCCGCCCATCAGTTGAACGTCTGCCTGAGCCTGATGGATGAGCCACCGATGTTTCATCACGAGCCGTCACAGTTCAGCGAGCCGCGTCCGTCCTTCAGCGGCAGCGACTCCATGAACCTGCCGGAAGTGGAGCGCGACATGGTGCGCAAGATGCTCGACAAGACCGACTGGAACGTCACCAAATCGGCACGCCTGCTGGGTCTGAGCCGTGACATGTTGCGCTACCGGATCGAAAAACTCGGCCTCGCCCGTCCGGACAAGCGCCAGTGGTAAGCCTCACTGCAACACCGGGCCCTGCCTCAGACAGGACAGCATGCAGCTGGGGTTCTCGACTTCCTGGTTCACGTACACACCACGCTCCGGATCGTAGGAGCGGATAAACACCCGAACCGTGGCGTCGGCCACTGTCGGCAGGCGCGAATCGGAAAACACGTGCTCACTTGAAACCGGAATGAATTCCCTGGGCGCGGTCGGGATGTACGAACCCGGCGGCACAATGTTCATCGACGGCGGTACGGGGTGCGCGAAGGGTTGGTCGGCGCCGTAATAGTTGAATTCGCTGCTGTAGTTGGTGGTGGGCATGTCGTCCGCGTGGACGACAGCGGTTGCGCCCAGGCAGACGGCGAGCAAAAGCGTCAGGTCGGTCTTTTTCATGGCAACACCTGCTAAATCGGTTTAACCACACTTCCCCCAAGGTCTTTAACTATAGCTGGCGCCGTGGACAGCCGTCGGTGCCGCGCGGATTACAAGTTCGCAACACCTGCCAGGATGGGGTTGATCTAGACTTCGCCGGTCAAATCGACGACCCGGACCCTGGAGCGTGCAATGGAACTGCCGACAAAAGAACAAGCCATCGCCAGTAACCGCGAGGCCTGGAATGACTCCGCCCGTCACCACAAGGACTCCAGCGAATGGCAAGCCTTGTTGAAGGGCGTGGAGCACGCGGATTTTTCCTGCCTGGACGACACCCTGACCGCTTTGCTGACCCAGACAGGTATCGACGGCAAGGACGTGGTGCAACTAGGCTGCAACAACGGTCGTGAAAGCCTGTCGCTGTTCGCCATGGGCGCGCGTAGCGTGGTGGGCGTCGACCAGTCCGAAGCCTTTCTCGGGCAGGCACGGGAACTGGCGTCCCGATCGCCCCACGCGCCGCAATTCATCGAAGCGGACATTCACCACTTGCCGGCCGGACTGCAGGAGCGCTTTGACCTGGCGCTGATCACCATCGGGGTCTTGAACTGGATGCCGGACATCGGCGAATTCTTCCGCCATGTGGCGCGCACGCTGAAGCCGGGTGGGGCGCTGGTGGTGTACGAAACCCATCCGTTCCTGGAAATGTTCGACCCCGAGGCAGCCGATCCTTTTCGCCCGGCCAGCTCATACTTCCGCCGCGAACCGTTCGTGCAGCACGAACCGATCGTCTACGAAGGCAGGATCGAACAGCCGGCCGCGCCGTCCTACTGGTTCGCCCACACCCTGGGCGACCTCTTCAGCGCCGCCATTGCGGCAGGGCTGCAGATCCGTCACTTCAGGGAATACCCACACTCCAACCGCGAAGAGCTCTATGACCGCTATCAGCAGCAGGCAGCGCAGTTGCCGTTGTGTTTTACGTGGGTGGTGGTGAAGGGCTGATGCCCTGGGCTCAATTGCGTGCGGGTCCTGCCGGCCCCATCGCGAGCAGGCTCGCACAGGTGTTCGGTGTCGTACTTCAGTCTTGCATACGACAAAATGGGGGGAACGCAAAAACCAAAGGCAGCCGTGGCGCACCCGTGTGTTTTTTATCGACCTTGCCGCGTTCGCCAGGCACCCGGTGCGCACCCCAGCCACCGCAGGCAGGCACGATTGAAGCTTTGCACGTCGCTGTAGCCCAGGCGGTCGGAAATCTCCACCAGCTCCAGGTCCGTTCCCTGCAAAAAGTCTTCGGCCCGGTAACGACGGTATTCGTCGAGCAACTCTGAAAAACTCCAGCCCAACGCCTTCAAGCGTCGGGCGGCGGTGCGCTCGAGCACGTGCTGGGTGGTACAGAATTGCTGCCAGTTGGCTTCGGCGAGGTTGCCGATCAAATGGTCGCAGACTTGCTCCAGCAAGGTCGGTTCGCTGTTGCGTCGGGTCTGCTCCAGCAGCTCGATCAGCGTGTGTTCCAGTTCATGATTGCCCGGCGTCAACGGGATGACGAACAGCTGTGGATCGAGGCGGATCGAGTGCTGCGCCTGCCCCCATTGCACCGGTGCGCGAAAGGCTTGTTGATGTTCCTGCGCATTGGTCGTGCAAGCGCCGACCAGCCCGACGCCCAGAACCGGATCACGCTCCAGGCCGCTGGCGAGGAATTTGCGTCGCAACATGCTGCACAGGCTGATGAGAATGTAATCGGCGGTTGCCGCGCTGCTTTTCACACTGCCGCGGTCGAGCAGGTGCAATTGGACGCTGTCGTCGCCGCGCACGATCCGCGCGTGGAAGTGCCCGTTGAAAAACGGAAAGAAACGCACGAAATACTGGCAGGCGCTGTCCAGTGAGTCGGCCACGTCGAACAGGTACGTCAGGCCATTGGTAGCGGTGGAAACGAAACGCCGGCCAGCCGCCAGGCCGATCAGCGGGTCGCCGGTCTGCTCCAGGGCAAACGCCCAGAAGCGCCGCGACATGAATAGCGGAATGCGCATGAATGGCGTGCGCAACTCGAACAGGCTGCGACGAAACAGGCCTTCGATACTGTCCCGGTCCACGCCACGGGCCAGCAACTCTTCGATGGCCGGCAGCAGGGTCGGCGCGTAGAACGCATTGGGTATCGATTGATCGCGCAGTGGCTGATCGCTTTTTGTCATGTAGGGCTCACAGCTTGTTCCGCAACACTGGTTAGGCTGCCCGAAGTTAAGCGATTTGCCGGAGCAAGACCATGCTTGATTTACGCCAGCTCGATTTGAACCTGTTGCTTGCCTTCGATGCGATTTATCAGCAGCGCAGCGTCACCCGTGCGGCTGAGGTGATGTGCCTGTCGCAACCGGCCATGAGCAATGCGTTGCGTCGCCTGCGCGAGTTGTGCGGCGACCCGCTGTTCATCAAGAGTCGCCTGGGGGTGACGCCGACACTGGTCGCCCACCGTCTGGCCGACTACGTGCGTGCAGCGCTGGAGTCATTGCGCGATGGCTTGCGCATGATTCCCGCCGCGCGGCAGAACAATCCACTGCTGCGCGTCAGTTGTCTGGATTGCCTGCAACCGGTGTTGCTCGATGCCTTGCTCGAGTCGCCCCACGCCGATTGGCAGGTGCGTTATTTCCAGCCCCGGCGCCGCGACGCCTTGCAGGACCTGGCCAGCGGCAAGCTGGATATCCTGATCGACCTCGACCAACCGCTGGCCGGGCTTGCCGGCCTGCACAAACAGGCATTGCCCGCCGACCATTATGTGTTCGCCTATGGCGCCGCGCTCAAGGAGCCGCCGCGCACCCTGCAGGAGTATCTGGAGCAGCCGCAGATCCAGGTGTCGAGCCGCCGCGACGGGCTCAGCCCGGTGGACTTGCAGCTTGGCTTGAAAGGCCTGCGCCGGAATGTGGCGATGAGCACCCAAAGCACCCTGGCCGCGAAGCTGGTCGCCGATCGCCAGCCGTTCGGCATCAGCCTGCCAAGCCGGGTCGCCAACGTGCTGGGCCTGCAACACGTGCCGCTGCCCCTGGACGAACCCGTGGAATTGAAACTGGCGCTGTACATCGAGTCGCGCTATCGCTTCGAGCGCAGCCGCGAGGAGGCGATGCACTGCCTGCTGCGCGCCCTCGGTGAACCCCGGGCCTTGCAGTCGCTGGCGCGGCGCGCGTGATTTGAATGTGACGCCAAACCCTGTAGGAGCGAGCTTGCTCGCGATGGAGTGTCATTCACCGCTGTGTCGACTGATACACCATCGCGAGCAAGCTCGCTCCTACAGGGATTTGTGTGTGTTTCAGATGCGCCTAGTTCGACGCCAGCAAACGTTGGTCGACCGTCAGCACAGCCTCAACCATCGCCAGCGCGGCCGGTGTCAGGGAATGCCCGGCACGGCTGACGATGCCGTAATGCAATTGCAGACCGGGATCCTCCTTGGGCACGTCGGTAAACTCCAGCAGCCGGATCAGGCCCTGGTCCACCAGTTCGGCCAAGGCCTCCATGGTGGCTATACCCACCGCATCGGAGCGCATCACCACGCGGCGGATCGCATCGAATTGCGCGCACTCCACGCTCGGGTTGAAGTCCGCCTCGCCCTGCACGTCGGCGAGGATCTTGCGGATCATCGGCGGTATTCGCGTGCCGACCACCGCGTAGTCGAGCAGGGCGCGCAGGGACAGGTTCTGCTGCTGCACCAAGGGATGACCGACACGGCAAAAGAACCGACCACGTCTAGGGCGCAACAGCTGAACCTGGTATTGCGGGTCGCCGGTGAAGTACCGCGCGTCGGCCACGAGGAATTCGATCTGCTGTTCGCGAAGCCAGACCGCCAGTTGCTCCCAGTCGCCCTGGTGGAAGCTGATGCGGATCGCGGGGTGAGCCTGGATGAATTCCGCCAGCGCCTCGGGCACCAGCACCTGGGCCGGGTACGGGCCGCAGCCGAAGTGCAACTCGCCACCGGTCAGGCCGTTGTATTGCGTCAGTTCGTTTTGCAGGGCCTGGCTGCCGGCGAGCAGGCGCCGGGCATGTTGCAGTACCAGTTCACCCTGGCCAGTCAGACGGAATTCGCGGCTGCTGCGTTCTACCAGCGCGCAGTCGAGGTCGCGCTCCAGGGTCTGGATGCTGCGACTGAAGGCGGGTTGGCTGAGGTTGATCGCCTCGGCGGCACGGCCGAAGTTGCGGTAATCGGCCAGGGCGACAAGGTGGCGGAGTTGTCGTAGGTCCATCATGCGTCTCCTGCATTTGTCGGATACTTTTAATGCATTGGATCGATATCACAGGGGCTGGCATAAGTACACGCCTGTCTTCTCGCCGTAACCTGCCATGACCAGCCAACCGTTCATTTCCAGCGCCTTCACCCGTACCATTCTCAGCCATGCCCGGCAGTCCGGACTGTGCCAGGACCAACTGCTGCAACGAGCCGGCATCTGCCAGTCGTTGCTCGAAGGGCAGGACCTGCACGTGCCCGCGCACCTGGTCGAACGCCTGTGGAATGAATGCGAACGTGCGGGCGCCGGGGTGTCGTTTGGCTGCGAACTGGTCAATGGCATGGCGACTACCACGTTACGGGGTTTGAACATTCTGCTGGACTCCGCCGCGACCCTTCGCGCGAGCCTGGCGTGTTTCACTGATTTCCTGCCGCGGGTGACCAACTACGTAGTGGCGGAACTGGAGGAGGGTGACGGGCAGGCTCGCTTGCATTTGCGCAGTGTTGACCAGCCGCCGCATTTTTTTGGTCTTGATGCGGCGACCCTGACGTTGGTGCGCAACATCGCCCGACGTTTGGGGCGCGCGCCGGCCGAGGTGTTCGTCGCGGTCCACTTGACGCCGCAACAGGCTGCCGGGCAGTGGTTGCGTAGCATGGGTGTCGAGGTGCTGGAGGGTTCACATCCGTGTCTGAGCCTGCCAGCGGCCAGTCTCGATGAGCCTTTGCTGGGGGCCAATGGGTTTTTGCATCAGAGCATGTTGCGGCACTGGCAGACCGCTGCGGCGCAACACACCCGTAGCGATAGCCTGGAGTTGGCGCGGCACTGGTTGACGGCGGGGGATCAGCCGATTGAGCGGATTGCCGAGCGGTTGGGGTATCGGCAGCCGAGCAATTTCATTCGGGCGTTTCGTAAGCAGTTTGGGATTACGCCTAAGCAGTTTCGTCTTGGTTTGTAGGTTGATGGGGTCGGTGTACATATCCGTTTCTGCGGTAACGGCTGCTTATGGTTTCGCCCTTACGGCGAGTCCCTTTTGGCAAACGCCCCAAAAGGAACCAAAAGGTCTCGCCCCTTACGTACGGCCCCTCGCTGAGGCTCGGGGTTCCTTCGCTCCGGTATTCATCCGGGAGCATTGCCCTCCGGTCGGCTTCGCTTCGACCTACATGCAATGAGTTCGACTGCGTCGAACGGCGCTGCGCGCCAATCCCCGGATAAACACCTCCACTCAGCCTGCCGAGGGGGCGGGTGGATCAAGATCAAGAGCTGCAGGCGAGCTAACGCTCGGCCTGATGAGTGGTGAAGAGCGTGGTGTACGCCGCTCTGTCTTTGCTCTTCTGTGGGAGCGAGCTTGCTCGCGAAAAACGTCCAGACACCGCGTTCATTCAGACAACACGCGTTATCGTTGACGTCCTTCGCGAGCAGGCTCGCTCCTACAGGGGAATGCATACGCTGGAGGGCATGCCGAGCCACGGCGAGGCACCGAATGTCAGGGGCAAGAGCCTTTGGTTACTTGGGGCTTTTCCAAGTGACCTGCCGTAAGGGCGGAACCCTAAGTGGCCGTTACCGCAGCAATGGATATGTACACCCACAAAATACTCATCGCCTGCCACGCCGCCATCGCGAGCAAGCTTGCTCCCACAGGTGACCGCATCCGCAGAAACGGATATGTATGCCTTCAGAAATTAACCGAAGCCCCCCGCAGATCTCCCCGATGATTATTTTTTGTCGGCCATCGCTTGCGTGTCGGGGCCGATAGTTGGGCACCGTGTCCGGGCTGAGCAAACCTGACCGGAGCCTAATAATGATAAAAAAACGCTCGGCCACAGCCGGAGTCCGCCAACGGCTTCACCGGCTTGGCCACACTCGCCCGCAACCCCTTGCGCTGGCGATTCTTGCCGTTCTGACGGGGCCAACCTACGCCACCACATTTGACCTCAACGAAGACTGGAGCCTGTCGACCAAGACCAGCCTGAGCCTGGGCAGCAGCTGGTCGACGCAAAACCCTGACAAGAGCCTGATGACCCGCGCCAACGCCTTGCAGGCCCAGGGTGTAAACGCCAATGGCACCAGCGTCAGCGCCGACGACAACCGGCTGAACTTCAAGAAGGGCGACCCCATCTCGCAACTGTTCAAGGGGCTCACCGATATCAGTCTCGATGGCCAGGGCCAGGGCGCGTTCATTCGCTTCAAGTACTGGTACGACCATGCCTATGAAACCGGCAATGGCCGCTTCAAGGATTTCGACGATTCGGGCTGGGACGACCTGTCAAAATTCAAGGGCTTCGAGGTGCTCGATGCCTACGTCTGGAAAGACTTCCAGGTGGCCGAACATCCGCTGAACGTAAAGGTCGGTAACCAGGTGTTGTCCTGGGGCGAAGCGCTGCTGATCCAGAACGGCATCAACGTGATCAACCCGTTGGACATCTCGGCGTTCAACCGTCCCGGCGTGGAAATCAAGGAGGGCCAGTTGCCAGTGGAGATGGTCTCCTTCAGCTTCGGCCTGACAGACACCACCAACCTCGAAGGTTTCTACCAGTACAACTGGCGCCCCAGCGTACTCGACGGTTGCGGCACTTTCTTCGCCAGCAGTGATGTGATCCAGCCGGGTTGCGGGCCGCTGTACCTGAGCCAGGTGCAGACCGATCAACAGATGCAGGCCGCTGGATTGTTCGCCACGTCCCGGGGCAACGAATCGCCGTCCGACAACGGCCAGTTCGGCTTCGCTCTGCGCCAGATGATCCCGGCGCTCAACGATGCGGAAGCGGCGATCTACTACATCAACTATCACTCGCGGTTGCCGTACTTCACCATTAACGCCAGGAACACCGCGGTGCCCGGTACCTTCCCCGGTGGTATCCAGGGGCCGAGCTATGCGGCGGCCTTCCCGGAAAACATTCGCCTGTACGGCATCAGCCTCAACGGCGTCGAGCCTGTCACCGGGATTTCCCTGGCCGGTGAGTTGAGCTACCGGCCGAACATGCCGATCGCGATCAACGCGCCCGACGTCAACGTTGCGGTGATTTCCGGACCGGGGGGCAGTTCCTGGTTGCAGTTGCCGCCCGGCTTCAGCACCACCAATGGCAGCCAGTTCGATGCGTGGGAGCGCAAGGGCGTCTGGCAGTTGACCGGTTCGGCCACCCAGGCCATCGACAACGTGCTGGGCGCCACGCGCCTGAGCCTGTTCGGTGAGGCCGGTGTCGTGCACATCGACGATCTCGGGGACGAACGCCTGGGCCGTAACGCCGCGTTCGGCCGCAGCGCCCCGCGCAACGGCACGCTGTGCAACACGGTGGCTTCAGGTGTGACCAACCAATACTGCACCGACAAGGGCTTTGCCACCGATTGGTCGTGGGGGTATCGCCTGCGCGCCAGCCTCGAATACAGCGATGTGTTGCCAGGCATCAACCTGATTCCGGCCGTCAACTGGCGGCATGACGTCTCGGGCTATTCCTACGATCCGCAAGGGCCGTTCCAGGAAGGCCAGCAAGCGCTGGGCGTGAGCCTGACCGGCGTCTACATGAACGATTACAGCGTGGAACTGGCCTACAACACGTTCTTCGGTTCCAACGACTACAGCACCCTCGACGACCGCGATTTTGCATCCGTCAGCTTCAAGGCAGACTTCTAAGGAGAACCGTTATGCGTATGCAATTGTGCGTGCTGGCCCTGGCCTGCACCGTCGGCCTGGCCCAGGCCAAAGGCACCGATTCGGCGGCACTGGGCAAGACCCTGACCCCCATGGGCTCGGAAATGGCGGCCAATGCCGACGGTAGCATTCCGGCCTGGACCGGTGGTCTGGCGAGCAACGCCGGCACCGTCGACAGCAAGGGCGGCTACAGCGATCCGTATGCCGCCGAGAAACCGTTGTTCACCGTCACCGCGCAGAACCTGACGCAATACCAGAAGTTTCTCAGCCCCGGGCAAATCGCGTTGTTCAAGCGTTTTCCCGACACCTACAAGATGAACATCTACCCGAGCCATCGCAGCGCCAACCTGCCCAAGGAGGTACTGGCGGTCAGTCGTGAGAACGTCGCCAAGACCAGCATGGCCGACGGCGGCAACGGCTTGCACGACTATGCCAGGGGCATTCCGTTTCCGTTGCCCACCGAAGGCCTGGAGGTGATGTGGAACCACATGACCCGTTATCGCGGCGGCAGTTACGAGCGCATCAGCAGCGCCGCGCTGGTGCGTGAAAATGGCGCCACCAGCTACGTGCGCAACCAGTCTTTGATCAACTTTGCCGACACCGTGGGCGGGCTGGAACCGGGCTCGAACATCCTGTTCATGTTCAAGAGCCGGGTGCTGGAACCGGCGCGTCTGTCCGGTGAGGCGGTGCTGGTGCACGAGCCGATCGACCAGGTCGCCGAGCCGCGTTCGGCCTGGCAATACCTGCCAGGGCAACGTCGCGTGCGCCGTGCGCCGATGATCGCCTACGACAACAGCGCCCGTTACAGCAACGGCCTGATCACCGCCGACAACATCGACGGCTACAACGGCGCGCCGGACCGTTTCGACTGGAAACTGGTGGGCAAGCAAGAGCTGTTCATCCCTTACAACAGCTACAAGATCGGCAGCCGCGACCTCAAGTACGACACCGTGATCAAGCCCAACCACGTCAATCAGGACCTGGCCCGCTACGAGAAGCACCGCGTGTGGGTGGTCGAAGCGACCCTCAAGCCCGGTGCACGGCACATCTACGCCAAACGTCGCTTCTATGTGGACGAAGACAGCTGGCAGATCGCCCAGTCGGACCAGTACGACAGTCGCGGTGAACTGTGGCGCAGCGGTGAACTGCACGCGATCCAGCAGTACGACCACGGCTTCACCTACAACGTGCTGGAAACCTCCTATGACCTGATCTCCGGACGCTACTACGCCGGTGGCCTGGCCAACGAAGAGACCGAGCCGATGCGCGTGGGCTTCGCCGCCAAGACCGACGACTACACCCCGTCGGACCTGCGGCGCTGGGCCAAATAAACATTCGTCAAACCACCGCAAAGCCAATGTGGGAGCGGGCTTGCTCGCGAAAGCGGTGTACCAGTCAACGAAAATGTTGAATGTGATGCCCTTTTCGCGAGCAAGCCCGCTCCCACATTGGACGGTGGTGGATGACATTTTTGCATCTACCAGGAGATCTGCCATGCGCTACTGGATATCCGCTCTGGCCCTGGGCGCGAGCCTGGGTACTGTTCACGCCGCAACCCTCGACCAACAGCAAGCCAAAGACCTGGCGCAGGAGGCCTACGTGTTCGCCTACGCCACCGTCGAACACGACAAAGTGCTCAGCGCCATCGCCGCGAAACTGCCGTTCAACCGTCTCTACAGCGAACCGCGCCTGCTCGGCCCGCAAGACAACAAAGTGGTGTCGCCCAACAACGACACCTTCTATTCCCGTGCCTTGCTGGACTTGCGCAGCGAACCTGTGGTGCTCGACGTACCGGCCGTGCAAGGTCGCTACTACAGTTTCCAGCTGGTGGACATGCGCACCGACAACCTCGACTACATCGGCACTCGCGCCACGGGTGACAAGGCGGGGCGCTACCTGATTGTCGGGCCGGACTGGAAGGGGCCCGCGCCATCGGGGTTCAGCGCGGTGATTCGCTCACCGAGCCGGCTGGTCTTCCTGTTGGGACGGACCGAGGTCAAGGGCGAAGCGGATCAGAAAGACGCCGCGCAAGTGCTGAGGGGCTACGCCTTGCAACCGCTGTCAAAAGTCAATGGCAGTGCGCCCCCTGAACCCCTGGCACCGCTGCAACTGCCAGCGTACACGGACACCAGGCACGGGCCGGCGCAGGTGTTGTTCAGCACCTTCAACGCGCTGGCCCCCTTGCATCAATGGACCGCCAGCGAACAAAAGAAACTGGCCCGTTTCGCCGCCATCGGGGTGAAGCCGGGGGCCGGATTCCAGGCCCCGGCGGACTTGAACGAAGCCGTCGCACAGGGCGCCGAAGCCGGTCGCGAACAGGTCCGCGCAGCCTCCAGTCAACTATCGGTTGAACGGCAGGGCTGGCTGCCGTCGCCGCCCAACGTCGGCAAGTTCGGTGACGATGACCTGACCCGTGCCGCAGTCGCCTGGCGCTACATCTACGCCAACGATGCGGTGGAAGCGCTGTACCCGATGGCGTTGCACGATGCAAAGGGGCAGGAACTCAATGGCCAACACGCTTATCGCCTGCATTTTCCCGCCGGGCAATTGCCGCCAGTGAATGCGTTCTGGTCGCTGACCCTGTATGACGGCAAAACCCAGTTGCTGGTGGCCAACCCGATCCAGCGTTACGCCCTGGGCGACCGCAGCCCTGGTCTACAATACGATGCCGACGGCGGCTTGACCCTGATCCTGCAAGCCGATGCGCCCAAGGCTGCGCCGCAGGGCAACTGGCTGCCGACGCCGCAAGGTCCCTTCAACCTGCTGTTGCGCCTGTACCTGCCCAAGGGCGGGGCATTGGACGGGAGTTATCAGTTGCCGACGATTGCGAGGATCGAATCATGAACCTGATTTTCAGTCGCCGCCGGTTGCTGGGCGGCATGGGGGTATTGGGAGCAAGTCTGATGTTTCCACGCCGGCTGCTGGCCGGTGATTCCGATGACCCTCGGCAGATTGCCAAAGAGGCGTGGATTTACGCGTACCCCATGCTCATGCATTACCAGACCATGGAAAAACAGGCGCTCAAGCCGGGCGCGCCGGAGTACGTTGGCGGCTTCAACCGCTTTCGTCATTACAGCGAGTTGTTTACCCCGAACAATCGCGACATCGTCACGCCGAACAACGACACGCCGTACTCCTGGGCGTGGCTTGACCTGCGCAGCGAGCCGCAGGTGTTGAGTGTGCCGGCCGTGCCTGACGACCGCTATTACGTGCTTCAACTGGTCGACCAGTACACCCACAACTTTGCCTATGTCGGCGTGCTCAGCACCGGTCGCGATGCGGGGAATTACCTGATCGCCGGACCCCACTGGCAAGGCCCGACACCGGACGGCGTCAAGGCTGTGCTGCGCAGTGAAACCGAAATCGTCATGGTGCTTGGGAGAACGGGCCTGAAAAACGCCGGGGACCTGCCGGTGGTGCGTGCCTTGCAGCAGCAATACGGTTTGCGTTCGTTGCATGAATACATCGGCAGTGCGCCGCCTGTGGCTGCACCAGCCATTGACTGGCGCCCCTGGGACAGCAAGACCGGGTTGGGGCTGGAGTTTATCCCGGCGCTGAACCAGATCCTCAGCCTGTGCCCCACGCAACCGTCCGAACAAGCCTTGCGCGCGCGCTTTGCACGGATCGGCATCGTGCCCGGCCAGGGTTTCGACCCGGCGACGTTGCCGCCAGCAACGCGCCAGGCACTGCTCGCCGGGATTCAAGACGCCCAGGCGCAACTACAAATCGCGGTGAGCCAGGTACGCACCACCCTCGGGCTGTTCGGCACTCGCGAAGCGCTGAACGGCAATTACCTCAACCGTGCTGTCGCGGCTAATGTCGGCATCTACGGCAACAGCGTGGAAGAGGCCTTCTACACCGGCACTCGCCTGGATAATCAGGGGCAACCCTTGCAGGGTGGGCGAAGCTATCGCCTGCGTTTCGCACCGGGTCAATTGCCGCCGGCCAGCGAGTTCTGGTCGCTGACGCTGTATGACTTGCCGGACCGGCAACTGGTGGCCAACCCGATCAATCGCTACTGCCTGAGCAGCCGGGATCAGTTTCAAGAAGATGCGGATGGTGGGTTGACGTTGATCCTGCAGAACGTCGCTCCACCGGAGCAGAGCAACTGGTTGCCGACGCCTGCAAGCGGAGCGTTCACCCTGGTCCTGCGCCTGTATGGACCCGGGCAGCAGGTGGTCAATCAACGCTGGAAAATGCCGGTGGTTGAAGTGGTGTCTGCCTGAACCGCATCGCGAGCAGGCTCGCTCCTACATTGGACCTGTGCCATTCACAAATGCTGTGAACAACCCGGCCCCCTGTGGGAGCGGGCTTGCCCGCGAAGGGGCCGCATGATTCGACATCATCATTGACTGAAACACCGCTTTCGCGGGCAAGCCCGCTCCCACACTGAATCTGTCTCGTCCACAGATCCAGTGTAGGAGCGAGCCTGCTCGCGATGAAGACGCGGTTTCCCGCGTCATCCGGTCAAGGCGTGACGATATTGAACTGCGGCGCAAACGTATCGAGGCTGCTCATCAACTCCCCAAGCTTCTTGCCATTGCCTTGCAACTTGATCAGACCTTTCTGGATTGCCGTCGGAATATCCAGCTGCTTGAGGCTGATCTGTTCCAGGGTGGCCTTGCTCATGGTCACGCTGGCATCCGCCTGAGCATTGAGCCCTGCACGGTGGGTCAGCACGCCATTGCGCAGGGTCAGGTTGAAGTCCTTGCCCAGGTCTTCGAAGGTCCAGTTCAGGGTCAGGTCATGGCCTACGGCCTTTTCACTGTCCAGGCGCACCGCCAGGAAGTCGAAGAACATCTGCGGGCTCATCGCCCGCACCATGTCCACCGATACCGAAGTGCCCGCATGGGGTGGCACGCCGTTGCGCAGTTCCATGGCACCGGTCAGGTACATGTTGCGCCAGGTGGCGTTTTCACTTTGATAGCCCATTTGCTCCAACGCCTGGGCCTGGGCTTTGCGGGCGTCGCCGTTGTCCGGGTTGGCGAACAGCACCTGATTGCCCAGTTGCGCGGCCCAGCGGTATTCACCCTTGGCCATCGCCGCCTGCATTTTCTCAAGCACTGCCGCTTCGCCGCCCATGGCCTCGACCGAACGCTTGGCCGTTTCTACCGGCGGCAGCGGATTGAGGTTGGCCGGGTTACCGTCATAGAAACCCATGTAGCGCTGATACACCGCCCGGGTGTTGAAACTCAGTGAGCCGTAGTAGCCACGGGTGTACCACTTCTGGTCCAGGCTGCCGGGCAGTTTCTTGATCGAATCGGCGATTTCCAGCGGCGTCAGGCCCTGGTTCAGCAGGTGCAGGGTGCGGTCATTGAGGAAGGCGTACATGTCGCGCTGGTCGGCGAGGAAGGTGCGGATGCGTTCGCCACCCCAGGTCGGCCAGTTGTGCTGGGCGAACAACACGTCGCTCTTGTCGCCGTAGCGCGCCAGGCTGGCGTCGAGGTACTCGGCCCAGGCCTTGGCGTCACGCACCTGCGCGCCGCGGGGGGTAAGGATGTTGTGCATCATTTGCGTGGCGTTTTCCGCCATGCACAAGGCGCGCAATTGCGGCAGGTACAGGTTCATCTCTGCCGGCGCCTCGGTGCCCGGGGTCAACTGGAACTCTACCTCGAGACCGGCGATGGTGCGGGTTTGCAGTTCCTTGTCGATCAGGTCGGTGGGCGGGATCAGGGAGACAGTGCCGCCGCTCGGTGTGCTCTTGCCCAGGCCGGCGTCGACCTGGCCTTTTTCGCCACGGGGCAGCAGGCTGCCGAACTGGAACTGTGCGCGGCGGCTCATGGCATTGCCGGCGTAGACGTTCTCGCTCATCACGTGTTCCATGAACCCGGTGGGGGCGAACACCTTGACCTTGCCGGCCTTGACGTCGGCTTCGTCGATGACTCCGCGCACGCCACCGAAGTGGTCGACGTGGGTGTGGCTGTAGATCACCGCCACCACCGGTTTGCGCGGACGGTTCTGGTAGTACAGGTCCAGTGCCGCCTTGGCGGTTTCGGCCATGGTCAGCGGGTCGATGATGATCAGCCCGTCGTCGCCTTCGATGATGGTCATGTTGGCCAGGTCGAGGCCGCGCACCTGATACAGCCGTGGGCTGACTTCGAACAATCCGGCATGGGCGCTGAGTTGGGCCAGGCGCCAGAGGCTCGGGTTGACCGACTCCGGGGCCTGGTCTTTGGCGAGGAAGTCATAGGCCTGGATATCCCAGATGACCTTGCCCGAGGCGTCCTTGACCTGGCCCTTGAACGGCGCGATCAGACCCTTGGTGACCGACTCGTAGTCGGTGCGGTCGGTGAAGGGCAGTTGTTGCAGCACGGCGGCGTTACTGGCCGTGGTTTGCGGGCTGGCTGCGACCGGTTCATCGGCGGCGACCACCGATTGCGTCAGGCAGGCAGTGATCAGGCAAGCGAGCAGCCCACGAGGGCTCAAGGTGAAACGAGGCATGGCGTCTCCGTTTTTTATCGTTATGGTTAGACCAGCTTCGAGGGTAGGGCGGGGCGCGGGCGGGGCGATCATCAGCAACGGACAAAAAACATTCAGGGCCGCTATCCTTGAGCCACGCCTATCCAGCAGGTTGACCCATGCTTGAAGTCCATGGTGTTTTCAAAAGCTACGCCACACCGCAGGGGCCGCTGCCGGTGCTGCAAGGCGTCGACCTGACGCTCAGGCCCGGCAGCAGCCTGGCGCTGATGGGCGAGTCGGGCAGTGGCAAAAGCACCTTGCTGCACCTGATCGCCGGGCTGGACAAGGTCGATCGCGGCAGCATCCGCAGTGGCGCGCATCGCCTGGAACAGATGAATGAAGGGCAACTGGCAAACTGGCGTCGTACGGAAATCGGCCTGGTGTTCCAGCAGTTCAACCTGATCGGCAGCCTGCGGGTCGAAGACAACCTGGCGATTCAGGCGCGGCTGGCGGGGCGTCATGACCCACGCTGGCAGGCGCACCTGGTGCGACGCCTGGGCCTGGGCGAGCTGCTGCGGCGCTACCCCGAGCAACTGTCCGGCGGCCAGCAGCAACGGGTCGCGCTGGGCCGGGCGCTGGCGTCGCGTCCGCCATTGTTGCTGGCCGACGAGCCCACCGGCAGCCTCGATGAAACCACCGGTGCGGAGGTGTTGCAGTTGCTGCTGGAATTGCTCGACGACAGCCCCACCAGCCTGTTGATGGTCACCCACAGTCCCGGCGTCGCGGCACGGCTGGCGGAAAAAGCCCTGCTGTGCGGCGGTCGCCTGGCCGCTGCGGGCGAGCGCTGACATGCGCATCTTTGGCGAAACCCTGCGCGCACTGCTCAGCCACTGGCGGCAGCATCCGGTGCAGTTTTTCAGTGTGCTGACCGGGTTGTGGCTGGCCACCAGTCTGTTGACCGGCGTCCAGGCACTCAACAGTCAGGCCCGCGACAGCTATGCCCGCGCCAGTCAGTTGATCGGCGGCGAACCTCAGGCCAGCCTCGGTGCGCCCGGTGGCGGCACGTTCCCCCAGCAATGGTTTATCGATCTGCGGCGCGCGGGGTGGCCGGTGTCACCGGTGCTGCAAGGCCGGGTCACGCTCAAGGGGCACGAAGAGCAGCGCTTGCAGTTGATGGGCATCGAGCCGGTGTCGCTGCCGGCGGGCGCAGCGGTGGCCGGGCAGGCCTTGGCGATTGAACAGGTGGTCGGCTTTTTCAGTCCGCCGGGCAGCACCTGGATATCGTCGCAGACCTTGCAGGCACTGGGTTTGCGCGAGGGTGACCGGCCACTGAACCTGGCGGGCGTGGCCCTGCCGCCGCTGCATGTGCAGGCCGATATGGCGCCCGGCGTGCTGCTGGTGGACATCGGTTTTGCCCAGCAGATTCTGGGGTTGCCGCAGCAACTGTCGCGGCTGCTGTTACCGAAGGATTTCACCGCGCCGTTGCCGGAGCCGTTCAAGGGCCAGTTGCAACTCAAGCGCGCCGGCGAAGAAAACAACCTGAGGCGCCTGACCGAAAGCTTTCACCTGAACCTCGATGCCCTGGGGGTGCTGTCGTTCGTGGTCGGCCTGTTTATCGTGCACGCCGCCATCGGGCTGGCGCTGGAGCAACGGCGAAGCTTGCTCCGAACCCTGCGCGCCTGCGGTGTGAGTGCACGGATGCTGATGGCCTGTCTCGCCGTCGAATTGGGTGGATTGGCCCTGATCGGCGGTGTGGCCGGGGTGATCAGCGGCTACCTGCTGGCCGGCGTGCTGTTACCCGATGTCGCCGCCAGCCTGCGTGGCTTGTATGGCGCCGAAGTGGCGGGGCAGTTGAGCCTTGGTCTGTCGTGGTGGTTCAGTGGTATCGGCCTGAGTCTGATCGGCGCGTTGCTGGCCGGGGCCAACAGCCTGCTGCGGGCGGCGCGTCTGCCATTGCTGGCGCTGGCTGATCCGCAGGCCTGGCATCAAGCCCATGCGCGCTGGTTGCGACGCCAGGGTTGGGTGGCGGCCATGGCCGGGATGATCGCGTTGCTGGCGTTGATCTTCGGCGACAGCCTGATCAGTGGCTTCGTGTTGATGGCCGCGCTGTTGATCGGTGCCGCGCTGGCCTTGCCGGTGGTGCTCAGCGCGCTGCTCAGTCTCGTTTCGCAGCGCAGTCGCTCGGTGCTCGGCCAGTGGTTTGTTGCCGATTGCCGCCAGCAACTGCCGGCGTTGAGCCTGGCCTTGATGGCGCTGCTGTTGGCCATGGCGGCGAATATCGGTGCCGGCAGCATGACCGCAGGGTTTCGCCAGACCTTCAGTGACTGGCTCGAGCAACGGCTGACGGCCGAGCTTTACCTCAATCCACAGAACCCGGCCCAGGCTCGGGAGCTGCACAGCTGGCTCAACCAGCAGCCGCAACTGGCGGCCGTGCTGCCCAACTGGCAGGTTTCGATTCAATTGCAGGGCTGGCCGACGGACCTGTCCGGGATCATCGACCATCCGACCTACCGCCAACACTGGCCACTGCTCGAAGCCTTGGGCGACAACCCTTGGGAGCGACTGGCCAAGGACGATGCGGTGATGCTCAGCGAACAACTGGCCCGGCGCCTGCGAGTGCAACTGGGCGATCACCTGACGCTGCCGACGCCCACCGGCCCGTGGTCGCCACGGATCGTCGGGATCTACGCCGACTATGGCAATCCCAAGGGCCACATTCTGGTGAACATCCGCCACCTGTTGCGCGGCTGGCCGCAACTGACTCCGAACCGCTTCAACCTGCGCATCGATCCGGCATCGATCCCGGCGTTCGTCACGGCATTGCAGGCACGATTTACCCTGGACGACAGCCGCATCGTCGATCAGGCACGGCTCAAGGGCTGGTCCACGCAAGTCTTCGAGCGCACCTTCGCTGCCACCGCCGCACTCAACAGCCTGACGCTGTGCGTGGCGGGGGTGGCGCTGTTCATCAGCCTGTTGACCCAAAGCCAGAGCCGTCTCGGGCAACTGGCGCCATTGTGGGCGTTGGGCGTGACGCGTCGGCATTTGATGTTGCTCAACCTCGGGCAAACCTGGCTGCTGGCGATATTGACCCTGGTGCTGGCGTTGCCGTTGGGCATCGCCCTGGCGTGGTGCCTGGACGCGGTGATCAACGTGCAGGCCTTTGGCTGGCGACTGCCGTTGCGAGTGTTTCCATTGCAACTGTTGCAATTGATGGGGCTGGCGCTGGTGGCGACGTTACTGGCCTCGGCCTGGCCGTTGTACCGTTTGTACCGCACGCAACCGGCGGACCTGCTGCGGACGTTTGCCCATGAAGATTAAAGTCGGCGTGTTGCTCCTGGCGCTGCTGGCGAGCGGTTGCGATCAACCGGCACCGGTGGAAAAGGGCTTTGCCGGGTTGGGCAACCAGGCCGTTGCGTTCACCCCGGTGGTGCCCGGTCGGGTGTTCAGCTTCCCGGCGGATCACGGCCCGCACGAGGGCTTTCGCATCGAATGGTGGTATGTCACGGCCAACCTGAAGGACGATCAGGGGCATGAGTTTGGCGCGCAATGGACCTTGTTCCGCAGTGCCTTGAAAGCCGCCCCCGAGGTGCTGGACTGGCAGAATCAGACGATCTGGCTCGGCCACGCGGCGGTGACATCGGCGACGGCGCATCACGCGGCCGAACGTTATGCCCGTGGCGGCGTCGGTCAAGCCGGTGTCAGCGTCGCGCCGTTCAACGCGTGGATCGACGACTGGCAATTGAGTAGCCAGGCGACTGCCGACGACCCGTTGGCCGACCTGCAGCTCAGTGCCAGCGACCGGCGTTTCAGCTACCGGCTGCGGTTGACTTCGACAGGTCCGCTGGTGCTTCAGGGGGACCGGGGCTTCAGCCAGAAATCCGAACAGGGTCAGGCCTCTTATTACTACAGCCAGCCGTTTTTCCAGGCCAGCGGCACCCTGGACATCGACGGCAAGACCTTTCAGGTCAGTGGCCCGGCCTGGCTCGACCGGGAATGGAGCAGCCAGCCCCTGACGAGCAACCAGACCGGTTGGGACTGGTTCTCCCTGCATCTGGACAGCGGCGAGCAGGTGATGCTGTATCGCATGCGGCAAAAGGACGGTGAGCCTTACCTCACCGGCACCTGGATCGACGCCCGGGGTCAGACACAATTGCTGCACGCCCGCGACATCAGCCTCACGCCGCAAGACACCGCCCGGGTTGCCGGGCGTGAGATGCCCATTCGCTGGTCGATCAAAATCCCTGCCAGACACCTCGATATAACCATTGCCGCGCTCAATCCCCAGGCCTGGATGGACTTGCGCATTCCGTACTGGGAAGGCCCGGTGCGCCTCAGTGGCAGCCATGCAGGGCAAGGCTATCTGGAAATGACCGGGTACTAGGCGCTCGTGTCAGGAAAATCACCGCTGCGGCGCGACCACTCGCTGAACAGCGTCTATGCTCACTCGCACACATGGCGTTGAGCCCGGTTTCAACGCCGTCTGTTGCCATCTATCACAGGGAATGTTCTGCCTATGAAACGCCACGCACTGAGCAAAGCCATCACCCTCGCAACCTTGCTGTCTGTCGCCAGTTTTGGCGCGGTTGCCGCCGAACTCCCGTTGTCCGAAGTTGTGGTGGTTGACCAGGTCACCACCAAAGTCGTTTCGGTAGATACCGCGAACCATTCCGTGGTCCTTAAAGGCCCGCAGGGTAATGAGTTCCCTGTGCAGTTGACCGAAAAGGCGAAAAACCTCGATAACCTCAAGGCTGGCGATACGGTGGAAATCAGGGTTACCAGCGCCGTTGCAGCCTTCCTCGACACCGATGTCGACAAAGGCCTGCCCGGCACCGCCGAAGCCACCGGCGAAATGCGCACAGCGCCAGGTAGCCCCAACCCCGGCGGCGAAGCTTACCGTCAGGTGAAAGTGCAGCTGAAAATCACCAGCATTGACCTGAAGAAAAACCAGGTGACCTTCGAAAACCCGGAAGGCAAGTCCAAGACCGTCGACGTCAAACGACCTGAAGTCCAGGCCAAACTCAAGGACTTGAAAGTCGGACAAAGCGTCAACGTGGTTTATACCGACATATTGACGGTGACCAGCAAGCACTAATATTGAGTATTGGCGTTATACGGGCCGATTGTTTTTGTGCAAGTTTTGTATAGGAATAATCAGCTCGTAATGGTCGAACTGGTGAGTTTGAGATGCCGTGTTGCATAGTATTTAAATCGACATCTTGTTAAACATTGTGTCGATAAATTTCATTTTTGCGTACGGACATATTAATCCGCTTCTACTAAAATACGTTCCGTTCGCCCAGTGTCAGGGCTCTTTACCAGTGCATGGATTGCCGAGGCCATTGCACTGGGCGAACACTTTATTTGCTGTATAGAACGTTTCGGATATAAAAAAACGGGCGACCTGTAGGTCGCCCGTTTTTATTGAGTTGTGACAAATCATTCAGTCATGTTTTTTATTGACTTGAAGCAACATCGGCCAACGCGGCGAAACACTGTTCGATCGAACGCCGCTGGCTCTCGGCGTACAGTTCCAGCTCATCGATCGTCGAACGCCCCAGGGCCTGTTCGAACGCTTGCTGGTTGGCATGGGCGCCGTAACGGGTTTGCGCCGCGTCCCCCAGGTTTGACTGAAAAATCCCCGCCGCGCTGACGGGCAGGAAGTCTTCGTACACCAGGGGTTCTACCCGCAGGTAACCGTCGCTGAGCAGGTCTTCCAGGGGCGCGTTTTTCAGGTCGCCCGCCGCCAGGCCCTTTTCCGTCACGAAGTAGCGGAAGTAAGCCAGGCCCTGTTGGCGCATGCCTTCCCAGGTGTCAGGGAACTCGCTGAAATGCTGCTCCATCAGGGCGTTATAGCGCGCAGCGTTGGCTTCGTTGGGGAAGTCCTTGAGTTCGTCTCGCGCGGCATTGAGCAAACGGTCGTAGAGTGCGCGGCCTTTGGGCGTGAGGGCGGCACCGCGCTGTTCGATCTCGCCGAACCGGGCACTGTGGCTGCCGCGAGCCTCGCTTTGATCGGTGAAGGCAATCGGCTCGTCCAGGGCCTTGAAGCTGGTCTGGCGCAGCAGGATCGGGCACTGGCGGCGAGGCGGGCCTTCGATCACCGCTTTGGGGGTGATGCCGTGGGCCGGCATCTGCGCCTGGACGATGTCGATGTCCAGGGTCCGTGGTGTCAGGTGGTTGATGTGCGGGCCCTTGAACGCCACCACGTCGGCGATCAGACGATGCTGGGCGCTGAGCTGTTGATACTGTTCGGCGGTGACGGTGGCGCTGTGGTGCCAGCGAAACGTTTCCAGCGCCTGCTCGACGAAGTCCAGGGCTTGCTGCTCGGTCAGGCCACCCTGGGATTCGGCGCGCTCGATAAGCGTGAGGGCCGTGGGGGTGAAGATCGAACGCTGGTCGAGCATCGACTGGGCGAACGCTCGCAGCTGCAGGTCTTCGATCAATTCCAGGCGCAACAGCGACGTGAACACCCGGAACGGGCTGACCTGCAACGACGCTTCATGCACCGCGCGAAACGCCGTGGAATGCACCGGCACGCCGGCCGGTGTCAGGTCGTAGTAACCCACCGGTTGCATGCCCATCACCGCGAACAGGCGGGCGAGGGTCGCCAGTTCATCGGCCGTACCGACACGGATCGCCCCATGACGTTCCAGGTCCAGGCGTTCGATTTCGCCGGTGCTGGTGAGCTGCCGCAGGATTTGCGCATCGTTGTCCAGCACGTGACGGTTAGTCTGTTCCACCAGTTCCATCAACGCGCCGTACAACGGCACTTCCTCGCGGTACATGTCGGACATCGCTTTGGAGAAGCGTTGGCGGATCAGGTCAGGGCTGACGAAGTTCGGGTGGTTCATGAACAGGATTCCTGGCGCGGTGACGTAAAGGATGGACGAAAGATCGCAGCCTTCAGCGACGCCGACAAACGAAGTTTCTGACGAACTTCATTCTGTTAAGGACTACATACCTAGTGCAGTCGTTGATCCTGTGGGCTCTCCGAGCGCAGCGATGCCAAAAACTCGCGATACAGGCGCGCCGAACCGTATGGCGCTTCCACCATGGGCATGTGCCCGATGGCGTCCCAGATATGCACGCGCAAGTCGGCAATGCCCTTGCTCCAGACCGCCACGCTGCTGACGTCGATCAGCCGGTCCTTGCGCCCCCACAGCAACAGCGCCGGGGCGGTGATGTCGGGCAGGTGCGGTTCCATCGGCGGGCTGGCACGGAATTCGCGGAAGATTTCCTCCAGCTCTTCGCGGGACTGTTCATAGCGCTGGGCGACGGCATCGAGCACCAGCTTCGGTACCCAGGGTGGCGAAGCCATGGTCATGGCGTAGAAACGCCGGAATTCTTCGCGCGAATGAATCAGAAACGGGTTGTGGCCCTTGGCCAAATGCCGCTCAAGGTCACTGGGTTCGGGGGCGGTGACCCCGGCCGGGTCGACCAGGGCCACGGACACAATGCGTTCCGGGTAAGTGGCCGCGAGCCACGCCGCCATGTAGCCGCCCATGGAGTTGCCGATGACGTGGACTTTCTCCACCCCGCAAACGTCCAGCAGCTGGATCATGCGTTTGGCCTGCAGCGGGATGTCGTAGCCGCCGCCCGCCTTGAAGCCGGTTTCGCCATGGCCGGCGATGTCCGGGATGATCACCCGATGGCTGCCGACAAAGTGCCGGGCGAAACGCAGCCAGAGGTTTTTGTCGGCGCTGAAGCCATGGAGCATCAGCACACTGCTGGTGGCCTCGTACGGCCCGCCTTGCCAGGTCGAGACGGTCATTTCGGGGATGGGCACGACGATCTTGTGCAGCCGGTACAACTTGGCCTCGGCCGCCATGCTCAAGTCATAGAGCCAGTAGCCGATGGCCGGGTAGGTCAGCCAGCTCCAGGCAACGAACACTGCGAGAACGACGAACAACAAAAGCATCACGCGTCTCCCTTCTATCTGCTCAGGACAAAATGTGATCGGCGGGTTTCAGCGCTCGGGTCAAACGATGAAAGCTGAAGCTGAATCCCGGAAACATGGCAATCACATGACCGCTCTTGCTTTGATACCAACTGTGGCAACCACCGGATTTCCACACGGTGCGTTCCATTTCCCGGTGGATCATTTCAGTGTAGGTACGTTCCGCCTCATGGCGAACTTCGATGCTGCGTAAACCTTGAGTCTTCAAGGTGCGAATGCAATCGAGGATGTAATTCATCTGGGATTCGATGATGAACAGCGCCGAGGTGTGGCCGATCCCGGTGTTCGGTCCGGTGACGATGAACAGGTTGGGAAAATCGGGCAGGGCGGTGCCGAGGTAGGCCCGTGGGTACTGCGCCCAGACCTCCTTGAGACGGGTGCCTTTTTTGCCCGTTACCGGGTAGGAAATCACCCCGTCGGTGGCATCGTAGCCAGTGGACCAGACGATCAGGTCCAGGTCGATGTGCTGGCCGTCCAGTGTAACGATACCGGTCTCGTCGATGGACGCGATGCCTTGCTCGCGGCTGTGCAGCGTCACGTTGTCGCGCGCCAGTGCCGGGTACAGCGTGCTGGACAGAATCACCCGTTTGCAGCCGATGGTGTAGTCCGGCGTCAGTTGGCGCCGCAGTTCGGCATCCGGCACCTGGCGTTTGAGAAAGCGCAGGGCCTGGCGCTGGACCATGTGCACCGCCGGTTTCGAATACTTGAAGGCAATCACCCGGGTTTCGAATTGCCAGTAGATCCCCCAGCGCAGCAGCTTGTAGGCCGGCTTGAACCCCAGCAGCCAGCGCTGGAAACGGCCAAAGCTGCGGTCAGCCCGGGGCAGGAGCCAATGGGGCGTGCGCTGGAATACATGCAAGTGCCCGACGTCCGGGGCAATGGCCGGAATGACCTGGGCCGCACTGGCGCCGCTGCCGACGATGGCTACGCGTTTTTGCCGGTAGTCGTAGTGATGATCCCAGTTGTTGGTGTGAAACGCTTTACCTTGAAAACGCTCCTGTCCGTCGAAGCGCGGAACAACCGGTTGACTCAGCGGCCCGGTCGCGTTGATCAGGAACTGCGCGCAAAACGTGCCTTTGCCGGCGGTGTACACCGTCCAGCGTTTGTGGGTGTCGTCCCATTCGACGCGCTCGACATTGGCGCCCAGTTCCACTTTGTCCCGCAGGCCGAAGTGCTCCACCACGTGGCGGGTGTAACGGTGCAGTTCGGCCTGTTCGGCGAACATTTGCGTCCAGCGATACGGAGCAAAAGACAGGGAGTACAGGGGCGAGGGCACGTCGACTGCCGCGCCGGGGTAGGTGTTCTGGCACCAGGTGCCGCCGAAGAAATCACGCCGCTCCAGCAGGCGAAAATCGTCGATGTCGGCCTTGAGCAAATTGATTGCTGCACATTGGCCGCCAAACCCGCTGCCGATGATCAATACTTGAAAGGTCTGCATGGGCCTCCTCTTATGGACATTGATCAACCCCTTCCTTCATGTATAGCCGTTTATGGGGTGAGGCTTTTGCTTTTATGTGAGCCTGATGTCGCGATTTTCAGCCCATCAGTCGGTGATGGCTATTTAATGTCGCCCTGATAGACTCCAGCGCATAGGCACAGGCTGTAATCGCATTCCGTGGAGTGGCAAAGAGGTCCTATGGCAAAAGCGGGAGGAAAGGGATCTTCATTGGCCAGGAGGCTCTATACATCGCGGATCCTGGGGTTGGCCCTGGGGCTGGTGTGCGTGAGCGCGGCAATGTATCCACTCGATCCTGCACCTTGGGTCTGGGGCTTCATGTGGTTCAATGGCCTGGTCTGGCCGCACCTGGCTTACCAATGGGCGCGCCGGGCCAAGACGCCCTATCATGCCGAGCACCGCAATCTGCTGATTGATGCCTTTCTCGGCGGCTTCTGGATTGCCGCGATGCAATTCAATCCACTGCCCAGCGCGACCACCATTTCCATGATGGCCATGAACAACGTGGCCATAGGTGGCTCGCGCTTTCTGCTGGCCGGGACAGCCGCGCAAATCCTGGGCGTGGGCGTTGGCCTGCTGATTTTCTCCCCGGCGTTCATTCCTGCCACCAGCGCGGTGCAGCTCTATGCCTGTTTGCCGTTGCTGTGCCTGTATCCGCTGGCGCTGGGCTGGATCTGCTTCCGCCAGGCCCATACTCTGGGCTGTCAGAAGCGTGAACTGCTGGCACTGAGCCGCACCGACAGCCTGACAGGCCTGCTGAACCATGGCACCTGGAAGGACCAACTGGAGATCGAGTTCCAGCGTTGCAACAGCCAGCAAAAAGGCGGAGCGATCGCCCTGATCGACATCGACCATTTCAAAGCCATCAACGACACCTACGGCCATGTTGCCGGCGACATCGTCTTGCGTCAGTTGAGCAAAATGCTCAAGCAGAACCTGCGAACGACCGATGTGGCAGGGCGCTACGGCGGCGACGAGTTCTGCGTGATCCTTCCGGACCTGCCCCTGAACCGCGCCGCCGCCATCATGGATGCCCTGCGCGCTCGCTTCGCCATCTTGGGCTACGAGCAGAACCCGGCCCTGAAAGTCAGCCTGAGCATTGGCCTGGCGTCATTCAACCCGGCCCATGCCGACGCGATGCTTTGGCTCAATGATGCCGATCATGCGTTGTACGAAGCCAAAACCACCGGGCGTAATCGGGTGATCTGCTGCGGTAACGGGAAACCCCATCGCGAACTGCTCGACTCGGTGTGACCCTTCACCGCAAAACCTGTGGGAGCGAGCCTGCTCGCGATGGCGGCGTGTCAGGCGGCATGGATGTTGGCTGTGACGGCCTCATCGCGAGCAAGCTCGCTCCCACAGGGATTCCGGGTGAATACAAGATTTGTGCTCAACAGAAATCCACTGTGGGAGCGGGCTTGCTCGCGATGGCGGCGTGTCAGGCGGCAGGGATTTGGCTGTGATGGCCTCATCGCGAGCAAGCTCGCTCCCACGGGGATTCCGGGTGAATACAAGATTTGTGCTCAACAGAAATCCACTGTGGGAGCGAGCTTGCTCGCGATGGCGGCGTGTCAGGTGGCAGGGATGTTGGCTGTGATGGCCTCATCGCGAGCAAGCTCGCTCCCACGGGGATTCCGGGTGAATACAAGATTTGTGCTCAACAGAAATCCACTTTGGGAGCGAGCTTGCTCGCGATGGCGGAATGTCAGGCGAAATCGATGTTGAATGTGCCGGCCTCTTCGCGGGCAAGCCCGCTCCCACAGGGATTTGGGTGGTTCGCAGATGTTGCGTACAGCCACTGAACCTGTGGGAGCGAGCTTGCTCGCGATGGCGGAATGTCAGGCGAAATCGATGTTGAATGTGCCGGCCTCTTCGCGGGCAAGCCCGCTCCCACAGGGATGTTCGGTGGGTGCAAGAACTGTGTGCGATATTAAAGCCTCTCAGCGCCGTGGCTCGGCCACCAACAGCAATGACTGCGGCACGGGGCTTTGCGGGTGCTGTGGCTCCTGCAGGCCGGCCAATGCAAAGCCGGCCATGTCCAGTGCATTCAGCCAACTGGACAGGGTGCGGAAATACCATGGCATGGGCTGCCACTGCCCCTTGAAGCCAGAGAAGGTCTCTTCCCGCCAGCCATCCTGGTAGTCGCCCGCCGCAGCCGCCCACGGGTGCAGCGTCTGGATCAGCAGCGCGCCACCCGGGGCGAGCAGGGTGTTCATGGTAGCGAGCAGGGGGATGATGTCCTGATGCAGCAGGGCGAAGTTGGCGCAGATCAGGTTGTAGTCGCGGCCGATGTCGACTTTCGCTTCAGCCAGTTGTTCATAGCTCGCCAAATGCACCCGCGCAGTGCCCGCCGTCCGCGCCGCCTCCACCAGCGTCGCATCGCCGTCCACGCCGACCGCATCGATGGCCCGGTCTGCCAGCGCACGCAACAACCAGCCTTCACCGCAACCCAGGTCGAGCACACGCTCGGGCTGGCGACCCAGCACCGCCAGCAGGATGGCCTGGTCGGTGACCTTGAGGCGGCTTTCGATGGTGCCGCTGCGAATGGCGTCGATCCAGGCCCGGGCGTTGTGATGCCAGCTGTCGAGGAGGGTGGATTCGGGGGCTGACATGGTCGATGTCCGGCGTGATGGGTTGGATGAAAGGATAGGGCAACAGAAGACTTACGGTGGAGCCGGTTTTACCCGGCCCCACCGATAGCACAGCAAAGGATGGACCCGTGGCTAGGCGCTTTTGGTGGCTGCCAGATGATAGGCAACCAGCGCATTGGCGTGACCATGACCCATTCCGTGTTCGGTTTTGAGCCAGGCCACCATCTCCATGTGTTTCTTGTCGCTGACAGACTTGAGCAGGTCCAGCCAATGGCTGATCGGCTGCCCGTACTTTTTTTCAATGGACGGGAAGTACGAAGTCGGTCCTTTGGTTTTTGTCTCTTCGGTCACGATGCAAACTCCCTTTTCGATTTTCCAGGTTCGAAAACAGCACCGGTTACGTTACTTACTTGCCGTCAACGCGTCCATCGTCCGGGCGGTTGATGTTGAAGCGGGGCGGGGCAAATGTTCTCAGTAATTCATCCCGTCATCGATCGCGAGGCCTTGGGCACGCATGGCCTTGATCAACTCACCACGGGTGCCGGGCAGGTTGAGCATGGTCTTGGCGCGCAATGTCATGACTTCTTCGGCGGTGTAAGGCTGATAATCGGCCGGCATGCTGCTACCCGCCATGCCGTCTTCGCGCAACAGCCAGTTGAGCAGGTCCGCCAGTTGTGCGTTGTTCAGCGCTGACTGCGACATGCCCGGCACTCGCACGAGGAATTCGCGGCCACCGGGCACTTTCAGGAAGTTACCGACGAAACCTTTCATCCGTGGCGTGTCGTTGGCGGCCGAACCCGTGCCGTCGCCCAGGTGGCAACCGGCGCATTGCAGCTGGTAGTTCACGCCGACGCTGTAACCGGCCTGGGCAATCGGGGTTTGAACGTCTTCGTTGCCCGGCGCATGGCTCTGCGCCGGGTCGGGAATGGCCCGGGCGAAAGCGAGCGGGGCGCTCAGGGCGCAGACGAGACCGAGCAATATCAAACTACGCATGTAATCCAACTCCGCTGATGACCGGTTTGGCACCTGTTGTAGGAGCGAGCTTGCTCGCGAAGAACTAAAGGGCGACGCGTTAAACCAGATAGCCCGCGTTATCGTTGACGCCCTTCGCGAGCAAGCTCGCTCCTACAGGTACACACACACACAAAGCAGTAAAAAAAAGAAAAGCAGCCACAGAAAAAAAGCGCCGATTGCGCGAGCAACCGGCGCAAAGCGCGTTCTTTAAACGGCGACGCCGCGGATGACCGAAACGGTGCAGTGGTAGATGTGCGATTTGGCGGCCAGGCACCAGTTCACATCGTTATTGTTGAACGGGCGGTAGGCCGGTTCTTCACTGTCGTTACGGGTACAGGCGCACTGGGCGCAGCTTTGCTTACCGCAGCAGTCGTTGTACGAAATGATGTAGTCCTTGCCGTCGGCCGGGTTGCGGCAGGTGCCGATCCAGGTCACTTGCGAGGCTTCGGTTCCCGGTGGGCAGGACGTCACCGACCCACCGCAGCAGCTGCACAGAAAACCGTCGATGGAGCAGTAGCGCCAGTAGTCGCAGGTGTTCGGATCGCCCGGGTCGCCGGCCTGCGCAGGCTCCGCGGCCAGGGCCTTGCTGGTGCGGTCCAGCGGCAGCAACAGTGGCAGGGCGGCACCGGCCACCATCAGCGAACCCATGCGTGCCAGCAGTTTGCGGCGCGAAGTGGTGTCGGCGACACGGCGGGACGAACGCTCAAACAACAGATCCAGCAGTTTCATAAAGGTCTCCCTGCCTTATCAGTGGCTATGGCCGTGGCTGTGGTCGTGATCGTGGGTGTGCGGTTGGGCATTGAGGTATTGCTGCAACGTGGCGTGCTTCAAATGCTCGACTTCGAACAGGCTGTCCAGGTGCTCGCGGGAGTTGACCAGGCCTTTGGCGCGCAGGGTGCCGGCCTTGTCGATCAGCGCGGCGTACGGCAGCTTGCCGATCTGGTAGGTCATGCCCACTTCCGGGCCGACCACATAGGTGGCGTCTTCGAGTTTGTGTTCGCGGATCAGCGCTTGTTGGGCGTCCATGTCGCCATCGCTGACGAACACCACGTCAAGACGATCGGCCTGCTCCTTGGCGATGGATTTGATCGCCGGCAGCAGCGACTTGCAGATCGGGCAGGTCGGCGAGAGGAAGAACAGCAGTTGCGATTTCTCGCCGGCGTAACCGAAGTTCACCGGGCGACCGTGACGGTCGCTGGCGGTGACTTGCGGCGCGGGCTCGTTGACCGCCACCCCTTTGTCGACCATCAGCGCGCCAGCCGGGGCCAGGCGACCGTGCAATACGCCAATCTGCCGCACCAGGCCCATGACGACAAACGCCACAGCCACCAGCAGCACCCAGAGCAGAACGTTGGAAACAATCAAGCCTTCCATTTCGATTACCTACCAATCAATTTGAGCAGAAGAGGGGAGTTCGCCAGCAGCCCATCGGCGGCGGCGTAGATGAGCAGCGCAACCGCGGCGGCAGCCAGGGTCACGAAGCCATCGAACAGGTTGAGGTCGCGGGCAACCGGCGCCACGCTGGCCAGCAGCGCCAGCGCTATCAGTGCGCTGTTACGTGCCAGTAGCACCGGACGCAGCGGCTGTGCCTGGTCGGGACCGGCGCAACCGCAGTCGATGTCCGCGCGACCGCGCCACAGGTTGATGCCGATGGCGGCGGCATACAGGGCCAACAGGCTGGCGGCGCTCAACGCGGCGTAACCACGGCTGACCGGTACCAGCAGGGCAAAGGCAATGGCCAGTTCCAACAGCGGCACCCACCGTGCCGTCGGGCGCACCAGCGCCTCGGGCAGCAGTTGATAGTCCGCCAGTTGCCGGGCGAAGCGGGCCGGCGCGCGCAACTTGTGGGTCGCGGCGCTGGCCAGCAACACCGCGATGGCGATGGCGCTGGCAATGATGAAGATCGGATCTGTGTGCATGGCCGAACCTCTTAGTAGCTCAGGACCTGAGTCGCGGTTTTGGCGACTTTCGGCATGCTGCCGGTGAGCTTGTTGGTCTTCAGATCGAAAATCTGCAGACCGCCTTCCACGTCGGTGCCGAGCAACAACGGCTTGTCGTCGCCGGTTGCCTGCATGCTCCACACCGGAACCGGGGCTTCCAGAGTCGCCACCTTCTTGTGGGTCTTGAGGTCAAACGCCCAGATCAGCGGGCTCGGGTCTTCCCACTTCATCGGTTCGTGGGTGTCGTGCATCAGCACGTACAGGCGGTCCAGCTTCGGCGCCACGGCCATCATCTGCCAGCCACCCGGCGCCCAGCCGGCCTTTTTGTCTTCGTCGGAAACCAGCGACCAGGACGGCAAGACCTTCGGCGCATCACCGGCGAAATCCACCGGGCGCACGGTGCCGGTCGTGGTGGTGAAGTAGTAGGTGTCGCCGACGTTGACGGCGCGCTCTACCAGTTTTTCCGCGTTCGGATCAAAGAACGGCGTGCGGCTGCGCGCGGTTTCCTGGCCCTGATCGTTGAGGGTCACCACTTGCAGGCTGCCGTCGCCGCACAGCGAGGCGAAGCGGCGGTTACCGACCGGGTAGTTGAGCACGCAACCGGGGATGGCGATTTCCGTGGCAACCGCCTTGGTCTGGGTATCGACCACGGTCACCGAAGTCGACGGGGTGAAGTTGTAGACGTAGACGAACTTGTCGTCGCCGCTCGGCTTGAGCGCATAACGCTGGGTCAGCGATTCGGCGCGCTTGTTTGGAATCAGCACTTCCCAGGCCGGCGACAGGGTCGAGCTGTCCCAGGCGGTGAGCACGTCGGTGCGGGTGCCACGGGTGCCGCGGGAATACCAGATGTCCGCGCTGTAGATGGTTTTTTTGTCGTGACTGAGGGTCGACGGCGCGGCAAAACCGGTCGGCACCATGCCGAGGATGCGCTTCTGGTCCGGGTCGACCACAGTCACGCGGCCAGCCACAAAGCTGTCGAACTCGACGTCGATGACAAACGCGCGGTGAGCTTCGGGTGGAAACGCCAGAACGGTCTGCCCAATCGTACCGGCGGGCAGGTCCGCGTGGGCACTGTTCAAACCGAGTACAAGCAGGCTCAGGCCTAGCGCTGACTGTACGGAGATCCTGTTTGTTCGCATAAGGGGAACTTCCTGAATTGTTGGTAACGCGGATCGCGGGTGCTTTGGCAGATTTTTACCCTTTGATTCTGCCGTGCCCCGAGATCGGGAGAATTGCCCTGCCTGCCAAGTGTTTGTGTGTCTGTGCCAGTGTCATGAAACTGGCTGCACAATCTGATAAGGCGGGGGTTTGACTGGCGTCAGAGGTGGGAAGGGCGAAGCTGCATTTGTGGCGAGGGGGCTTGCCCCCGTTGGGTCGCGAAGCGGCCCCAGCATTTGCCAGTCACACCGTGCCAGCAGGTTTTGCGGCTGCTGTGCAACCGAACGGGGGCAAGCCCCCTCGCCACAGGATTTGTGTATGTCAGACCACAGTAGTGGTGCAGGTCAGGCGGGATTGGCGAGGGGAAGGGAGAAGGTAAACACCGCGCCGCACGGCTCCAGGTTTTGCGCCCAGATATCGCCACGGTGGCGGCCGATGATGTTCTTGCACAGCGCCAGGCCGATGCCATTGCCACTGACCTTGGACGAGAAAAAGCCGTCGAACAGCTTCTCCTGCGCCTGGGCCTGGATGCCGCGACCGCAGTCTTCGATGCGCACCAGGGCCACATCGTTCTCGCGACTGGCGTGGATACGCAACAGGCGTCGTTCAGTCGGCAGGTCGGCCATTTCTTCAATGGCGTTGAAGGCCAGGTTGAGGATCACCTGGCCGATCAGCACCTTCTCGCAACTCACCCGCAGCGGTTCGGACGCGGCGACGATTTCCACGCGCACCAGACTGGGATCGGCGCGCAGGCTGATGAAGTAGCGGGTTTCGCGCAGCAGCTCATTAAGGTCGACCAGCTCTTCAGTCTGCTCCAGCTTGACCACGTAATCGCGCACGCTCTTGATGATCACCGAGGCATGCTCGATTTGCCGCACGGCGCTCTGCAAGCCCCAGGCGACGCCTTGATCGGTTTCCCCCGCGTTGCCCAGGCGAATCACTGCGCCTTCAATAAAGTTGCGGGTCGCCGCCAATGGCTGGCTCAGCTCGTGGGCGATGGCCACGGCCATTTCGCCCATGGCGTTGTAGCGCGCCAGGTACTCGAGCTTCTGCTCGCTGACCCGCCGCGCCTCTTCGGCCTGCACCTGCTCGGTCACGTCGCGGAACAGCAGCAGATGGCCGACCAGATCGTCCTCGATCTCGATGTAGCGGCAGGTTGCGTCATGCCAGCGCCATTCGCCGTCCCGGCGCTGCACCTTGTAGTGCACGTTGAACGGCGTGTGCTCCGGCGTTTCATGGGCGAACTGTTGCAACAAGCGCTGACGCGAAGCGTCGTCGCACCAGGCCAGGAAGTTCTCGCCCATCAGCTGGTGCACTTCGCTGTCGAGCAGGTGCGCGCCGGAGTCGCTGATAAAACCTATATCGCCCTCGGGGCCGAGCACCGCCACACCTTCGGCCAGGTCCTGCATGAAGGCCTTGAGCCGGCTCTCGAAACGCTTGAGGTCGCGCTTGACCTTGTCCTCTTTGGAAATGTCACGGAACTGCACCATCAACACATCGCGACCGTCCAGGTGCACCAGGGTCGCCACCGCCTCGGAAAGAATCTCCACCCCTTGCTTGGAGCGATAGCACCACTCGATGGTCCGTTGCCCGGTGCGCGCGGCCCTTTCGAGCCAGCGCAAACCTATGGAACGCCGGTATTTCGGCGCATCGCGGGTCATGTCGGAGGCCTTGAGCGGCGTCAGTTCCTCCAGGGTAAAGCCCAACGCCGCCAGGGCAGCGGCGTTGGCCCAGAGAATCTCCTTGGTGTGCGCGTCATGAAGAATGATGCACAGCGGCATGGCTTCGATCAGCGCATAAAAGTCGTTCGGTTTTGGCTGGTACATCGCACGGCCCCTGGCGGCAGAGATTTGCAGTATGGCGTTTTATACCTGCTCGCACAGCGGGATGCGCTCAGAGGTTACCGGTGTGGGTCTAGGGGTTTTCTTTAGCGAGGGGGCTGCACGCACCAATAGTGGCGGCCGGATGCGGTTTTTACACTGGACCGCAATGCAAGGGTGACCACGCCGATTCCCTGTAGGAGCGAGCCTGCTCGCGATGAACCTGAGAGCGCCACGGGGTGCCAGGTTTCCAGCGTCATCGTTGACGACCATCGCGAGCAGGCTCGCTCCTACAACGGGGCATGCGTGTCACCCCACTAACAATAAACAAAACGGAGAATGCCCATGCTGCGTTCAGCGGTTGCGCAACAAGACGCATCGATCGGCGTTGACGAGAATGTCGTCGACAGCCAGGCCTTTGCGCAGGTACTGGATGAAGTGCGCCGGCGCCGCGAAGAATTCGACACTGGCTCCCACGTGCCACGGGACATGATCGAGCGCTTCAAACAAGTGGGCATCTACCGTGCCGCCACGCCGAAATGCTTCGGTGGCGACGCCCTGGCACCGCACCTGTTCCTGCAAATGATCGAACGCATCTCCGAAGCCGACGGCTCGGCGGGATGGGTGGCCAGCTTCGGCAGCGCCGGTGTCTACCTGGCAGCCTTGCCGCGGGAAACCCTCGCTGAACTCTACGCCGAAAGTCCTGACCTGGTGTTCGCTGGCGGCCTGTTCCCCTTGCAACCGGCCGAGGCCGTAGAAGGCGGCTATCAGGTCAACGGCACCTGGAAATTCGCCAGCGGCTGCAAAGGCGCGGACCTGCTTGGTGTCGGCATCGGCGCCGCTGGCGGCAAGCCGCGCACTGCTGTGTTCCGCCCGGAGCAGGTAGACATCGTCGAGAACTGGGAAGTGGTCGGCCTCAAAGGCACCGGCAGCCATGACCTGCGGGTGACCGATAAACGCGTTGACGAGCGCTGGACGTTCATCCGCGGCGGTGCCTCGACCATCGACGAGCCGCTGTTCCGCTATCCATCGATCGCCTACGCCGCGCAAGTGCTGGCGGTGGTCAACCTCGGACTGGCCCGTGCCGCGCTGGACGAAATCAGCCGCATGGCGGGTGGTAGCGGCATCACCGGCGCGCCGAAATTGTCCGACCGTGCTTACGTGCGCATCGAGATCGCCAAGGCTGAAGCCAAGCTCAGCGCCGCGCGCGGTTTCTTCTACAACGCCACCGAACAGGTGTGGAACTCGATCCTGGTCGGCAACCCGGTCACGCCGGAGCAGACCAGCCTGTTGCGCCTGTCGGCCATTCATGTGTCCCAGGCCGGTGCCGAGGTGGTGCAGAGCGCCTACAGCCTGGCCGGCACCACCGCCATTTACCTGCGCCATCCGCTGCAACGCTATCTGCGCGACTCGATGGTGGTGACCCAGCACGCCTTCCTCAGTGAAGGCCTGTACGACGGCGCCGGCTCGGTGTTCCTCGGCGTTCCGCCGTTCCCGGGCTACATCTGAATCCCCATTACTTTTTCAAGGAATCGCACCCATGTCGCAAACCACCCAAGAGCCATTGCGCGTCGTCTTCTGCATCGGCATCACCCAGAACTTTTTCGACCTGCCCACCGGCGAAGGCCTGAGCGTGTGGAAGGGCTTCAGTCAGATGATGGGTGACCTTGGCGCGATGCCCGGCATCACCGTGCTCGGCGCGATGGATGACGACCGCCTGATGGTCGGCCCGTCCACCACCTCGCCCTGGACCGTGTACATCATGGCCGACGTCGACTGCCACCAGTCGGTGATCGACGCCTGCAACCTGTTCCGCACCACACCGGTCGGCCAATACAGCCTGTGGCGCTACGCCAAGATCGAAGCGCGCATCGGTCGTCCGCTGACCATTCCTGACGCGGCCAAGGTGTAAGCCATGAACGAGGCCTTGCTGCAGCGTCTGGCGACGCTCGAAGGGGAAAGCGCAGTGCGCCGTTTGATGGCGCACTACATGGACCTGTGCGATGTGCCGCGGGCGGCGATTCATCTCGACCAGTTGGCGCAGTTGTTCACCGAGGATGCGGTCTGGGAAGGCCTCGGCACCCAGACCGCGCAGACCTTCGGTCAACACCGTGGACGTGAGGCGGTGGCGGCGTTTGTCGGCGGTTATCTGCCGCCGTCCGACCACTTCAAGCTGAACCTGCATTACCTCACCAGCGAGTCGATCGTGGTCGACGGCAAGGCGGCGCAGGGGCAGTGGATCATGCAGCAGATCTCGACCTACGCCGATGGCCGCAATGAGTTGTTCGGCACGCGCCTGAACATCGATTTCCGTTGTGTTGACGGCGTCTGGCTGATCGCGCATTTCCGCACGCAACGCTTGTTCAATTCGGAGCTGAGCGCATGAGTACTTTCATCAGCGAATTCCTCCTCGGTGGCAACGGCAAGCGCGTCGCCATCAAGGACTCCATCGACATCGCCGGCCATCCGACCCGCTCAGGCAGCCGTGCGTTCGCCGATGCACCGGCGGCGACGCAAAACGCCGAGGTGGTCGATGCGATCCTCGATGCTGGCTGGCAGATCGTCGGCAAGACCAACCTGCATGAACTGGCGTTCGGCGTGACCGGCATCAACGACTGGACCGGCACTCCGATCAATCCGCAAGCGCCGGACCGTGTGCCTGGCGGCTCGTCCAGCGGTTCGGCTTCGGCGGTCGCGGCAGGCCTGGCGGACGTCGCCATCGGCACCGACACCGGTGGTTCGGTGCGGGTGCCGGCAGCGTGCTGCGGGATTGCCGGGCTCAAGCCGACTTATGGTCGCGTCAGCCGTGTCGGTGCGCATCCACTGGAATCGAGCCTCGATTGCGTCGGGCCGTTCGCCAAAAGCATGGACGACCTGATCGCCGCGATGCAGGTGATCTGCCCGGGCTTTACCGCTCAAGGGCTGCCAGGCGACGGCGCCAGGGTCGGCTTTCTCGAGGTGGCCTGTGATTCGCACCTGCAAGCCAGCCTGGGTGCAGCCGCCGACCGCGCCGGATGGCGTCGCAGCAACCTGCACCTGAGCGAATTCGAAGCAGCGTTTGCCGCCGGCCTGACCGTGATCAATTTCGAAAACTGGACGGCATTCGGCCACTTGACCGGCAAGGGCCTGATCGGCGCCGATGTGGAAACACGCTTGCTGGCGGCCAGCCGCACCACGCGCGAAGAACTGGCCCAGGCCGAATCCGTGCGCACGCGGTTCACCCAACAGGTGGATGCAGCGCTGGAAGACTTCGCCGTATTGCTGTTGCCGACGCTGCCAACCTTGCCGCCAACCCTCAGCGAAGCCCGCGCCGGCAGCAAAGCCGTGGCCGGCATGACCCCGCTGGTGCGGCCTTTCAACCTCAGTGGTCACCCCGCGCTGACGGTGCCGGTGGAACTCGATTGCGGCGGGCTGAAAGTCGGCCTGCAAATCGTTGGCCGCAAAGGTCAGGACGAACTGGTCTGCGCCTTTGGTGCGCAGCTGCAAGCCTCTACCACTCAATCATAAAAAGAAGCCATGAGGAGAACCGCATGAGCACTCATGAATATCAGCTGATCGCAACGTCGAAAAGCCCCGAAGACCTGGTCCGGCATGACCGCGTCGACGTCTCGCTGTACAACGACCCGGCGCTGTTCGAAGCCGAGCTGGACAAGATTTTCTACCGCACCTGGGTGTGGGTTGCCCACGAAAGCGAAGTGCGCAATAGCGGCGACTTCAAGACCGCCACCATCGGCCGCCGCCCGGTGATTGTGGTGCGCGACAAGAAGAACAACATCAACGTGCTGGAAAACCGTTGCCGCCACCGTGGCGCCACCGTGTGCGAGAAGCACAAGGGCAACGCCACCGGTTTCACCTGCCCGTACCACAGCTGGTCCTATGGCCTGGACGGCAAGCTGCGCGCGCTGCCGTATCCGGACGGCTACGAAGGCATTCTGGAAAAGTCGGAATTGCCGCTGACCAGCCTGCGCGTCGAGAGCTACGCCGGCATGGTGTTCGCCAGCTACAACGACGAGATCGAACCGCTGGAGGACTTCCTCGGCGGCGCGAAACACTGGATGGACCTGTTCATGAAGCAGGGCGCCGGCTACCCGATCAAGACCCAGGGCGAACACAAGTTCAGCTTCAAGGGCAACTGGAAGATCCAGCTGGAAAACACCACCGACGGCTATCACTTCCCGATCGTGCACAAGTCGTTCATGTCGTCGGTGGATGAAGAAACCTCGGAAATGCTCTCGTTCATGACCGACGAACAAGCCGTGACCCACTCCCTGGGCAACGGCCACAGCGTGATGGTGATGGTGCCGGAGCACGTCGACCTCGATCACGACGACGGCACCGAGCAGTTGCAGGAGCGCTTCGCCCATGTGACCGAAGAACTGTCGAAGACCCTGCCCGCCGATCAGGTCCGTCGCATCGTGCGCTCGCTGCACGGCGCCGGTTTCAACCTGAACCTGTTCCCCAACGTGGCGATGTCGATGTCGTTCTTCCGCGTGCTGCGCCCGGTGTCGGTCACCGAAACCGAGATCCGCCACGTGGCCCTCGGCATGGACGGCGGCCCGGAAATCGCCAACCGCGAACGCATGCGCATCCACGAACACTTCCAGGGCCCGTTCGGTTTCGGCAGCCCTGACGATGCCGAAGCCTGGGACCGCGTGCAGCGCGGCTCGTACGCCGGCGTCGATGCGCCAATCCTGGTCAACCGCGGCCTGAACCGCGAAATCACCGCTGAAAACGGCGACAAGGTCAGCCACGCCACCGACGAAGGCGGCATGCGCGGTGCCTACGACATGTGGAAAAGGATGATGAGCCAATGAGCAATCACGACACCCTGAACGGTTTTACCGGTCCCTTGGCCCAGGCCATCGAGTTCATCTGGCGCGAAGCCGAACTGCTCGACCACAAGAACTACGCCGAATGGGCGACCCTGTGGAGCGCAAGCGGCAAGTACATCGTGCCGATCGACCCGGACACCGAAGATTTCGAAGCGACCCTCAACTACGCCTACGACGATGCGCGCATGCGTGACCTGCGTATCGAACGCCTGACCGCCGGCTACTCGCCGTCGGCGGTGGACGCGGCGAAAACCATTCGCACGATCTCGCGTTTCCGCCTGGTGGAAGCGGCCGGCGATATCGTCGAAGTCAATTCGGCGCAGCTGCTGTACGCCTACAAGCGCGGCGTGCACACGCCGTTCGTGGCCGACCTGAACCACCGTATCCGCTTCACCGACGGCGTGCCGACCCTGGAGCGAAAAGTGGTGCGCCTGATCAACTCCACCGACAGCCTGAGCGCGCTCGGCTTCCTTTTGTGAGGGCAACATCATGAGTCGAGTAGCCCTCGTAACGGGTGCCTCGCGCGGACTGGGCGAATGCATCGCCCGCCGTCTGCACGCAGCCGGTTATCGCGTCGGCCTGGCGGATGTGCGCCTCGATGGCGTGCAGCAACTGGCTTTGGAACTCGATGGCAGTGGCGCCAGCGCCGTGGCCATCGAGCTGGATGTGCGCAGCAAGGCCGACTTTCAACGTGCCCGCGATGTGCTCGCCGAGCGCTGGGGCGGCACCGACATTCTGGTGAACAACGCCGGTGTGTCGAAAGTCGCCGCACTGATGGACATCACACCAGAAGAATTCGACGAGTCGATGGCGATCAACCTGCGGGGCACCTTCGTGGCCTGCCAGGTATTCGGCGCGCACTTTGCCGAGCGCGGCTTCGGTCGCATCGTCAACATTGCGTCCCTGGCCGGGCAGAACGGCGGCACCGCCACCGGCGCGCATTACGCGGCGGCCAAGGGCGGCGTGGCGACCCTGACCAAAGTCTTCGCCCGTGAACTGGCGCCCCAGGGCGTGACGGTCAACAGCATCTCGCCAGGTCCGCTGGACTTGCCGGTGGTACGCGAAACCGTGGCTCCGGAGCGTCTGGAACAGATCCTGAAAATGATCCCGGCCGGCACCCTCGGTGACCCAACGTTCATCGCCGACAGCGTGTTGCTGCTGATCGCCGAGAACGCCGCCTCGGTAACGGGTGCGTGCTGGGACATCAATGGCGGTTTGTTCATGCGCTGAGCCGCAGAAAAATGCCCCCACCCTGTAGGAGCGAGCTCGCTCGCGATGATCGTCAACGATGACGCTGGAAACCTGACACCCCGTGTTGTTCTCAGGTTCATCGCGAGCAGGCTCGCTCCTACAAGGTGCAGTAAACCAAAACAACAGTATTCAGGTGATGCAATGATGAAGGTGAAGATCGAAAGGATCGTCGACGAAGCGCTGGATATCCGTTCCTTTCGCCTCGTGCGCAGTGACGGCCAGCCGCTCGACACCTATGAACCGGGTGCCCACGTCGACCTCACCGGCCCGACCGGGGTGACCCGCCAGTACTCGCTGTGCAGCCCGCCGCAGGACCGCCGTGCGTATCTGGTGGCGGTGAAGAAAGAAGCGCAGTCGCGCGGTGGTTCGCTGGCGCTGCACGAGCAAGTGGAAGAGGGCATGGAGCTGGAAATGGGCGCGCCGCGCAACCTGTTCCGTCTCGATGACAGTGCCCGCGAACACGTGCTGTTCGCCGCCGGTATCGGCGTGACTCCGCTGTTGAGCATGGCTTATCGACTGGCGGAAAGCGGCCAGCCGTATCGTTTGCATTACTTCGCCCGTTCGGCGCAGTACGCGGCGTTTACAGAGCTGTTGGCGACAAAATTCGCCGACCACGTGGAGTTTCATTACGGCGTGGAGCCGGCGGATTTGGACGGCGCGTTGAGCGAATGCCTGGCGCGTGCCGGCAGCGCCGCCCACGTCTACACCTGCGGCCCGGCACCTTTCATGAACAAAGTGGTGGAAGTGGCGTCCCGCAGTCGCTCTGACGATTCGATTCACCTTGAACACTTTGCCGCAGACCCGGCCGCCAACAGCGCCCCGGCCGGCACGTTCGAAGTGGAGCTGGCCAGTTCCGGCGTGGTGCTGCAAGTGCCAGCCAACGCCAGCCTGGTCGACGTGTTGCAGGCCCATGGTTGCGACATCGACACCGAGTGCCGCGAAGGCATCTGCGGTACCTGCATCGTCGAGGTACTGGACGGCGTGCCGGAGCACCGCGACAACTGCCTGTCGAACAAGGAAAAGGCGTCCAACAAGCAGATTTGCGCGTGTGTATCACGGGCGCTTTCCGCTCGTCTGGTATTGGACATTTAACCCGTAGGTCGACTGGAAAGCTTGGGCCGGAGCCTGTTGAATGGGCGCCCGGCGGCCGTCGAAGGAGGAGATGGCTACAGAAACAACCGTTTTGACGAACCGCTCGATGAAGCGGTCGAAAAATAACAACAAAAACGTGAGGCTTTGCGGACATGATTACAGCATCGACGGTGCGCAACGAGGCGTTCGAAAGTTGGTTGAGCCAGGTGAACCAGGCCTGTGGGCGTTTCGATGCCCGGGCGCTGGACACCGATTTCTACGGCGAACTGGCGGAATTTCGCAGCGGTGCGATCAACCTGAGTGTGGTCGACATGGCGCACGTGCATTTGTACCGCACCAGCAAGGACGTCAGCACCAGCAGCGACGGCCACTACTACGCGGTGTTCCAGATGCGCGGCAGCTCGCAACTGGAGCAGGGCGACAACCGCGCGCAACTGGGCTGTGGCGACATCGCCCTGATCGACGCCAGCCGTCCGAGCGACATGATCTACAACGACGATTGCCGACAGCTGTCGCTGATTCTTCCGCGCCAGGTGGTCGAGCGGGGTTCGCACTTCAATGCCGTCAACTGCGCCACGCGCATCGCGGCCGGCAGCCCCCTGGCGGCGATGGCCAACAAACTGGTGCTGGACACCCGCCAGCAGGAAGGGCTGGACATGCAGGAAAGCGAGGCCGTGCTCGATGCCCTGGCCAGCCTGTTGCTGCCGGGCATCAGCGCCCGGGACGGCGGTGCAGACGCCCATGAGCGGCAGTTCCGCAAGATCATCGCCTTCATCGACGCCCACCTCAGCGACGAAGAACTGTGCCCCGAGCTGATCGCCCGTGAAGTCGGGATTTCCGTGCGCGGCCTGTACCGGATGTTCTCCAAGCGCGGCCTGGTGGTGGCGCAATACATCAAGCACCGCCGCCTGGACTTCTGCGCCGAAAACCTGCGCCGCGCCGATGTCGAGCAGAAGCTATCGGCACTGTGTTATGCCTGGGGCTTCTCGGATTCGAGCTACTTCTCGTCGGCGTTCAAATCGCGCTTTGGTGTGTCGCCAGGGGCTTATCGCAAGCGGTATAGCCACAATTGATGTTGTATTTGCTGGCCCCTTCGCGAGCAAGCCCGCTCCCACATTGGCTCTGTGTACGACGCAGATCCAATGTGGGAGCGGGCTTGCTCGCGAAAGCGGTATGTCAGTCACCATCAATGTTGAATGTGCCGGCCCCATCGCGAGCAAGCTCGCTCCCACAGTGGATCTTCAGTGAACACGAAGTTTGTGTACGACCGAGATCAACCTGTGGGAGCGAGCTTGCTCGCGAAGGCGGCCTCATGACCGCTGCAAATCACTCAGTGCCGCACCGGCTCATCCACCGGTAAATGCAGCACCTCGCGCACCAGCATGGCAATGCTGCTCACACCCATCTTTTCCTTGATCTTGGTGCGGTGCACATCAACGGTCTTCACGCTGATGTTGAGCTCCCGGGCAATCACCTTGCTGGCCTTGCCATCGATCACCAGCATCAACACTTCCCGCTCACGACTGGTCAGCAGTGCCAGCTTGCTCTGCAGGTTCTGCCGCTGCTGCTGATCGGCCTGGGCGTGCACGGCGGTCTTCAGCGCGGCCTGGATGCGGTCGATCATCTGCTGCGGGTTGTAGGGCTTCTCGACGAAATCCAGCGCGCCGTTCTTCATCGCCGTGACCGACATCGGAATATCGCCATGGGCCGAGACGAAAATGGTCGGCAGGGTGCTGCCGCGCTGGTTGAGGATTTCCTGCAACTGGAAACCACTGGTCTCCGGCATGCGCACGTCGAGCACCAGGCAGGCGGGCTGCTTGGGGTCGTATTGGCTAAGGAACTCTTCGGCGCCGGCAAAGCACTGCGCCTGCACGCTCACCGACTCCAGCAACCAGGCCAGTGAGGTTCGCAGGTCCTTGTCGTCGTCAACGATATAAACAATCGGTTTTCGGATTTCCATCGGGGCTGCCACGATAATTTCTAATTATTGTTTTCGCACGCGAACGCGCGGCACGCATCGGCTCATCGTTCTGGAGCCTGTATGCAGAATACCCACTGTGGCCGGCCCTTGCGATAAAGAAACCACCTAGTCGACTAGCGGAAACCCAACCCCACCATGGGGATCGTCAGAATGGTTGCGGCGCGCCCGCAGCCTTAGTCTTGTTCCATCACCTACGGGCCGCAAGATAGCGGTCCTCCTGAAGGAAGGGGCATCGACATGGCCGACCTGAGCCAGCAGCAAATCGACTTTCGCAACGCCATGGCGCAGCTGCCTGCCGCGGTGAACATCATCACCACCAACGGCCCTGGCGGTCGTTGCGGCATCACCGCCAGCGCCGTGTGCTCGGTGACCGACTCACCGCCAACCGTGCTGGTGTGCGTCAACCGCAACAGCGCCACCCACGACGTGTTCCGCACCAACGGCCATCTGTGCGTCAACGTGCTGTGTGGCGAGCAGGAAGAACTGGCCCGTCACTTCGCCGGCATGACCCAGGTGCCGATGGCCGAGCGTTTTGCCTGGGACCTGTGGGACGACGGCGCGGCCGATGTACCGGTGCTGCGCGATGCCCTGGTGCAGCTCGAAGGGCGGATCAGCGAGTGCAAGGAAGTGGGGTCGCATTCGGTGATGTTCGTGGAACTGACGAAGGTGGGCGTGCGCGAGCCGCGCGACAGCCTGGTGTATTTCAACCGGTTGTTTCATCGCGTTGAGCATGCCAGCGCGGCTTGATTGAGACCGCGTTATCGTTCTTCGCGAGCAAGCCCGCTCCCACACTGGATCTTCGGCGAACACCAATACTGTGTACGACGAAGCCCCCCCTGTGGGAGCGGGCTTGCTCGCGAAAGCGGTATCAATCTGAAATGCATGTTTAACGGCTGTAGGAGTAACTTCCTGCAAGCCACAACGCCTTGCGTCATTGCCTACAGCTACGCCAGAATCCGCCGGCTTGTGCGCCCTGGAGGCCATCGGTAACTTGGTCCGCGTCACTGATTCCCAGTGATCGGGTTTAGCAGCCCGTGGTATTTGAAGGTCGTACGAGTGTCCGTCAGGCAGGTATTCCATACCTGCATTTGATGGTGGCTGTGCGCAGGGCGCCCTTGGGCGCGCCGGCTTTCTTCTTTTCCCCGGTCTGCTAACCTGCGTACAGCCGCCACCCCCTCGTTTAGCAGCGACGGCGTGGCTGCATCACAACGGAAAAGAACATCATGTTCAAGGTTACGCCTGATCCACCAGACAACGATTCCTGCCCCAACCCGGCCGCTCACATCATGGCCACCTCGCACAAACCCTCCACACTGTTCACCATCAACCCCGACATCAACACCGAAACCCTGCTGGCCCACGCCTGCGAATCGCTGGCCTCGGCGAGCGTCATGGCCAACGATCTGGCGGGTTTTCTGCAAGGCACGCACCGCAACACCCTGCTGGGCATCGCGCAAGTCATCATGCTGGGGGAGTTGGCGGTGAATCGGGCGCTGGATCGTCTCGATCCGTCTTGAGCCTGATCCGGGTTGCCCGCGAAAGCAGCATGTCAGCCATCACTGATGTTGGCTGTGAGGGCCTCTTCGCGAGCAAGCCCGCTCCCACACTTTGATCAGTGTCGTACACAGGATTTGTGTTCACTGGAGATCCATTGTGGGAGCGGGCTTGCTCGCGAAGGCGGTGTATCAGGCCTGCAAGTATTCCCGAGCCAACAAGCAAGCCCGCTCAATCAGCATCGGCGCCATTTCAATCGCTGTCGGCGTGCCCTGGCGGGTGTGAATCCAGCCCAGGTACGTGGTGCCACGCAGCATCAGGAACAACGCCAGTGTCTTGCGATCCGCCTCGGTCAGCGGCTTGACCGCGTTGTAGCCGTCGAGCAGCGCCACCTTGATCTGATCAAAGCGCGGGTCATCCAGACAGAAGTACAGCGCCGTGGCCAACTCGAACATGTGCCAGCCAAACCCGGCATCGTCGAAGTCGATCAACCGTAGTCGCGGCCCTTCGATCAGCAGGTTCTCAGGCACCAGATCCGCGTGAATCATGCCGAAGTTGCCCAGGTGCCGACCGTACTGGCGCAAGTCCTTGCGCGCCGTACGCCGGGCCTGTTGCAGCAGATCCCGTTGCTCGTCGCTGAGCTGCTCCAGCTCCCAGAAACGCCCCCAGAACGGATTGGCGCCGATCAGGCCTTCTTCATCCCAGGCATGCCGGACAAACTCGTCCGGTTGTTGCCATTCCGCCGAATGCAGGTGGATGCGCGCGGCAATCGCCCCCGCCTCATTGAACAGGAAATCGATCTCCGTATCGGACTGCACACCCGCCTCGGAAGTACCGGCGGTGGCACCGGGCAGCCAGGCGAGCATGTCGATGTGACGTGCCTCGCCGATGGCCTGGTGGGTGACTTCGATCAGATGGCTTTCATTCTGTGCGCGGATAATCTGCGGCACGGTAATACCTGCGCTGGCCAGGGCTTCCATCCATTGCAGCTCGGAACGCAGTGCGGCCTCGCAGTGATAACCATTGCGATGGATGCGCAGGGCGACGCGCTGACCGTCGTGGCGGCGGGCCGAGAACACTGCGTTCTCGCGGAACTTCACCAGTTCGATGTCGGCGAATTCCCCTTCCCACTGTTGCAGGGCATGGCGCGCCAGTTCGTGCAGACGGGTTACTTGCTGGTCATGGCTCAAGGTATCGAATGCAGGTCTGCGGAATTCAGTCATGGCAATAGCCTCAAATCGCGCTAAGGGCGCTGTCCAGTGTGTCGACGAACAAGTCAGCGTGGTCGCGGCTGAATACCAGCGGCGGGCGCAGCTTGAGAATGTTGTCGCCAGCGCCGATCTTGCTGATCAGCACGCCGTTCTCGCGCATGTCGTTGACCACCTTGCGCGCCTCCAGTCCGGCCGGTTCCTTGCTGGCGTGATCACGTACCAGCTCCATGGCGAAGAACAGACCCTTGCCGCGCACGTCGCCGATGATCGAGTGTTTGTTGGCAAGCTCCTGCAAGCGTTGCTGCACATAAGCGCCGACGTTTTGCGCATTCTTGAGCAGTTGCTGTTGCTCGATCACATCCAGCACCGCCATGCCAACCGCTGCCGCGACCGGCGAGCCGCCGAAGGTGTTGAAGTACATGGCGTGGCGGCCGAAGGATTCGACCAGCGCCTTGTGGGTGATCAACCCGGCCAGTGGATAGCCGTTACCCATCGGTTTACCAAGGGTGACGATATCCGGCACCACGCCGTGGGCCTGATGGCCCCACAGGTGATCGCCGGTACGACCGAAACCGGACTGCACTTCATCGGCGATGAACAATCCGCCTGCTGCACGGATCAGCGCTGCCGCCTTGTTGACGAAGCTGGCCGGTACCCGTGGCAGCCCTTCGTTGGCGAACAGGGTGTCGATCAGCAGCGCGGCGGGGCGAATGCCCTGGGCTTGCATCGAGGCAATCGCCGCCGCGATGTTGGCCGCGTACTGCTCGGCCAGTTGCGCTTCGGTGGTGCCGGCCGGTGCGTGGTACAGGCACGGAATCGGCACGGCCCGGGCATGGGCGGCGAAGGGTTCCGGCGAGGGCAGGGCGGTGGTGACTTCGGCCAGCGATGCCGAGTTGCCGTGGTAGTTGTAGTCGCTGACGATGATGCCGGTGCCGCCACTGGCGAACCGCGCCAGGCGCAGCGCCAGTTCGTTGGCTTCGCTGCCGGTGCAGGTGAACATGGCGGTGTCCAGCGGCGCGGCGAAGGTCGCGGTCAGGCGCTCGGCGTAGCGCACCACGTGTTCATCCAGGTAGCGGGTGTGGATGTTCAGCGTGGTGGCCTGGCGGTGCATGGCCTCGGTCACATGGGGGTTACAGTGACCGACGCAGGGAACGTTGTTGTAGACGTCGAGGTAGCGGCGACCGTCGACGTCGAACAGCCAGACGCCTTCGCCACGCACCAGATGCAAGGGCTTGTCGTAGAACAACGGCGAGGCGCTGCCGAGTACGCGATGGCGGCGTTGCAGCAGAGTGTCTTCAGGCATGGTCTGGAACCTCGATGACGGTGGCGCGACGGTTGCGCAACAGGTAATTGAAAATGCACAGGGTGAAGGTCACGGCGAGGGCGATCAGCATCAGCATGTCGAGCTGGAAGCAGGCGGCGATCACCACCAGCGTCAGGGCCAGGCCGAGCCAGGCAACCAGTTTGCCGCCGACCAGGGTGAACGGCCGTGGCAGGTCCGGTTGGTTGCGTTTGATGTGCAGGTACGCGCCGAAAATGAACAGGTAGCAAACGTTGAGCAGCAACACGACCGCGAGCATCACCGTGGCCGGGTCCACTTCGGACAGCGGCAGGCCGATGGCACCGATCAGCAGCAGCGCCGGGTAGGGCGTGCCGCGCTTGCCGGTCTTGCCCAGCCATTGCGGGAACAAGCCGTCGCGGGCCATGGCGAACAGTTGCCGGGACGCGGCGTAGACCAGCGAGAAGAAGGTCGCGATCAGGCCGAACACCGCGCCGCAGCCAATCACCCTGGCCAGCCATGAACCTTCACCGAAGGCGCTGTTGCTGGACATCGCGGCATACAGCGGATCACCTGCCGAACCGACGAGCTCGACACCACCGGCACCCGGTGCGCATACCAGCACCACCAGCGCGGTCACCAGCAACGTGCCAATGGCCGCTAGAATGCCGCGGGGCATGGTGCGACCGGGATTGTGCGCCTCCTCGGCGGCCGAGCCGGTTTGCTCAACGGTGATGAACAGCCAGATGGCGAATGGCACGCAGGCGAAGATACCGCCAAGGCTGACCGGTGTTGCGACGCTGGCGGGCAACTTCAGCAAATTGGCTAACTCGACATGGGGCGCCATGGCCACGCCAAACGTGAGCAGGGCGACAACGGCGATTACGCCGGCAATGAACGTCAGGCCCATGGCCTCACCGACACCGCGCATGTGGATGCCGATGATCACCGTGAACAGGGCAATCTTCACTGGCCAGCCACCGAGGCCGAAAATCGATTCGGTGTAGGCGCAGATAAAGGTCGCAGCTGCACCGGTGCCGATGGTCAAAGCCAGGGCACAGGCCACGCCAACGAGGTAACCCACGAACGGCCCGAACGCACTTTGCGCATAGACGAATACACCGCCAGCACTGGGCAGTGCGGTGGACATTTCCGCCACGCATAACGCCAGGCCACCGCAGAGCAGGGCCATCAACAACGTGGCGATCAGCATGTTCAGCCAGCCACCGGCCGCCAGCCCGAAGTTCCAGCCGGAAAACTGCCCGGCCACCACCAACGCAATTCCGAGGCCGGCAATCTTTGGCCAGCCCAGCGCACTTTTCTTGAGCACAGAAATCTCCCGCGACCCGAGGGTCGATTTATTGTTGTTAGTGAGAAATGGAGGGGTTCAGCGTTGCATTGCAGGGCGCCCTGGAGCGGGTTGTGCCCTGAGGTCGGGTTCGATACTACGCCCGGGGTGCGGCGCGGCAGCTGTGTGCGCATGCCATGTCATTGGCTGTGGGTGCCAGATTTGTGCGGGCTTGCCTTGATCTCTGTGGGAGCGAGCTTGCTCGCGATGGCGGAGTGTCAGTCAACGATGGTGCTGGATGTGGTGGCCTCATCGCGAGCAAGCTCGCTCCCACAAGGGATCCGCGGTGTACACGGATTTTGTGCACGGCAGAAATCCAAATGTGGGAGCGGGCTTGCTCGCGAAGGCGGAGTGTCAGTCAGTGGAGATGTTGGATGTGATGGCCTCTTCGCGAGCAAGCCCGCTCCCACAGGGGATCTGCGGTGTACACGGATTTTGTGCACGGCAGAAATCCAAATGTGGGAGCGGGCTTGCTCGCGAAAGCGGAGTGTCAGCCAGTGGAGATGTTGGATGTGATGGCCTCATCGCGAGCAAGCCCGCTCCCACAGGGGATCTGAGGTGTACACGGATTTTGTGCACGGCAGAAATCCAAATGTGGGAGCGAGCTTGCTCGCGATGGCGGCATATCAGGCAACCAAAATCTCAGATCCGAAAACTCCCCACCAACTGATTCAACCGCGCCGCCTGTTGCTCCAGCTCGGTACAAGCCCTCAATGTCGATTGCAAATTCTCCACGCCTTGCCGGTTCAGGGTGTTGATCTGGGTGATGTCGACATTCAGGGCCTCGACCACCGCGGTCTGTTCTTCGGTGGCGGCGGCGACGGACTGGTTGACGTTGTCGATCTCGCCGATGCGCTGGGTCACGCTGCCCAGGCGGGAGCCGGCGAGGTTGGCGATGGTGACGCTTTCTTCACTGTGGCGCTGGCTCTCGGTCATCGTGGTGACCGATTCCCGGGCTCCCACTTGCAGCTCTTCGATCATCTGCTGGATCTCTAGCGCCGAAGTCTGGGTGCGTCCGGCCAGGCTGCGCACTTCGTCCGCCACCACCGCAAATCCACGACCCGCTTCACCCGCCCGCGCCGCTTCAATCGCTGCGTTGAGCGCCAGCAGGTTGGTTTGTTGGGAGATGCCCTTGATCACTTCGAGGATCTGCCCGATGTTCACGGTCTTGTCGTTGAGCACTTCGATGTTGGCGCAGGAGGCACTGATCTTGCCGGACAGTTCGTTCATCACCTCGATCGTGCGCTGCACCACCTGGCGTCCATCCTCGGCTTGCTGCCGTGCGGACGAAGCCTGTTGCGAGGCATCGGAGGCGTTATGGGCGATCTCCTGCGCGGCCGCGCCCAACTGGTTGATTGCCGCCGCCACGCTGTTGGTACGGGTGGATTGATCGTCGAAATTGCTCATCGACGAGTTTGAAGCATCCAGCACCCGCCGCGCGCCTTCGTTCACCCCCAACGCCGCCGATGACACCTCGCGGATCGAATGGTGGATGCGCTCGACAAAGCGGTTGAAGGCGGTCGCCAGTTGGCCGATTTCATCTCGCGATTGCACTTGCAGGCGACGGGTCAGGTCGCCTTCGCCGAGGGAGATGTCTTCCATGACCCGGGTCAGCACTTGCAGCGGCCGGGTGATGCGTTGCGCGGTGTACCAGATCAGCAGCAGGCCGAGCAGGGCCGAACCGCCACCGAGCAACAGCTCCAGCGCGGTGCTTTGCACGCCCTGGGCATCGAGTTCGTTCTGCAGCGTGGTGACCGGTGCCAGCAACACGTTCTGCGGCACACCGACCAACACGCCCCATGGCGCGGCTCCGGCAATCGGCGCCAGCGGTTCAAGCACCTTGATTTGCCGGGCGTCGACAAACACTTTTGGCTGGCCCTGACGCAGGCTGTCCATCACTTCGGCATTGTCCATCGGCTGACCGAGGCGACCGACGTCCTGGCTGTTGGCAGAAATCACCCCACGGGGGCTGACGATGCTGATCTGGCCGTTGCCATCGAACAGTTCACGGGCGCTGGCTTCGCTGTTGTGTTGCAAGGCGGCGAGGTTGATATCCAGTCCCACCACGGCAATGACCTTGCCGTTTTCCAGCAGCGGGAAGGCAACGCTGGTCACCAGTTTGCGGCTGCCGGAGGCCTCGTCGAAATAAGGTTCCAGCACACAGGCCTGGCCGGTGTCGCGGGCACAGGTGTAGAAGGCGTTGTACGGTGCACCGCTGGGGCCCGGCTCAGTGTTGGCAAGCAGGCCTTCGTCACCGATGACCGCCTGCAGCTCGCCGGGTTTGCTCTGCACCCAATAGAGCGCAAAGCGACCGGTTTCGTTGCTGCCCAAGGCCGCCTGGCCGGCGGAGTCTGCGTCGGCACCGTCGAGTCCACCGGGTTCGAAAATGACATAAAGCCCGAGCAGGTCGGGCTTGTCGATCAAGGCTTGGTGAAGCTGGGTGCTGAGTTCCTGGCGCAGTTGCGGGCGAGTCAGGCTGCCCTGATGCTGCAACTGTCGCAGGTACAACAAGTAGCGCGATAACCCCTGGCCGTATTCGTGGGTCTGCATGAAGGTGCGCTGCACTTGCATGGCCTGCACTTTGCCCAGGGCCTGCATGTGTTCCCTGGCCGCATTGGCGAGCATGTCGCCGCTGGCCTCGGCCACTTGCCGGCTGCTCTTGTGGGTCTGATAGAGCGACAAACCCATCAACAAGCCGACGACCAACAGCAGGCAGAGACCGGCGAGCAGGGCGATCTTGCTCTGGATCGTCAGGAATGTTCTGTGCATTGGAAATACCTTTTTCCACGTGGGCAATGGCGTGGCCACTGCCCGCGGCCGAGATTAGAAGCCGGTGGCGAACACCACCTGGGCGTAGACGTTCTTGTCGTTGTTACCCAGTTGGGTACCACCGTCTTCGGCGCTCTTGTCCGGTTGGTAGATGCCCACCAGTGGCATCACGGTCAGGTGGTCGTTGACGTGCCATTCGGCGTACAGGTCGACTTCGTGGCCATCGGTGTTGCCCAGGTTGCGGTCGATGGTGTCGAAGTTGAAGTACATCGCGCCGACGGTGAGGTTCTCCAGTGGCGAAACTTTCAGCGTGACGTTCTGGATGCGCGAGTTGCTGTTGAACGGCCCGGCGTAGTTGCCCGCCACTTCACCCTGGAACCAGGTGCCGTAGCCACGGCTGAAACCGTAGAACAGGGTGTCGTAGCCTTCCGAGAAGCGGCTGTAGCGGTAGCTGGCGCCAGGCGTCCAGACCGCGTCGGAGAAGGTCCAGCCGGCTTCCAGGTACCAGGCGTCTTCGCTGGAGGTGTTGGGTTTGTCCTGCTTGGCGTATTCACCGGACAGGAACAGGTCTTTCACCCCGGCGTTGCCCGCCGCACGCAGGCTGTAGGTCTTCATGCCGTCGCGTTCGAGCTGGATCGGCGAGGCGTACTGTTCATCGATATCGGTGGTCTTGATGAAGGTCAGGCCGACCGTGCCGGCCTCGGCCACGTGCTCCAGGGTGCCGACGTACATTTCGGTCTTGGCCTGGGCGCGGTTGTCGGATTTGAGCCACATCAGGTCGCTGCGCCAGCCTTCCTTGCCGCCCAGACGCAATACGGCGGTTTCGTCGAAGGCCTTGCGTGCCGCCAGGTAGTAAGCGCCGCCCCGGTTGAATTCGCCGTCGGCCAGGCCTTTGCCCATGTTCAGCGCGTCGCCGTCGATCAGGAAACCGTCACCGACCACAATGTTCTGGCGACCAAAGGACAGGTCGACGCCGTCACTGCCTAGCGCGCCGAACAGATCGGCCGAGCGCCAGCCAAGGTAGGCGTCTTCGAACTTGGTGGTGCGTTCCGAACCATCGGAGAAGCCGGCCGCATCGCCATCGCCCCAGGTGCCGGAGCTGAGCATGTTCGCCGCTCCGTACGCGGTGCCCACACCGCCCAGGCCTTGATCGAAGCTCAAGCCGTATTTGATGTAGCCCTCGCGCCACGACGAGCTGCCTTCATTCAGGCGACCGGACAGGGCGTAGTTTTCCTGGCTGTGGAAAATGCCGAACACGGCTTCGAGGGTAGCGTTCAGATGGCTGTCGTCATCGGCGTAGAGTTCATAGGCACCGGCATTGCCGGCACTGATCATCAGCGCGAGCGTCGAGAGACGAAGCAAGGGGGACTTGAGCATGGTGTGGCATCCGTTCTTGTTCTTGAGCGCAGGTTTGCGGTCTGTCCGGATACTAAGGTGCGGCTATTGTTTGCCCTTTTCCCTGTTTGCCAATTAGTTGGTTGTGCATGCCAGATTGTCCGGTTTGGCAGCCCGGCCAATACAACTGGCACGCAGGGCAAAACCTGCGTACCGGCGACCACCGACAATCCCTACCAACCTGCCGAAGCACCGTTGCCTCGGCATTTTTAGTGTTGGCGCTCGCCTGCTGGCGGGCGTGTGGATTTTCAAGGTCGTTTTCCTATGTTCACTTCGCTGCGTTTGCCCGTGATCGGTTTGCTGTCTTTCACCCTGGTTCAGGCGGTGTCCGCCGCCGAGTGCGCCCCGGACACGCGCCGTGGTGCCGAAGTGTTTGCCACCGAGTGCAGCGTCTGCCACGCGGTGACCAAGGGTACGACCGGCATGATGGGGCCGAACCTGTTTGGTGTGTATGGGCGCAAGTCCGGCTCGCTGGCGGGTTTCAGCTACTCCCAGGCCATGCGCGACAAAGACGTCGACTGGCAGGCCGAGAACATCACGCAATTGATCACCCAGCCCCAGGCTTTCGTGCCGGGCACCTACATGCCCTACATGGGCCTGGCTTCCGCCGACGACCGCCAGGCGGTCGCGTGCTTCCTCAAAGAACAACACTGATCAGGCCGGATTTGCGCCTGAACACATCGTCTGAATGAAAGGTGAATTATGAGCAACGTTGAAATCCTGCCCCAGGTTGCTGCATTCCTCGAACGTCGTCACGGCTGCTTCATTGACGGCCAGTGGGTGCTTGCCGAGGGCGACAGCATCGCCGTGGTCAATCCGGCCACCGGGCAAACCCTGTGCGAAACCCTGGATGCACCGCTGGAACTCGTCGAGCGCGCCGTGCAGTCGTCCCACAAGGCGTTCAAGTCCGGCGTGTGGTCGAGCCTGCGCCCGGCGGACCGTGAACGCATCCTGCTGAACTTCACCCGCCTGGTCGAAGAGCACGCCGAAGAACTGGCTCAGTTGGAAACCCTGAGCCAGGGCAAGTCGATCAACATGGCCCGCGCCCTGGACCTCAACGCCACGGTGGAGTTCATGCGCTACATGTCCGGTTGGGCGACCAAGATCGAAGGCCAGACCTTCGACGTGTCGATCCCGTTGCCACCGGGTGCCAAGTTCACCGCGTTCACAAAGCGTGAGCCGGTCGGTGTCGTGGTCGGCATTGTGCCGTGGAACTTCCCGCTGCTGATCGCCGCCTGGAAGCTGATGCCAGCCCTGGCCACCGGTTGTACGGTGATCATCAAGCCGGCGATGGAAACCCCGCTGACCGCCATGCGCCTGGCTGAACTGGCGCTGGAAGCCGGCATCCCGGCTGGCGTATTCAACGTGGTTACCGGTGGCGGCGCCTCCGTTGGCGGCGTGCTGACCCAGCATCCTTTGGTGAGCAAAGTATCGTTCACCGGTTCCACCGCCGTGGGCAAGAGTGTCGGCGTGGCGTGCATGGAGAACATGACGCGCTTCTCCCTGGAACTGGGCGGCAAGAACCCGATGATCGTGCTCGCCGATGCCGACATCGAAAAAGCCGTGCAAGGCGCGATCCTCGGCGGCTTGCTGAACAACGGCCAGGTCTGCGCCGCGGCCTCGCGCTTCTACGTGCACCGTTCGATCCACGACCAATTCGTCGAAGCCCTGGCCGCCGCCGTTTCTTCGATGCCGATTGGCGCTGGCATGAATTGCGACGCGGCAATCAACCCGCTGGTATCGCGCAAGCAACAACAAAGCGTGCTCAAGCACATCGAACTGGCCCGCCAGCAAGGTGCGCGGGTGGTGACTGGCGGCGAGTTGCTGGAGGGTGATGGTTTCTTCGTGCAGCCAACCATTCTGGCGGACATCGACCACAGCATGGCCGTGGCCCGCGAAGAAGTGTTCGGCCCGGTACTGGGCGTGATGCCGTTCGACGACGAAGACGCCGTGATCGAACTGGCCAACGACAACCGCTACGGCCTGGCGGCCAGCCTGTGGACCAACGACCTGGGCAAGGCCATGAACCTGGTGCCTCGCATCGAAGCCGGTACGGTCTGGGTCAACGCCCACGTGCTGCTCGACCCGGCGATGCCGTTCGGTGGTGTCAAGCAATCGGGCATGGGCCGTGAGTTTGGCCGTGCGGTGATCGAGGCTTACACCGAGCTCAAGTCGGTGTGTATCGCACATTGATCAACCTGTAGGAGCGAGCCTGCTCGCGAAAAACGTCAAGATAATGCGGTCTGTCAGTTAGTTCGCGTTATCGTTGGCGACCATCGCCAGCAGGCTCGCTCCCACATCATGCTGCGGGTGGCGGTTTCGTCAGTTCAATCCCGGCGGCCCCCAACCGCTTGAGAATTTCAAACAGCAGCTGGCTCTTGATCGCGCCGACCGTGCGTGGGCTGCCGACATAGCCGGTGATGGTCAAAGTGATTCCTTCGGGTTTCAGCTGACTGAAGCGCAAAAACGGCGTTGGTTTATCCAGAATGGATTCATGCTCGGTGTAGGTGTCCATCAGCAGGTTTTGCACCAGCTCCGGATCGATATCCAACGGGAACATCAGCTCGAGTATCACTACGCCCTGGGCGCTGCCGCCGAGGGTGACGTTGCGCAGGTTCTGCGAAATCAGGTGGGAGTTGGGCACGATCATGATCGAGCGGTCGGCCAGTTGTATTTCCGTGGCCCGTACGTTGATCCGGCGGATGTCGCCTTCGACGCCGCTGATGCTGATCAGGTCGCCGACCTTCACCGGGCGCTCGGTCAGCAGGATCAGGCCGGAGATGAAGTTCTTCACGATCTCCTGAAGACCAAAGCCGATACCCACTGACAGGGCACTGACGATCCAGGCCAGGTTGGTCCACTTGATCCCCAGCGATGCCAGCGTGAGCAGGACGACGGACACGTAGCCGATGTTGGCGAACAGGGTGCTGAGCGAGGCGCACATGCCCGGGTCCATCTCGGTTTTCGGCAGGAATTCGCGATCCAGCCAGCGGCGCAGGGTGCGAATCAGGTAGACACCGATCATCAGTGTCAGTAGGGCATGCATCAAATTGTCCGGGACGATGTTCAGCTTGCGCAGCCCTTCACCGCCAAGTACGGCCACCGTGCCGGTGAACAGTTGCCCGAGTGTCGTACCGATCCCGCCGACAAACAGCGCAATGAGGCCAATCAGTATCAGGATGGCGCGGCCGGCTCCGGATAACACGGTGCAGATCTGTTCCAGGCGCGGATTGCCGATGCCCAGCAGCTGTTTGATGGTCTTGCCGGTGGGTTGCCGGGGCGAAAAAACGTAGTCGCAGGTGTCCTGATAGACCTGTGTGAGCAGGTAGAAACCGGCGCAGATGATGAATATCCAGACCATTTCATAGGTGATGAACCGGGCCATCGTCACGTAGCCAATCAACAGGGCGAACAGGGACACCACCACGGCAGCGCCCGTGAACGTGTAAATCAGGCCGGCGAAGGTGGTGACGCCTTCGGGGGCTTCTCCGGCAACGATCAGGTCTCTGCGCGTCTTGCTGACGCGCAACAGCAGCGCACCGATCACCAGTGCCGCGACCAATGCCACGATGCCCCGACCGAACAACACCACTTCGGCGCTCATGCCGGTGACATTGCTCATCTGCACCAGGGTTACCAGCACCAGCAGCAGGCTGGCCAGCAACCTCGGATAGGGCTCCATCGCCAGCGCCACCGGATCGGCAATATCGGGCAGGCGCCAGGAAGGATGTTTGGTGGACAACAGTGCGCGGCTCAATCCGGTGATCAGTACGCAGGTATAGGCCAGCTTTTCCAGATATTGCGCCAGGTCGGCCAGCAGGGGGGGGTAGGGCAGTTGCCGGGTCCCGGCAAAATGCAGCAGTTGCAGGGCGATGCCAGCGGTCAGCACCGTCGCCATCACCGACGCCAGCGCAAGGGAGCTGCGCCGCAGCCGGCCTGCAGGCATTCGATGAAAGCACAGCCACGCCAGAACCCGGCCGGCGAGGTTTCGACCCACGGTCCATATGACCAGGGCCAGGATCAGCAGGGTGGCCGTGATCCCGCGTTGTCCGGGTTGCCAGGCGGCTCGGTGCGTGGCCTCGAGTTGCTCGATGAGGGCGCTGAAACGTTGACGGTCCTCGATCGGAAGAGCGAACAATGGCGACCAGAATCTCGGGCTCAGGATACTGCTGGTCTGCTGGGTCACTTCCGCTTCCAGCAAGCTGCGCCGAATGCTGGCAATCTGGGTGATCAGTTCGGCGGCACTTATTTTAAGCGCGGCCAGGGTTTTGAGTTGGCTATCGATCTTGTTTTTTTGCTCGCCGAGGGCGTCTCGTTGGGTAGTAATTGCAGATGTCACCTGTGCGTTCTCGTCAAGCGGCACGGGCCCCAGCACGTTCAGTTGCGCCTGCAATTGCGCCTGGCCAGGCAGCAGCGATGTGGACAGGCGTTCAATGTCCTGAATCAGTACTTGCACCTGGTCCTGTGAGCTTTCCAGCTGGGTGTAATTGCTGGCCTGGGAAACCTGCTGCTTGAGGCTGTTGAGCTGGTTTTGCACCCCCAGCAATTCGCTGTCGGAGATGCTGATGATCGGGGCTGCGGGAGCGGGGGCAGGAGCGGGGGCGTCGGCCATATCCCCCGCCAACAGCCATCCCGGGCTTGCCACCAGAACCGCGAAGGCGACGTAAATCATTGACTTCAAGACATTGCGCATCGGCGAGCTCGACGGGTTGTTGGTCACTTAGCCAATGAGGTTAGGCCCTGGACATTGTTTTGTCGCAATGGAACCCGAGAACCTGTGGGAGCGAGCTTGCTCGCGATGGCGGTGTGTCAGACACCGAAAATGTCGACTGACACTCCGTCATCGCGAGCAAGCTCGCTCCCACAGGGAGGCTCCTACAAGGGGGGGGCGGCGCATTTGGCGGGTGGTTTCAGCAAAACAAGTCAACCCATGAATCCATGGCCTAAGCTTGTTTGCAGGCCCCGGTCCATCGCACACCTCGATGGGCAAGCGGCACCGATAAAAACAATGTAATCAGGAGATCCCATGTCCGCCTTGATCCGTCGTTTCAGTCGCTGCATGGCCGCCGGTTTGACCGCTGCGGTGCTGGTCGCACCAGCCTTCGCGTTGGATACCGTGAAATTCATGGCCCCGGGTTCGGTGGGCGGTGGTTACGACCAGACCGCCCGGGTGCTGGGCAAGGCCATGGTCGAGGCCAATACGGCCAAGTCCGTGACCTTCGAGAACA
>NZ_JAHBDE010000027.1:0-62865 GCF_019956175.1 Pseudomonas sp. BF-R-30 | reverse complement strand
CTTTCGGGAAGTAAGGTACCTTGGCCTCGATGTTCACCTTGGATAAAGCGCTTCATGGGCGATCCCTGCGATGAATTCCTCAGAAATCATAGCAAGGGTTCACGAAGGCGTTTTTACACACTCTGGGCCCCTCCCTGCACGAGGCATGATCGAGACGCGAAAACAAATTGATTGCCGCCAACCAACACTGCTTTGGCGCAACTTGTTATTCATCAATCAATGCAAGGATGCATTAATGAACAATACAACCGAAGACAATTACGCACTCAATAACTGGATGAGCTCTACGCCGGCAATCGATAACCTGTCGCTTAGTGAACTTACACTACCCGGCACGCACAATGCCGGGTGCGACTGGCAAGCGAGCTATCCATTGATCCCCGGCGCGCACTGGCTGGCCTGCCAGCACGATTCGTTCGCCGCTCAACTCAACAACGGTTCGCGCGTACTTGATTTACGGCTGGACTTTGACGAGTCGGCCATAGAGTTTGAAAAATTCCGATTCCAGCACAATGGCTTTCGCTCATCTCGTAACGTGCTGGGTTTGTTTGCGGCTGTGCATCTGTTTTTACGCGACAACCCTGACGAATTTGTGGTTCTGGATTTTCATGAACTCAAGGACGGACAACAACCGTTCGACTACGCACTCTTCAACGAGATGATGCTCCGTTATCTTGGCAAGAGAATAATCCCTGCCGACAATAGCGGTCTGCCACTTGGCGAGCTCTAGAAAATCAGCGGAGAGCAGCGAGTTCTGGTAGCGGCTCAACAACATCCGGAGTTAAATCCCGCCTGGTTCTGCGAGACAGTCGAACACAAATGGAGCGGGATTGGCGACACAAATGTCCAGGAACTGGAGCAGCACATATCGAACGTGTTGTGGACTCCACCTCCCCGCACCACCTTGTGGTCACTGTCCGCCACAAGCTACTCGAAGCTGGGAGGCCCCGTCGATATCCATGATGAACTGGACACCTGGTTTGATCCCTTCACCCACTCCCAAAGCGAAAGGTGCAACATTATCAATGTCGATTTCATGGAAGAATCGAAACTGGTTTCCTACTGCCGAAGCGCGAGCTTGATAAATGCCAGAAGAGCCAGATAGTCCCGAAAGCCGAGAAGGCTCCTGTCAGGTTTCGCGACATCGACAACTGGCATCAGCCACCCCACAAGAGGCATGATCAGGGCGCGAAAACAAGAAAAGTGTATCAACATGCCCCGTATTGCCAGAATCACCGACCCTTCCTATGAATTGATGGACGACCACAACGGGTTGTCCATCATCTATCGCCAGCATGGCTTCCCCTGCCCGCTGGTGCGCTGGCATTTCCACAAGGAATACGAACTGCACCTGATCGTCGCCAGTTCCGGCAAGGTGTTCATCGGTGACTACATCGGCAACTTCTACCCACATACCCTGTTCCTGACCGGCCCCAACCTGCCCCACAACTGGATCAGCCAGGTGGCCGAGGACGAAGTGGTGCCCAAGCGCGACATGCTGGTCAATTTCACCGACGAGTTGTTCGACAGCGGCTATCAGGTATTCGCCGAACTCAAGGCCCTGGCGCCGCTGCTGGAACGCGCGCAGTACGGCATCGAGTTTCGCTGCAAGCACACCATCGACAAGGCGATGGACCTGATGCAGCGCATCGCCGATACCACCGGTATGACCCGGCTCGGGCACTTTTTCATTCTGCTGGAGTTGCTCGCGGCCACCGACGACTACCAATTGCTCTCTGGTGCCACAACCCCGCAACTGGCGGACGAGCACAATATCGATCGCACCAACCGCGCAGTGGATTACATTTTTGCCCACTACGCCCGGGACTTGACGCTGGAAGAGGTCGCCGAGCATCTGGGCATGAAGCCGACGTATTTCAGCCGGGTATTCAAGCAGGCCACCGGGCGCAATTTCATCGAATTCGTCAATCGCTTGCGCATCAGCAAGTCCTGCGAGTTACTGGCCGATGGCGACAAGCCGGTGACCGATGTCTGCTTCGAATCGGGCTTCAACAATATTTCCAACTTCAACCGACGCTTCCAGCAGCTCAAGGGCATGACGCCTTCGCATTACCGGCGGCTGGTGGTGCAGCGGTTGACCGAGCAAAACCTGGGTTGAAGACGCTCCTCAAACTCCTGTGGGAGCGAGCTTGCTCGCGATGAGGCCGTGTCAGTCGACATTTATTAACCTGATACACCGCCATCGTCGGATCTCCGCCCGGACCAAGCTCGCTCCCACAGGTACAGCGTTACCCCCTGAAACCTGTACGGATTCAATACCCCTCCTTCGCTGAAAAGCCCTTCCCTGCGTCTACCCCTCAAAACTTCAGTGCAAAATAGTATCGATTGAAGTGCGATGGATGATTTGTCTCGCCCTCGATTGAAGGATGTAATCAGCGCACATTCTTCCTGCCTACGGAAGACACAAAAACAATAACTGTCCTTCTGTAGCCCGCCGGCTGCAGAAAAGGAGTGCACGATGCAACCTTCGGTAAAAGCTCTGCTTGCCCTCACCTGCATGACTCTCAGCAGCGTCAGCCTTGGCGCCCAGACCCTGACCATCGCCACCGTCAACAACAGCGACATGATCCGCATGCAAAAGCTCTCGAAAACCTTCGAGGCCGAGCACCCGGACATCAGGCTCAATTGGGTGGTCCTCGAAGAAAACGTTCTGCGCCAGCGCCTGACCACAGACATCGCCACCCAGGGCGGACAGTTCGACGTGCTGACCATCGGCATGTACGAAGCCGCACTCTGGGGTGCCAAGGGCTGGCTGGAGCCGATGAAGGATTTGCCGGCTGGTTATGCCCTCGAAGACGTATTCCCGTCGGTGCGCGAAGGCCTGTCGGTGAAGGGGTCGCTGTATGCCTTGCCGTTCTACGCCGAAAGCTCGATCACCTATTACCGTACCGACCTGTTCAAGGACGCCGGCCTGAGCATGCCCGAGCGCCCGACCTGGGAACAGATCAGCGAATTCGCCAGCAAACTCACCCACAAAGATAAAGAACAGTACGGCATCTGCCTGCGCGGCAAGGCTGGCTGGGGCGAAAACATGGCGTTGGTCACCACCGTTGCCAACGCCTATGGCGCGCGCTGGTTCGATGAGAAGTGGCAACCGGAATTCACCGGGCCTGAGTGGAAAAACGCGCTGAACTTCTACGTCGACACCATGAAAAAATCCGGTCCGCCGGGCGCATCGAGCAACGGTTTCAACGAAAACCTGGCGTTGTTCAACAGCGGCAAATGCGCGATCTGGGTCGATGCCAGCGTCGCCGGCTCGTTCGTCACCGACAAGACCCAGAGCAAGGTTGCCGATCACGTCGGATTCACCTTCGCGCCACATCAGGTCACTGACAAGGGTTCGGCCTGGTTGTATTCCTGGGCACTGGCCATTCCGACCAGTTCCAAGGCCAAGGACGCAGCGAAAACCTTCAGCGCCTGGGCCACTTCCAGGGAGTACAGCACGCTGGTCGCGGAAAAGGACGGCATCGCCAACGTGCCGCCGGGCACCCGCGCCTCCACCTACAGCGATGCGTACATGAACGCGGCGCCGTTCGCCAGGGTCACGCTGGAGTCGCTCAAGGCCGCCGACCCAAGCAACCCGGGGGCCAGACCGGTGCCTTACATCGGTATTCAGTTGGTGACCATTCCCGAGTTCCAGGGCGTTGGTACTCAGGTTGGCAAATCCTTCTCTGCGGCGCTGATCGGCCAGACCACGGTCGACCAGGCCTTGGTGGCGGCCCAGCAAACCACCGAGCGCGAGATGAAGCGCGCGGGTTATCCCAAGTAACCCCGTATCCAGTGTGGGAGCGGGCTTGCTCGCGAAAGCGGCATTCCAAACGCGAAAGTTGTGTCGGATGTACTGGCCTCTTCGCGAGCAAGCCCGCTCCCACAGTTGATCTTCATATGCCTGTAATCAATCGGTTCTGATCACCATGAATACATCAACTGCAAAAGCTCACATGGACATAGCCCAGCCGCAGCGCAAAAACCGCGTGGCCAATCCCGGCTGGTTCCTGGTCAGCCCTTCGGTGGCGTTGTTGCTGCTGTGGATGATTGTCCCCCTGGGCATGACCGTCTACTTTTCGATGATCCGCTACAACCTGCTCAATCCCGGTGAAAACGAATTCGTCGGGCTGGAGAACTTCACCTATTTCCTGACTGATTCCGGATTCCTGCCCGGCGCCACCAACACGCTGTTGCTGGTGGGCAGCGTGCTGCTGATCAGTGTGGTACTCGGCGTGCTGATCAGTGCCCTGCTGGAGGCCAGTGAGTTTTTCGGTCGCGGCCTCGTACGGGTGATGCTGATCTCGCCGTTTTTCATCATGCCCACGGTGGGCGCACTGATCTGGAAGAACCTGATTTTCCATCCGGTGTCGGGGATTCTCGCCTACGTCTGGAAGCTGTTCGGCGCGCAACCGGTGGACTGGCTGGCGCACTACCCGCTGCTGTCGATCATCATCATTGTCTCGTGGCAATGGCTGCCCTTCGCAATCCTGATCCTGATGACCGCCATGCAGTCCCTCGACCAGGAACAGAAAGAAGCCGCGCGCCTGGACGGTGCCGGGCCCATCGCGATTTTCTGGCACCTGACCCTGCCACACCTGGCGCGGCCGATTGCGGTGGTGGTGATGATCGAAACCATCTTCCTGCTCTCGGTGTTCGCCGAAATCTTCACCACCACCAACGGCGGCCCCGGCTACGCCTCGACCAACCTCGCCTACCTGATCTACAACCAGGCGCTGGTGCAGTTCGATGTCGGCATGGCCTCGGCGGGCGGCCTGATCGCCGTGGTCATCGCCAACATCGCCGCGATCATCCTGGTGCGGATGATCGGCAAAAACCTGACCGACAAAGCCTGAGGCCTGCCATGACTCTTCAACAATCCCGTCGCCTGCAAAGCCTGCTGCTCGGTACGTTGGCCTGGGCCATCGCGATCCTGATCTTCTTTCCGATCTTCTGGATGGTACTGACCAGTTTCAAAACCGAAATCGATGCCTTCGCCACGCCGCCGCAGTTCATCTTCATGCCGACGCTGGAGAACTACCTGCACATCAACGAGCGCAGCGATTATTTCAGTTTCGCCTGGAACTCGGTGGTGATCTCCTTCAGCGCCACCGCGCTGTGCCTGCTGATCGCGGTGCCGGCGGCCTACTCCATGGCTTTCTACGAAACCCAACGCACCAGAGGCACGCTCCTGTGGATGCTCTCCACCAAAATGCTGCCGCCAGTGGGCGTGCTGATGCCGATCTATCTGCTGGCCAAGAGTTTCGGCCTGCTCGATACGCGGATCGCGCTGATCGTCATCTACACGCTGATCAACCTGCCGATCGTGGTCTGGATGATTTACACCTACTTCAAGGACATCCCCAGGGACATCCTCGAAGCCGCGCGGCTGGACGGCGCAACGCTGGCTCAGGAGATGCTCCGGGTGTTGCTGCCCATCGCCAAGGGCGGCCTGGCATCCACGGTGCTGCTGTCGTTGATCCTGTGCTGGAACGAGGCGTTCTGGTCGCTGAACCTGACCTCGTCGAAAGCCGCGCCACTGACCGCATTGATCGCCTCGTACTCAAGCCCCGAAGGGCTGTTCTGGGCCAAATTGTCGGCCGTCTCGACCCTGGCCTGTGCGCCGATCCTGATCTTCGGCTGGATCAGTCAGAAACAACTGGTGCGTGGTCTGTCGTTCGGCGCCGTGAAATGAACCCTTGTAGGAGCGAGCCTGCTCGCGATGGACGTGAACGATAACGTGTGCGGCCTGAATAAACGCGTCGCCTGTGAGCCCATCGCGAGCAGGCTCGCTCCTACAGAAAGGCATGCCCTATTCAACTGAATAAAAACAAACGGAGGCCCATCACCATGGCCAACCTGAAAATCAAGAATCTGCAAAAAGGCTTCGAAGGCTTTTCCATCATCAAGGGCATCGACCTGGAGGTGAACGACAAGGAGTTCGTGGTATTCGTCGGCCCGTCGGGCTGCGGCAAATCCACGCTGCTGCGGCTGATCGCCGGGCTGGAGGAAGTCAGCGGCGGCACCATCGAACTCGACGGCCGCGACATCACCGAAGTGAGCCCGGCCAAGCGCGATCTGGCGATGGTGTTCCAGACCTACGCCCTGTACCCGCACATGAGCGTGCGCAAGAACATGTCGTTCGCCCTCGACCTGGCCGGCGTGGCGAAAGCCGAAGTAGCGAAGAAGGTCAGCGAAGCGGCGCGCATCCTCGAACTGGGGCCGATGCTGGAGCGCAAACCCAAGCAACTGTCCGGCGGCCAGCGCCAGCGCGTGGCGATTGGCCGGGCCATCGTGCGCAACCCGAAAATTTTCCTGTTCGACGAACCGTTATCCAACCTCGATGCCGCCCTGCGGGTGCAGATGCGCCTGGAACTGTTGCGCCTGCACAAAGAACTGCAAGCCACGATGATCTACGTGACTCACGATCAGGTCGAAGCGATGACCATGGCCGACAAAGTGGTCGTACTCAATGGCGGCAAGATCGAGCAAGTCGGCTCGCCGCTGGATCTCTATCACCAGCCGGCCAACCTGTTCGTCGCCGGTTTCCTGGGCACGCCAAAAATGGGCTTGCTCAAGGGCAAGGTCACCGGCGTCGACAGCCAGGGCTGTGAAGTGCAGCTCGACGCCGGAACCCGCGTCAGCCTGCCCTTGGGCGGCAGGCGTCTGAGCGTCGGGAGTGCGGTGACGCTGGGCATTCGCCCAGAGCACCTGGAACTGGCCAAACCCGGCGACTGCGCCTTGCAGGTCACCGCCGATGTCAGCGAGCGCCTGGGCAGCGACACCTTCTGCCACGTCCGGACGGCATCCGGCGAAGCCCTGACCATGCGCGTTCGCGGCGATCTGGCCAGCCGCTACGGTGAAACCCTGAGCCTGCATCTGGATGCGCAACACTGCCATTTATTCGATGCCGACGGCGTGGCGTTGACCCGCCCGTTGCGCGTTGCTGCCTGATTTCAGAGAGCCTGCGATGAAATTGAACCAACTCAACCTCAACCGCCTCGCCCCTGAAGTGGTCCTGCCCGCCTACGCCCTGGGCGAGACCCGCCAAGGTATCGCGCACATCGGGGTCGGCGGTTTCCACCGTGCCCATCAGGCGTACTACACCGACGCCTTGATGAATACCGGCGAAGGCCTGGACTGGGCCATCTGCGGTGTCGGCCTGCGCGCTGAAGACCGTCGCGCCCGCGACGACCTCAAGGATCAGGATTATCTGTTCACCCTGTTCGAACTCGGCGATAGCGACGACACCGAAGTGCGGGTGATCGGCGCCCTTCGTGACATGCTGCTGGCCGAGGACAGTGCCCAGGCATTGATCGACAAGCTGGCCAGCCCCGAGATCCGCATCGTCTCGCTGACCATCACCGAAGGCGGGTACTGCATCGACGACAGCACCGGCGAGTTCATGGCGCACTTGCCGCAGATCCAGCATGACCTGGCGCACCCTGGCGCACCGAAAACCGTGTTCGGCTTCCTGTGTGCCGCACTGGCCAAGCGCCGCGCCGCTGGCACAGCGGCCTTCACCCTGATGTCCTGCGATAACCTGCCGCACAACGGCGCCGTCACCCGCAAGGCCCTGCTGACCTTTGCCGCCTTGCACGACAGCCAGTTGCGTGACTGGATCGACGCCAACGTCAGTTTCCCCAACGCCATGGTCGACCGCATTACACCGATGACCAGCACCCTCCATCGCCTGCAACTGGCGGACCGGCATGGCGTGGACGATGCCTGGCCGGTGGTCTGCGAACCCTTCGCGCAATGGGTGCTGGAAGACAGGTTCGTCAACGGTCGCCCGGCCTGGGAAAAAGTCGGCGTGCAATTCACCGACGACGTCACGCCCTACGAAGAAATGAAGATCAAGCTGCTCAACGGCAGTCATCTGGCGCTGACGTACCTGGGATTCCTGAAGGGTTACCGCTTCGTCCACGAAACCATGAACGACCCGCTGTTCGTGCGCTACATGCGCGCCTACATGGACCTGGACGTGACGCCACAGCTGCCGGCGGTGCCGGGAATCGACCTGGCCGAGTACAAGAACACCCTGGTGGCGCGGTTCTCCAATCAGGCGATTGCCGATCAGCTTGAACGGGTGTGTTCGGACGGTTCGTCGAAGTTTCCGAAATTCACCGTACCGACCATCAACCGCTTGATCGCCGATGGCCGCGAAACCCGGCGCGCGGCGTTGGTGGTGGCGGCGTGGGCGCTGTATCTCAAAGGCGTGGATGAACAGGGCGAGACCTACACGATTGCGGATCCGCGGGCGGCGTTCTGTCAGGCGCTGGTAGCCGATGATGTGCTGCTTACCCAGCGCTTGCTGGCGGTCGAGGAGATTTTTGGTACGGCCATTGCGCGCTCACCGGAGTTTGTCGCGGCGTTTGAGTGGTGCTGCAACAGTTTGCGCGAGGTTGGGGTGTCGCGGACGTTGGAACGGGTGCTGGCTTAAGGTCGGTGGTGTAGCAATTGCCGTCTTCGCGAGCAAGCCCGCTCCCACAGGGTTTGGTGTTGCTCACAAAACTCCTTGTGGGAGCGGGCTTGCTCGCGAAGGCGGCCTGACAGGCACCGGGGATAGTGAATCCAGACTTGTATCTAGCTGACGACCAGGAATACTGCATGACAACCCGACAACTCTTCCTCGGCATCGACTGCGGAACCCAAGGCACCAAAGCCGTCATCCTCGACTCGGCCAATGGTGAGGTGCTCGGTCAGGGAGCCGCCAGCCACAGCCTGATCAGCGGCCCCGATGGCCGCCGCGAACAGGACACCCAGCAGTGGCTGGAAGCCTTCGCCACCGCCACTCGCCGCGCATTGCTCGCGGCCAAAACCAATGGTCAGTCGATCCTCGGCATTGGCGTGTCCGGCCAGCAACACGGCCTGGTGCTGCTCGACGATCAGGGCAAGGTGTTGCGTGCGGCTAAACTCTGGTGCGACACCGAAACCACCCCGGAGAATGACCGACTGCTGGCCCACCTGGGTGGCGAAAAGGGTTCGCTGAAACGCCTGGGCGTAGTCATCGCGCCGGGCTACACCCTGTCCAAGCTGTTATGGACCAAAGAGCAGCATCCCGACGTGTTCTGCCGGATCGCCCGCATCTTGCTGCCCCACGACTACCTCAACCATTGGCTCACTGGCCGCAGTTGCAGCGAATACGGCGATGCCTCGGGCACCGGGTATTTCAATGTGCGTACGCGCCAGTGGGATTCCCAATTGTTGCGTGACATCGACCCCAGCGGACGCCTGCAAGCGGCGCTGCCGGAACTGATCGCCCCCCATCAGGCGGTCGGCACGATTCTGCCAGGCATCGCCGAGTATCTGGGCATCAACCCTCGGGCACTGGTGTCCAGTGGCGGTGGCGACAACATGATGGGCGCCATCGGCACCGGCAACATCCAGCCTGGTGCAATCACCATGAGCCTCGGCTCGTCAGGCACGGTGTACGCCTACGCCGATCAGCCGAACGTCGCCACGGATGCCGCGGTTGCCACGTTCTGTTCCTCCAGTGGCGGCTGGCTGCCTTTGATCTGCACCATGAACCTGACCAATGCCACCAGCCTGATTCGCGAGCTGCTGGACCTCGACATCGATCAATTCAACGACCTCGTTGCCCAGGCGCCAATCGGTGCCGATGGTGTGTGCATGCTGCCGTTCTTCAATGGCGAACGTGTGCCCGCCCTGCCCCATGCCAGCGCCAGCCTGTCGGGCCTGACCATGACCAACCTGACCCGGGCCAACCTGTGCCGCGCGGTGGTCGAAGGCACGACGTTCGGTTTGCGTTACGGACTGGACCTGCTACGCCGCAATGGCTTACAAAGCCGCAGCATTCGGCTGATTGGGGGTGGGTCAAAAAGTGCGGTCTGGCGGCAAATCGTCGCCGACACCATGAATACACCGGTGATCTGCACCGAACAAAGCGAGGCCGCAGCCTTGGGTGCGGCGATTCAGGCGGCCTGGTGCGTATCCCGGGCGAACGGGCACGAAGACAGCCTGGCGCAATTGTGCGAGCGCTGCGTAAAACTCGACCCGGCCAGTGAAACCCTGCCGGTCGCCGACAATGTGCAAGCCTGTCAGCAGGCGTATGAACGCTATCAACAGCATGTCGCAACCCTTTGAAGAGTGAACAACTATGTACCTGGTGTGTGGCGAAGCGCTGTTCGATTTTTTCAGTGAAAACGACGCCAGTGGGCTGGCGTCCAAAGTGAACTTCAAGGCCATTGCCGGTGGCTCGCCGTTCAACGTGGCGGTGGGCCTGCGCCGCTTGGGCGTGGACGCGGCACTGTTGGCCGGGTTGTCCACCGACTACCTGGGCCGGCGCTTGTTGCAAGTGTTGCAAGATGAAGGCGTGCGCCAGGAATTCCTGGTGGATTTTGCCGCGCCGACCACCCTGGCGATGGTCGCCGTGGGGGCCAATGGCTCGCCGCAGTACAGCTTCCGTGGCGAAGGCTGCGCGGATCGACAATTGCAACCGGAGCACCTGCCGACACTCGGGCCTGAGGTACGCGGCCTGCATATCGGCTCGTTTTCCCTGGTGGTGCAGCCGATTGCCGACACGCTATTGGCATTGGTGCGCCGGGAAAGCGGCAAGCGCCTGATCAGCCTCGATCCGAACGTGCGCCTGAACCCGGAGCCGGACATCGACCTGTGGCGTAAACGAGTCGCGACACTGGTGGAACTGGCCGACCTGATCAAGGTCAGCGACGAGGACCTGCATCTGCTGTACCCCGGCCAGGACCCGGCCCAGGTGGTCCAGGGCTGGTTGCAGCACCGCTGTCAGCTGGTACTCCTGACCCGGGGCGGCGAAGGCGCGACCGTATTCAGTCGGGCACATGGTTCGTGGTCCACCCCCGCCTCTACGGTAAAAATCGCCGACACCGTGGGCGCGGGCGATACCTTTCAGGCGGCGCTGATAACCTGGTTGACCGAACACCAGCTGGATTCGGTAGAGGGCGTGAAGCAACTTGGCCGCGAGCAGATCGACTGCATGCTGAAGTTCGCGGTGCGGGCGGCGGCGCTGACGTGCAGCAAGACCGGGCCGGATTTGCCTTATCGCAAGCAACTGGATGTGCGCTGAATTCGAGGGCCTCTTCGCGAGCAGGCTCGCTCCTACAGGGTTGCGGGTCGTTCACAACATTTGTGTCGACGCTCGGGCATTGTGGGAGCTTGCTCGCGATGACTTTCTATCAGGCGCCCGATGGTCTTAACTGATATACAGGATCGCGCATCCGCGACAGGCGGTGTTCAGCCGGGTTAACCCTCGCTTAACCGTGCGATCCAACACTTCACTGGACCGCACGCCCTCAGACTGTTCTGACGCCCAGTGCGGCAAGTTCGACAAGCGACACATCGAACTGACATTCCGTCCGCACCGGAGATCGCTGATGAACACTCGCACCCTGCTGGTTACCGCCGCCCTCACCTGCACCGCGTTTGCCGGCCTGGCTCAGGCCAATGAAACCACGACCTCTCAAGCCGTGCCCTATCACTACGGCATGCCATTGCATGTCAGCAAAGTGATTTCACTGACTGAGCCGGACACCCTGGAGTGCAAGGTGGTAAAGGCCGAGATGAAGTACATCGATGACACGGGAAAACTCGCAGAAATTTCCTACCGTAAACTTTCCGACGCTTGCGAGAACCAGGGCTGACCGAAAAATCTGATTTGGTACTTGGCAGTATTCCTTTGAGGGTTGCGGCGCTATGCTCTAGCGCCTCCCTCTCTGCCCGCAAGGATTCGCCATGCAGTTGTCGTTTCGCACGCTGTCGTTGTTTTGCGCCGCCCTATGTCTTTTGCTAAGTCTGGTCTGGGGTCTGACACCGCAATGGTTATTGTCGTTCTGGGATATCGAGTTTTCATTCGCGGTGGGGTTGGTCGCGCGACGCACCGCCGTGCTGTTTGGGGCGTTGAGCGTGTTCTCTTTTCTGGTTCGCAACGCCCCTCCTTGCGCAACCCGCAATGCGCTGAGCCTCGGCTTCGTCGTCGGCTGCTGGGGATTGGCCGTGCTGGGTTTTGCCGAATGGCTCAACGGCCATGTCGGGCCGGGCATTTTACTGGCGGTCGGGTTTGAACTGGCGCTGGGCCTGGCGTTCTTCCAGACCCGGCGCGTTTCCCTGGAACCCGAAACAGCAGACTAGAGTGCTTTGCCCAGCATAGAGTGCGGTTCGACCTCTACGTGATGCTGCCTGGAACGCAGTTGGGCAATCAGCTCGTTGATTTCCCGACAACCATTGAGCCCGGAAGCATCGATGCCGGTGACCAATAGATCGAGCTGATCGGTTTGCCCGTCTGCATAGACCTTGACGGTCATCGACAGGTCCGGTGACAGCGTGCACTGGCAGCGCTTGGGCAGAAAACTGCTTTCGATGATATTGCGAATTTCCAAGGCAGAAAGAAACATGGCAACTCCCTCCTTTGTGAAACGGCCCGACGATCAATGCTTGCTCATTTGAAATCCCGGCAAGCTTCAAGGGCACCTACAGCATAAAACATACCTTGATTTTCGTGGTGCAGTTCATCGGCACTTCAAGGATTTAGACGAATCACCTTAAACCTGCCATGCGGTTTGCAATGAACGCCCCTGGCGACCCTGCAATTTGCACGCGGAGGATCCCGGGTTTGCATTCACTGCACACGACAGTGAAAATGCCGCCTTCACTTCAAGCAAGGAGGCATCATGAATTCTTTGACCGTTAACGCTTGCACAGCGCTGTTCGCACTGGGGCTTGCCGGCGTGGCGCATGCCGCCAAACTCGAAGACACCGCACCCTATCCGAAGGCCGAAAGCGGATTTACCCGCCAGGTGATCCACCTAGCGCCTCAGACCCGGGAAAACGACTTCCAGGTCGAGATCCTGGCCGGCAAGACGATGACCGTTGACTGCAACAACCCGCGTCTGGGCGGTATTCTCGAGGAGAAGAACCTCGAGGGTTGGGGCTATCCGTTCTATCGCCTGGAAAAAGTCATTGGTCCGATGAGCACGCTGATGGCCTGCCCGGGCGGCACGAGCAAACAGGGTTTTGTACCGGTGGTCGGTGACGGCTTCCTGCTGCGTTACAACAGCAAGCTGCCGCTCGTGCTGTACGTACCCAAGGACATCGAAGTGCGCTATCGGATCTGGTCGGCGTCGACCAAGGTCGAGAAAGCCATTCAGGAATAACCTTGCCATCGCGCGGACCCTCGCGGCGCCCGCTTGCGGCGTCCGCTGTCGACCTGCCCAGGCATCATGCCGGGGCGCCACTCAACGCGGCGCGCTCGGCCACGTGCCCCAGACTGTCGAAATTGATGTTGGCACCCGAGTCGATCGCCACCAGGGTCTGCCCCAAGGCACCGGTCTGCGCGACGTATCTCTTGATCCCGGCCACGGCCAGCGCACCGGAAGGTTCGGTGATCGAGCGGGTATCGTCGTAGATATTCTTGATTGCGGCGCAAAGTTCATCGTTACTGACCGTCACCACGTCATCGACGCAAAACCGGCAGACCTCAAAACCGTAAGCGCCGATCTGCGCCACCGCCACCCCGTCGGCGAAGGTGCCGACGCTCGGCAACACGACCCGTTCGCCGGCATGCATCGCCGCTTGCAGACACGCGGAATGTTCCGACTCGACGCCAATGACGCGAACTTCCGGCCGCAAGTATTTGACGTAGGCGGCGATACCCGCGATCAGCCCCCCGCCACCCACCGGCACGAAGATCGCGTCCAGAGGCCCCTGATGCTGGCGCAGGATTTCCATCGCCACCGTGCCTTGCCCAGCGATCACCTCCGGGTCGTCGAAGGGTGAAACAAAGGTGCGACCGGTTTCCCGGGCCAAATCCAGCGCACAGGCCAGTGCGAACGGAAAGCTTTCGCCGTGCAACACCGCATCGGCGCCGCGACTGCGCACGCCGATGACCTTCAACTGCGGCGTCGTGCATGGCATGACGATGGTAGCGTTGATCCCCAACTCCCGCGCCGCCAGTGCCACGCCCTGCGCATGATTGCCCGCAGAAGCCGTAACCACGCCGCGAGCCTTTTGCGCCTCGCTCAGTTGCACCAGCTTGTTGTAGGCACCGCGGATCTTGAAGGAAAAGGTCGGCTGCAAGTCTTCGCGCTTGAGCAGGATCTGGTTACCCAAGGCTTCGGACAAGGCCGGCGCCGGTTGCAAAGGCGTGCGCACAGCCAACTCATAGACCGGCGCGGCAAGGATTTTTTTCACGTAGCCTTCAAGCAAGGCCTGTTGATCGGTTGTGAAACTCATCGTCGTCTCCTGACATTGATCGGGGCCCGGGAGACAGAAAGTAAAAACCCGCCTCGAGGGCGGGTTGGGTGCTGCAGTCGTGAGCTAGCCCGCCAAATGAGGAATGGCGGTAATAATGCTTGGCTGGCAGCGCAATACGGTGGAAGTCATGGCTCGAAATTAGCCGGACGTTGATGGCAAGTCAACGGCAAGTTTTTAGGTGCCTTAGTCAGCCGGCAACTTCAAACCCACTTTGTAAACGCCACCGTTCTCCTCATCGGTCAAAACATACAAGTATCCGTCCGGTCCCTGCCGTACGTCGCGGATGCGCTTTTTCAAATCCCCGAGCAAGCGCTCCTCGTGGATCACCTTGTCGCCATCGAACTCCAGGCGGATCAGTTCCTGGCTGATCAGCGCGCCGACAAACACGTTGCGCTGCCAGACCTTGAAACGATCGGCATCGTAGAACGCCATGCCACTCAGGCCCGGGGACTTTTCCCAGACATGATTCGGGACAAGGGTGCCTTCGGCGATTTCACCCTTGGCTTCGGGAATCGGTTGACCGGAGTAGTTGATGCCATGGGTCGCCAGCGGCCAGCCGTAATTCTTGCCGCGCTCGATGATGTTGATTTCATCGCCGCCCTGAGGGCCGTGTTCGTTTTCCCACAGCGTGCCGTTCCACGGGTTGAGCGCCGCGCCTTGCGGGTTACGTTGCCCGTAGGACCAGATCTCCGGGCGCACGTTGGCCTGACCGACAAAGGGGTTGTCCTTGGGCACAGTGCCATCCGGGTAGATTCGCACCACTTTACCTTGCAGCTTGTCGAGGTCCTGGGCGGTCGGGCGGTCGTTGTTTTCCCCCAGGGTCACGAACAGATAGCCGTCGCGATCAAACACCAGCCGCGAGCCAAAATGGTTGCCCACCGAGAGCTTGGGTTCCTGACGCAGGATCACCTGGAAATCCTTGAGCGCCGTCATATCGTCGGAGAGCCGGCCGCGGCCCACCGCCGTGCCGGCCTTGCCGCCCTGACCGCCACCTTCGGCATAGGACAGATAGACCATCCGGTCCTGCTTGAAGTCGGGCGACAGCGCCACGTCGAGCAATCCACCCTGCCCCTTGGCCCAGACCGTGGGTACGCCATTGAGCGGTGCGGACAACTTGCCTTCGGCGGTCACCAGTCGCAGGTTGCCGGGCCGTTCGGTCACCAGCATGCCTTTGCTATCCGGCAGGAATGCCAGGGCCCAGGGGTGCTCCAGCCCCGTCACGATGGGGGTGACCTCAAGGGTGCCATCTTCGCTTTTCATCGTCTGGGCCGGTGCGGCAAGCACAGGGACAGCGGCGCTGATCAATACGCCGGCACAGAGGGTTGCCAACAGGCTTTTACGCAACATGCAGGATTCCTTTTCTGATGGAAATGAGACTTGGTGAAAAGTAGCGGGCAGACGTCATGCCTGCCACTCAACGGTTGCTGCTACCAGTGTCTCGAGGAGGTGGATTGGGAATGAATTTCGGTGGGCTGGCGGGCGCTGTCCGGTCGGGGTAGCGATTACCAATGCCACCGTTGTCCAGTGTCGGCGGGCGCGGGACCGGCACGGTATTGGGGCCTCGTATGGCCGGGGTGCCGGGTTGGGTGCCTTGCATGCTGTTGGGGTTGGCCCGGCGAATCGGACTGTTGTACGGGTTGCTGTTGGTGCTGCCAGGCAGGTTCTGGGCCAACTGCAACGAAGCAGAGACGTCGGCCTGGACCAAGGAGCCAAGTACGCCACTCAAGGCCAGTGCAATGGCGCCAAACACGTATCGGTTCATGGGGGTGCCTCTCTGCGTCCGCGTGGGTAAGGACTTCGATACCACGCTACGCCCGAGGTTCGGATTTGTTAACCAAAAACTCCCCGGCACGATCTGGCATCCGGTTGATCCGGCGGGGGAACCGGCGCGCAGACCACAGAAACTTTTGCAAAGGACCGCAGGTCACCTGAACATCACTCGCGAGTAGACGACCATGGCACGGGCAATCTGGAAAGGCGCAATCAGCTTCGGACTGGTGCACATCCCCGTGGCGCTGGTCTCGGCTACGTCCTCCCGAGGCGTCGATTTCGACTGGCTCGACAGCCGCAGCATGGACCCGGTGGGCTACAAGCGTGTCAACAAGGTGACGGGCAAGGAAGTCACCAAGGAGCACATCGTCAAGGGCGTGCAGTACGAAAAGGGCCGGTACGTGGTGCTCAGTGAAGAGGAAATCCGTTCCGCTCATCCGCTCTCAACCCAGACCATCGACATTTTCTCCTTTGTCGATGGCAAGCAGATTCCCTTGCAGAACATCGACACGCCTTACTACCTGGCTCCCGACAAACGCGGCGGAAAGGTCTATGCACTGCTGCGCGAAACCCTGAGCAAAACCGGCAAGGTCGCCCTCGCTCGCGTGGTCTTGCATACCCGCCAGCACCTGGCCGCACTGATGCCGCTGGAATCGGCACTGGTCCTGGTGATGCTGCGCTGGCCGGCCGAGGTGCGAAGTCTCGATGAACTGGCGCTGGGCAGCGAAGTGACCAGCCCCGAACTGGCCAAGGGCGAACGGGACATGGCCAAACGCCTGGTGGAGGACATGAGTGCCGAGTGGACGCCGGACGACTATCGGGACGGCTTCGAAGACAAGATCATGGCCCTGGTGGACAAGAAGGCCCGTGAAGGCAAGATCGAAGACGTCGAAACCGCTTCCAGTGAAGAGGAGCGCAAAACGGCGGATGTCATTGACCTGACCGAACTGCTCAAGCGCAGCCTCGGCAGCGGTAAAGCAGCGTCCAGGCCGAAGGCGGGCAGCAAACCGGTTGCCAGGAAGAAAGCCAGCAAGTGATCACTGGATGTCCCGGCCTCTTCGCGGGCAAGCCCGCTCCCACAGGGATTTTCGCAGCAAGGCAAATCCGGCCTTACACCGGTCCACTGTGGGAGCGAGCCTGCTCGCGAAGCCTTGGTGCGCTACACCGAAAAAAATCAGATCAGAATGAAGACCGCCAGCAACCCGGCAAAGATCGACCATTTTTGGAGGTAGTAAAGCTTGCGGTTGCGCTTTTTCAGTTCCTTGGCGCGCAGGCGAACCTTGTAGACCTTGCTGAACAGCCGGTTGATCCCGCCGGTGCGGTCTCCGTCCTCGTTCGGTGCACCTGCCGCCGACATGACAGTGCGGCTGAACCAGCGATTGAATGCCGCTGCCCACCGATACTTCATCGGCCGCTCGACGTCGCAGAACAGGATGATGCGGTTACGTGGCGTGGTGTTCTCTGCGTAATGAATGAAGGTCTCATCGAACATCACCGCTTCGCCATCGCGCCAATGGTAGTTCTGGCCATCGACATTGATGTAGCAACCTTCAGCGTTGGGTGTGTCCAGTCCGAGGTGATAACGGTACGAACCGGCATACGGGTCGCGGTGGCGCACCAGTCTGGAGCCCGGTGGCAACTCGGCGAACATCGCCGCCTTGATCGAGCCAATGCCCTGTACCAGTTCGGTGGTACGCGGGCAGAGCTTCATGGCCGACGGGTGGCTATCGCCATACCACTTGAGATAGAAGCGCTTCCAGCCGGTCTTGAAGAACGAGTTGAAACCGACGTCATCGTATTGGTTCGAACGCTTGATCTCGCCGGCGTGAAGCAAATTCTGGCCTTCGGCACGAATTTCTTCCCAATGCGCCTGCAGCGGGCTCAGGTCGGGAAAATCAGCCGGATCGAGATACGGTTTGTTGGGGATTTTCGAAAACAGATAAAGAAAGCAATTGATCGGCGCCAGGAATGTCGAGTGATCACTCAACTGGCGCCCCAGCTTGTGGCGCACTCGACCACGCAGGTGAACGTACGCAATAGAGACAACGTAGATAACGGCAATGATCAGTTTCACGGAAATCGTCACAGGTTGGAAATAAACAAACTGCGCCCTTTACCGGCATGCCGGTCCCCGGGTCTTGTGCAGCGACTGAATGCGAAACAGCGGCCCCGTAATGCCATCGAACCACGCCGATGGTCGGCCTTCAGCTGATGGATGGCATTTTAGCCACAGTTTGTAACCAATAGTTAACCCGCAACTGTGAAAATGTGTCCGCAAAAACCGCCAAAGCGTTGCAGAGGCCTCCATCGCCCTATCGTTTAAAGAGCCAGACCAGTACAATCGCCGCCAAACTTTACGCGCCCCCAGGTTGAGAGCGGGAAAATCCCCTTTCAGCGCACGTTGTCTCGGGCCAGGCGCGCCACATGCTGCTGTCCACTTGATGCCAGATGGATCTTCCACTGCCGATCGGGATGAATGTCCCGGGGGCCCAACAGTGGAAACAGGTACTGAACCGGTACTGCCGCAACCCTAGCTACTCTGAATGCTTCGCAGGAAAAACCTTTGATTTCTACAGCTAACATCACGATGCAGTTCGGCGCCAAGCCGCTCTTCGAAAACGTTTCGGTCAAGTTCAACGGTGGCAACCGTTACGGCCTGATCGGCGCCAACGGTTGCGGCAAGTCGACCTTCATGAAGATTCTCGGCGGTGACCTCGAGCCGTCCGGCGGCCAGGTCATGCTGGAGCCGAACGTGCGCCTGGGTAAATTGCGCCAGGACCAGTTCGCCTACGAAGAATTCACCGTGATCGACACCGTGATCATGGGTCACGAAGAGCTGTGGAAGGTCAAGGCCGAGCGCGATCGCATCTATTCGCTGCCGGAAATGAGCGAAGCAGACGGCATGGCCGTGGCCGAGCTGGAAACCGAATTCGCCGAAATGGACGGCTACACCGCCGAATCCCGTGCCGGCGAACTGCTGCTGGGCCTGGGTATTCCCCTGGAACAGCATTTCGGCCCGATGTCCGAAGTGGCTCCAGGCTGGAAACTGCGGGTATTGCTGGCCCAGGCGCTGTTCTCCGATCCGGAAGTGCTGTTGCTCGACGAACCGACCAACCACCTGGACATCAACACCATTCGCTGGCTGGAATCGATTCTCACCGTGCGTAACAGCACCATGATCATCATTTCCCACGACCGTCACTTCCTCAACAGCGTCTGCACCCACATGGCCGACCTGGACTATGGTGAGCTGCGCCTGTTCCCGGGCAACTACGACGAGTACATGACTGCGGCGACCCAGTCCCGCGAGCAACTGCTGTCGGACAACGCCAAGAAGAAAGCCCAGATCGCCGAACTGCAAACGTTCGTCAGCCGCTTCTCGGCCAACGCCTCGAAAGCCAAGCAGGCCACTTCCCGCGCCAAGCAGATCGACAAGATCCAGTTGGCCGAAGTCAAGCCATCGAGCCGCGTGAGCCCGTTCATCCGCTTCGAACAGACCAAGAAGCTGCACCGCCAGGCCGTGACCATCGAGCAGATGTCCAAGGGCTTCGACGGCAAGACCCTGTTCAAGAACTTCAGCTTCACCGTAGAAGCCGGCGAGCGCGTGGCGATCATCGGCCCGAACGGTATCGGCAAAACCACCCTGCTGCGCACCCTGATGGGCGAACTGACCCCGGACGTCGGTTCCGTGAAGTGGACCGAAAGCGCGGAGCTGGGCTACTACGCCCAGGACCACGCCCACGACTTCGAAGACGACGTCAGCCTGTTCGACTGGATGGGCCAGTGGACTCAGGGCGAGCAGATCATCCGTGGCACCCTGGGCCGCATGCTGTTCTCCAACGACGAAATCCTCAAGTCGGTCAAGGTCATCTCCGGTGGTGAGCAAGGCCGCATGCTGTTCGGCAAGCTGATCCTGCAAAAGCCGAACGTACTGGTGATGGACGAACCGACCAACCACCTGGACATGGAATCGATCGAAGCGCTGAACCTGGCGCTGGAGAACTACCCGGGCACGCTGATCTTCGTCAGCCACGACCGTGAGTTCGTATCGTCCCTGGCCACCCGCATCATCGAGCTGAGCCCTAACGGCGTGACCGACTTCAGCGGCACCTACGACGACTACCTGCGTAGCCAGGGTGTGGTGTTCTAAAGGTAGCTACAAGCCTTTAGCTACAAGCTTCAAGTGAAAAGCCCTGTCCTGGTGACGGGGCTTTTTGCATTCCGGGCCAAGGTTTCTTGTTGGTGCATAATTCATCGCGAGCAAGCTCGCTCCCACAGGGGAATGCATTTCAAAATGTGGGAGCGAGCTTGCTCGCGATGAGGCCATGAGGAACAACGATAATGTCACGGCAAAAGTAGTTAGCCTGCTTTCTTTTATCCCAACGCCGCGCCATGATGCAGGTCTCCCACCGCCGCCCGCGAACGAGCCTTCATGTCTGTGCAGCAAACTGCCCCTCAAAGCTCCACGGCGATCACCCTGCAGATCGTCTCCATCGTTTTCTATACATTCATTGCCTTCCTCTGCATCGGTTTGCCGATTGCGGTATTGCCGGGTTATGTCCACGAACAACTCGGGTTCAGCGCCATCGTGGCCGGGCTGACCATCGGCTCGCAATACCTCGCCACCCTGCTCAGCCGGCCCATGGCCGGGCGGATGTCGGACAGCGTTGGCACCAAGCGTGCAATCATCTATGGCTTGGCGGGGATTGTGCTCAGCGGCGTGCTGACCTTGCTGTCGACCCTGTTGCAAGGCTTTCCCTTGCTCAGCCTGCTGATCCTGATCGCCGGGCGCCTGCTACTGGGAATCGCCCAAGGGTTGATCGGTGTCGGCACCATCAGTTGGTGCATGGGCCAGGTGGGCGCCGAGCATACCGCGCGATCGATTTCCTGGAACGGCATCGCGTCCTATGGGGCGATTGCCATTGGCGCACCGCTGGGTGTGGTCATGGTGCAACAACTGGGTTTCGCCAGCCTGGGTATCGCTCTGTCGCTGTTGGCCCTGGTCGCACTGTTGCTGATTCGCAATAAGCCCTCGGTGCCCGTGGTGCGCGGCGAGCGCCTGCCGTTTTGGGCGGTGTTCGGGCGCATTGCGCCGTTTGGCGCGAGTTTGAGCCTGGCGTCCATTGGCTACGGCACCCTGACGACCTTTATCACTCTGTACTACGTCAATCGTGGCTGGACCGGCGCGGCCTACTGCCTGACCGTGTTCGGTGTGTGTTTCATTCTGTCGCGGCTGCTGTTCATATCCGCCATCGGTCGGTTTGGCGGGTTCACGTCGGCCATTGCCTGCATGTGCGTTGAGACGGTTGGCCTGGTGCTGTTGTGGCTGGCCCCTTCGACCGGGTATGCGCTCATTGGTGCCGGCCTGACTGGATTTGGCCTGTCCCTGGTGTATCCGGCGCTGGGTGTCGAGGCCATCAAACAGGTGCCCAACTCCAGCCGGGGGGCGGGCTTGAGTGCTTATGCGGTGTTTTTCGATCTGGCGCTGGCGATTGCCGGCCCCTTGATGGGCGCAGTGGCGTTGAACCTGGGATATGCGTGGATTTTCTTCAGTGCCGCGTTGTTGTCGGTGACGGGGCTGGGGCTGACGTTGCTACTCAAGCGCCGCGCGATGGCTTGATGTGGGAGCGGGCTTGCTCGCGAAGGCGGTGTGTCAGTAGACATAAGTACTGCCTGACACACCGCCTTCGCGAGCAAGCCCGCTCCCACAGAATATGTGGCGCATTACTGGTCGGCGGTCTGCATTCCGGCCCGGGTCGGCCTGCCCAGGGTACGCGTGAAGAAGCGTCCGGCTTCGGAGATCAGATTGCGATGAATGTCCTGCCGGTCGACGCCATCGGCATCGGTGCACAGCGCAGGCATGATTACGATCTGCTCGTCATTGCACGGCGCCATGAAGACAAAGTGCCCTGCCCCGGCCAGTAACTTGAAGTCGGGCGCGGTCGGCAGTTTGCGCGCCAGCGCCGCGGCGTTCTTGTCGACAGCCACCAGCTTGTCGCCATCGCCGCTGTAAAGCAGCACCGGCACATGCACATCGGCCAGGGTGTGGCGGCCGAACTTCAGGCTCAACGGTGCCATCAGCATCAAGGCGTGGACGCGAGGATCGGCCACCGGTTGCAGGTCGTCGCGGTCGACAATCAATTCGCCCTGGGTGTTACAGGCATCGCGGTCATCAGGGCGCTCCTGGCAGTAACGGCGCAGGCGATCCAGGTCCGGGGTCGCGCCGGACAGGATCAATGCGGTCTCGCCACCGGCCGAATAGCCAATGACCCCCACCTGATCGGCATTGACGAACGGCGACAGCATACGATCGCCCAAGGTCTCGGTAATGGCTTCGGAAATCTGGATCGGCCGGCCGTACAGGTTACTCAAAGTACCGAGTCGGCTGTGGTCCCTGGAGTTGTCACCGGGGTGAATCACCGCCACCACGACAAAGCCTTTGCGCGCCAGTGACGTGGCAAGGTCGTGCAGGGCCAGCGGGGTACCGGTATTTCCGTGGGACAGCATCAGCATCGGAAACCGGCCGATGGCGACCTTGGTGTCCTCCCCGGCTTCGACGGTGTAACCCTCGAGCTTGCTGGTGTGCTCCCGATCACTGGAAGGATAGAAGGCAATGGCGCGCATCGGCTGCAAGTCCAGCGGGTCGAGAAAAGTCATCTCGTGGAAGCCGACGCTCCAGTGAGGATGCGGTGCAGGCGCGGCGTGCACTGTATTCAAGCTGCTGAGCAGGCAAATCAGTAAAGTTGCACAAAGACGCATCATGGATGCCCCGCCTTGTTACCGGACTTGAGACGTACGCCCTGGACTGCATGAGTCGGGCCACAATCTGAAACGGCCAGAAACAAAAAACTCCGTAACTGGTACTTGCGTAGCCAGAATACAGAGTTTTTTGGGCTTTACCTGAACGGTTGCTTACTTTTACCCAAGCCTTACGCAGCGGCGAACAACTGCTCGCTGATTTGTGCGTGGGCGGCGCTCATGGCCTTGTTGCGCACGTCGTCACCGTAAGCCAGGCCTTCGGCACGGACGATTTCGATGTCGGTGATACCGATGAAACCGAACAGCAACTTCAAATACTCTTCGTGGGCAACACCGGTTGCCTGACCGGCGTGCATGCCGCCGGAGGTCGAAACGATCACGACTTTCTTGCCGCCGCACAGGCCTTCAGGGCCGGCTTCGGTGTAACGGAAGGTCTGGCCGGCCACCGCGATGCGGTCGATCCAGGCTTTGAGTTGAGTCGGGATGGTGAAGTTGTACATCGGTGCGGCAATCACCACGGCATCGGCAGCCAGGAATTCGGTCAGGGTCGAGGCGCTCAGTTCGGCTTCGTGCTGTTGTGCGGCGTTGCGCAGTTCAGCGGTGGTGCCGGCGGCGACCAGGGTGGTGGCGGAGAAATGGCTGATGGCGTCGGCGGCCAGGTCGCGGTAAGTCACCACGGCGGTTGGCTCGGCGGCTTGCCAGGCTTTGACGACTTCACCGCTCAACTGACGGGAAGCCGAGTTGTCGCCCAGGATGCTCGAATCGATATGCAGCAGTTTCATGTGGGATCTCCAAGTGAGGATCGCCCACAAGGGCGATCTGATGGGACTAATCCTACACACGAAACCAATAGCTGATTAGACGGTAACAATGCGATAGTTCGTCCCACAGATAGGACAATTGGATTCACATCATGCAAGACCTCAACGACCTGTATTACTTCGCCAAAGTCGTGGAAGCCGGGGGGTTCGCCGCGGCCGGGCGTTTGCTGGGCATCCCCAAGTCCCGATTGTCACGGCGCATCGCCGAACTGGAAGAGCGCCTCGGCGCAAGACTGCTGCAACGCACCACCCGACAACTGAAACTGACTGCCGTCGGTGAGCGTTACCTCAGGCACTGTCAGGCGATGCTGCTGGAGGCGGAAATGGCCGACGAGGCCGTGGCCAGCATGTCCAGCGAGCCCCGCGGGCGTTTGCGGGTGTCCTGCCCGGTTGGGCTGGCCCATGAAATATTGCCGGGGGTGATCAGCGACTTTCTGGAAAGGTTTCCACAAGTCCAGCTGGAGGTCATGCTGCTCAACCGCCGGGTCGACCTGGTGAACGAAGGCATTGACGTGGCCCTGCGAGTGCGCGAGCTGGGCGACGAAGACCCGCTGCTGGTGACCCGCCGCCTGCGTCAGGCGCAGATGTTGATGGTCGCCAGTCCCGGCTTCCTCGTTGGCCGTGAGATCAACCATCCCGACGATCTGAAAAACCTGCCGGTGCTCGGCGCCCTCGAGGCCGACCGCATGGTGCACATCCGCATGCTGGATCAAAAAGGCAAAAGTTGCGAACTGGCGCTCGAGGCCCGGCTGGGCATCGATGACTTTATCGTGCGCAAGGCCAGCACCCTCTCTGGCCTGGGCTTTACGATGCTGCCCATGATGTATTGCGAGCAGGAACTGGAAAACGGTGCACTGGTGCAGTTGTTGCCCGACTGGTCGTTGCCCGGTGGCTGGCTGCAAGCGGTCTATCCTCATCGACGCGGGGTCATGCCGGCGGTACGCGCCTGGATTGACCATCTGGTCGAGTCATTCAATGCCTGTGGGGAACGATTGTTATGAAAGCCGGACGGATGAGCGAAGAGGATGTCGCGAAATTCTGCCTTACCCTGCCTGGAGCGCGGGAAGACTATAAATGGGGCGGCGTGCGGGTGTTTTCGATTGCCGGGAACAAGATGTTCGCCTTGCAGGGCCTGCGGGGTGATTCCCTGGCCTTCAAGGTCGACAAGGATCTGTTTCTCGGTCATTGCGACCGCCCGGGGATTCATCCGGCGCCTTATCTGGCGCGCGCCCAGTGGATCATCATGGAAACGCCCTACCCGCTCGGCAACGAAGAACTACAAGGCTTGTTGCAGCGTTCCCACCAGTTGGTGGTGAGCAAACTGCCCAAGCGCACTCAAGTCGGCTTGTTGCTTTAGGACCTTGTTGATCAGAACAAGGCGAACATATGTGCGCCGAGGAACAGGTGGTCGATCCAGAACACCTGGTGCATCAGCACGATGATCCAGAACACCAACTGGTAGGAGATTTTGCGGGTTTTGTGCCGGAACGCTTGCTGCGCCAGCAAGGCACCGGGCCAGCCGCCGGCGAGCTCCAGCGCATGCAGGACATTCTCCGGCGTACGCCATTGCTCGGCGCGGGCCTTGCGCTTGTCGCTCCAGTACAGGAAAAACGTCACGACGCTGACGATGCCGTAGGCCGCCAGGGGAATCAGCGACACCCCGTGCAGCCATGAAGACACCGCCCCCGACAGCGGCAACGCACACAGGATTGCAAACACCAGCCACTTCAGCCGTGGATTACGGATCTGTCCCCCGGGCTGGTGCCCGGGGTTATTGCGCGAGCTTGAGTCACTCACGACTTGACCGCGCTCCAGTCGACCCAACCGAACTGCCAGGTCGCCAGGATGATCAGGCCGAACACAATGCGATACCAGGCAAACGCCGCATAGCTGTGGTTGGCGATGAACTTGAGCAGCCCGCGGACCGCGATCATCGCGAAGACGAACGCCGTGACGAAGCCGATCGCGAACACCGGGAAATCGGACGGGACAAACAGGTCACGGTATTTATAGCCCGAGTACACCGCTGCGCCGACCATGGTTGGCATCGCCAGGAAGAACGAAAACTCGGTAGCGGTCTTGCGCGACAGGCCGAACAGTAACCCGCCGATGATCGTCGAGCCCGAACGCGAAGTGCCCGGAATCATGGCCAGGCATTGGGCGAAGCCGACTTTCAGGGCATCTTTCCAGGTCATGTCATCCACCGTTTCGGCGTGGACTTCATGCTGCCGACGCTCGGCCCACAACATGACGAACCCGCCCACGACCAGCGCCGCTGCCACGGTGATCGGATTGAACAGGTACTCGTGGATCATGTCGGCGAAGATCACGCCCAGCACCACGGCCGGCAAGAATGCAATCAACAGGTTCGCGGTAAACCGCCGAGCGCTCGGCTGGGTCGGCAGGCCGATGACCACATCGAAGATCTTGCGTCGAAATTCCCATACCACCGCCAGGATGGCACCCAGCTGGATAATGATGTTGAACGCCATCGCCCGCTCGCCCCCGAAGCCGAGCATGTCGGCCACGATGATCTGGTGGCCGGTGCTGGAAATGGGCAGGAACTCGGTCAGCCCTTCTACAACCCCAAGTATCAATGCCTGAAAGGCGGTCCAAAGATCCATCAATCCCCCAAAAGGCTATGCGCGCCGGCATGCCCCGTTAGTATTTTTCCAAAGCTTGAATTGCGATCAGCCTAGCTGAAGCCCCGCACATCAAGGATCACCACGGAACCGTCAAAATCCTGTGAAAAAACAATCCTGATCCGGGTTTACCCGCGCGGGGCCGGAATCCTATCAGACAAGTCCGATTGGCGCTGCCGCGTTATCGCGCGCCATTGAAGCAAACCCTGCTCCACGGGATTCCCGACGCCAATCCGGTTACAATCGGCCCCCTCTTCGATTTCACCAAGGAACCTCCATGTCCGGGCTTGAACTGTTTGCCGCCGCCCTCGGTGTCATTGCCGTCTGGCTGACGGTCAAACAGAACGCCTGGTGCTGGCCCATCGGTCTGGTCATGGTGCTGCTCTATAGCTGGATCTTTTTTGAGGTGAAGCTGTATTCGGACATGTTGCTGCAAGTCGTCTATGCCGCCTTGCAGCTTTACGGCTGGTGGCAGTGGACACGGGCTGGCGAAACGACCCATGGCCGCGAAGTCAGTTGGCTCGATTCCCGTTCCGTGGCGTTGAGCCTGGCCATCGGTGCACTCGGCAGCCTGTTGCTGGGGGCGGCCATGGCCCATTGGACCGATGCCGCGCAACCCTGGCTCGATGCGGCCCTGACCGGATTCAGCCTGGTGGCGCAGGTCTGGATGGCGCAAAAACGTGTCCAGTGCTGGCCGCTATGGATCGCCCTGGATGTGATTTTCGTGGGGCTGTTCATCTATAAGGACCTGTACCTGACCGCCACCCTGTACGGGCTGTTCGCCGTTATCGCCGTGCAGGGCTGGCGCCAATGGCGCGCCGATCCGGCGTTGCGCGCATGAAAGTCCTGGTACTCACAGGCCCTGAATCCAGCGGTAAAAGCTGGCTGGCGGCCGAGTTGCAACAGCGTTTCGGCGGGGTTCTGGTCGAGGAGTATGTGCGCTGGTTCATCGAGCAGAATTCCCGGGACACCACCTTGGCCGACATTCCGGACATCGCCCGCGGACAATTGGCATGGGAAGACGAAGCCCGTGCGCAACAACCGTCTTTGCTCATCCTCGACACGCACCTGCTGAGCAATATCCTCTGGAGCCAAACCCTGTTCGGCGACTGCCCCGCCTGGCTCGAACAAGCGCTACTGGCCCGGCATTACGACTTGCACTTGCTGCTGTCGCCGGAACACGTCGAATGGACGGATGATGGCCAGCGTTGCCAACCCCGATTGAGTGAGCGCCAGGCATTTTTCGAGCAGACCCTGGCCTGGCTTGAGCGCCACGCCCAACCGGTTCAAGTACTGCGCGGAGATTGGGCAGAACGCCGATTCCAGGCACTGAACGCCGTGAGCCGATTGCTCGGCGTCTGACCGGCCTTTTGGGGCAATTTCCCCACTACCCCCCCCTGTCCTGGGGGAAAAGTGTCCGATCCTGAAACACCCTTCCCGCCTCAAACCGCCTGTTTCAGCGCCCTTCGCCGCTGGATCATCGGATTTGTTAAGTCATTGATACAACACCGCCGAAACCCTTGTTCCAGAGCGATTTATCCGCAAATAAGGGCTGCCTGCGCAGGGTTTCGTCTCACCTTTGAAACATTCTCGGCAAAGGCTATCCGGGCAATATCCATAAGCCATTGAATCAACGAGATATTCAAAAACCGGCACAGCTTTCGCTCTTTCCTTCAAAAAGCCGACCAGAACCAGCCCACATGAGAAGGAAAGACCGTCGTGGGGATACTCGATAAACATGCCTTGACGTGCCTGCTGCTGATCGCGAGCGCTGCAGGCGCGGTTTTCAGTTTTGACGTTCAAGCCGAAGGCAACGGCGTCATCGTGCTTGATCGCACCATTCACCCGACGCCCATCGGTCGCAGCGGCGGCAGGGATCCAAACCCCAACACCCTCAATGCCAACCCATCGGCCCGCGTCACCGGCGAACTCAGTGACGCCGACATCGCCGGGGTCACCACCGGAACCGCCCTTCGCCACAACAACGGGCAAAGCCTGGGCGGCCTGCAAGGCCTCAACGTCGTCACCAACCCCAACGGTATGCCCGGCATGTCTGTGGGTCACGGTGGTGGCAGTGGCAGCGCCATTTCCGGAACCATCAACCGCGCCATGAGCAGCGGCCTCGGTTCACTGGGCAGAATGGCGGGAGGCCAATGAGATGAGTCGATCCCTGCTGTTACTTGCCCTGCTCGGCTGCACCAGTGTGATGGCCGATTCGGGCGTCGGTTCGGTGAACAACGCCACCCTCCAGGATTCCGGTACTCAATACCGCGGCAACTTCAACGTCAACCAGGCGGCTGGCGATCAACAACAGCAGGCCAACGTCCGCGCGATCGCCATTGGCACCCAGGCCGGTGCGATCACCAGCATCCGGCAGAAAATCACTACGCCTGCCAATCCGTCGATGGACGCGACGGCCACTATCGGCGGCTCCTCCTTCAGTAATGGCAACGGCGTACTGGGCGTCAACCAGAGCGCCGGGGCGAACAACCAGATGGCCAACGCCATGCGCATCAGCATCAGCGCCGCACCGCAAGCCATCGACGATAGTGCCCTTTCTCAACAGAACGTGGCGTTGTTACCGAACTCGGGAGCAACTGGCGCCCCAAATGGCAGTCGCCAGGTCGTGACAAGCGACCAGGCCTTCACCGGCAGCCGGGGGGTGATCCAGGTAAACCAGAGTGCCGGGGTGGGGAACCGAATGGCTAACACCTTGAGCATCCGGGTCGCTGACTGACCCGAAACAGTGCGATTAGGGAAGTACCAACACCTGACCAACTAATGAGCACGGAGAAACACCATGAACCCGACAACTGCTCTCAAACCTCTGGCTTTCGCTCTGGCAGCAGTGATGGCATTTGCAGCACAAGCAGGCAGCCTTGATGATGATCAAGGCAGCGGCCAGAGCGATGGCCAGAGTAACAACCATCAGCCTAAAGGCCCGACGCTGGAACAAATTCTGCAGATTACGGCAGGCGCCGGGGCCGCCGTGCTGGACTCGCAGGAAAGCAGTGACAGCAGCGCATTGAACCGGGACACCAGGAACGACGCTAGAGTCGATAACTCCCTGAACAACTCCAACGGCAACATGGGCGCCAACGTTGCAGCCGGTAACGGCAACCAGCAAGACAACGCCGCCGCCCTTGCCACGGCTGACGAAAGCTTCATCTTCGGCACCGCGGTCGCTGTCTCCAGCGCGACTCAGAAGAGCAACGGCAACACCGCCAGGAACCACTCCAGCACCAACAACACAACGCTCAACAACGCAGGCAACAGCGGTTCCGGCAACATCGGCATCAACGTGACCACCGGCGACTTCAACCAACAGAAAAACAACCTGGCGATTGCCGTTTCGGGCGGTCGTGTAGCGCAAGCGGCGGCGGCGGCCAACCAAAGCACGACCGGGCTGAACGTCACCAACAACGCCAACCATGACGACAGCACCCAGACTGATTTCGCTACCGTGGGTGTACTCGGTCTGGCGGGCGTAACCACTCAACAAGTGATCACGCCAGAGGGCTGGAAAGCCCCTGTAACCAACAATGCGTCGATAACGGGCTCGATGAACAACTTCTCCGGCAACGGCGGAGCCAACGTATCGTCTGGTGTGGGCAACCAGCAAAGCAACTCGCTGTCCATCGCCGCGGGCTGCAAGTCCTGTTTGTAATCGCGATTGCAATGAAAGCCCCGGCGACGGGGCTTTTCCACAGTCCCAAGGCGTATCGATCATGCGTAAGACTGTCCTTTTCGCCCTGCTCTGCCTGTCTGGCCTGACCCAGGCTGCACAGATGCCGGTTGCCGCCCTGCCGGGCGGCGTGCTGGTGTACAAGCACGTACAGAGTTTGCGCGAGCGCAAGTTCAGCGACATCGTCGAACAAAAAACCGATTTCAGCTGTGGCGCCGCCGCGCTGGCAACGATACTGCGCCAGGCTTATTGGCTCGACGTCGATGAGGAGCACATCATCAAGGGCATGCTGGTCACCGCAGACCAGGACCTTGTGCGTACCCAGGGTTTTTCCATGCTGGACATGAAGCGCTACATAGAGCGCATCGGCATGCGCGCCCGGGGCTACAGGATCCCGCCGGAAAGGCTCGAAGCCGTGACGATTCCGGTGGTGGTATTGATGGAAATTCGCGGCTACAAGCACTTCGTGGTGTTGCAGCGGGCGGACAAGAACTGGGTCTATATCGGCGATCCGGTACTCGGTCACAAACGCTACTCCCACGATGACTTTGTCAAAGGCTGGAATGGCATTATTTTCGCTATCGTCGGTCCCGGTTACGACAAGTCCAATGCGTTACGCAGTCCACCGGAACCGCTGACAGCCAAGAACAAGATGGATAACTTCAACCCGGTCAAAGATGCCGAATTGATGGATTTTGGTTTCATACAGAGCGACTTCTTTTAATCGCCAACAAGATGATAGGGGGCAGGATGCTCCGGGAGCAGCAAATGAAAACCTCGTATTGGGTGGTCGCTGTCTGTCTGGCAGCGAACACTTCAGGTTTTGCTGATGAGTTCAGACCCATCGAAATCAAGGACGAGGAACTGGCCGAGTTGCGTGGCCGATATGTGATGCCGGGGCGGGTCATCAGCTTCGGTGTCGTCATGAGCAGTACCTGGCGCAATGCCAGTGGTGACCTGATCGGAGCCTCCACCTCGATGCAGCTTCAAGCCGCAACGGTCAAGCCCGAGTTCTATGTTTCGACCATCAAGCAATCGGGTCATGGCGGCACGTCCAGGTCGGGCAGCGGTCACGTGTCGGGGGGCGCAGCCCTGAGCACTTCCCGGGGCATAACCCAGGTCACACGGGCCGCAGGTGATGGCAACAGCGCAAACAACAACATCGCTATCAACGTCAAAGAGGCCAGCACGGCCCCTGCACTGGTGCCGGGCCAGGGCCAGGCGCTGATAGCCGGTCAAACCATCACCGGCAGCAATGCCGCAGGCAGTGTCGCGGTATCCGCGACCAGCGGCGGCGTTCAGATGGCCATTACCGCCAACAACAACCAAGGCACCAGCCTGCAACAAGTCGCCCAAGGCGGGTTGCTGCAAAACACCCGGTTGCTGGGCAGCAGCAATGTGGTCGACAACATGACTCAACTCGACGTAGTGCTCAACAATAATGGCCCGAGTGCGGGTGCATTGGACTGCAACCTCAACCAACTCGCTGCATTACGGACCATGGGCTATTGAACTACGCTGAGTCTGGACCATTGGGCACAAATGGACGGCTTATTTCATGTACCGATCAGTATCACTGCGTGCAGTTGCATGCTTGAGTGCTCTACTCCCGGCGGCGATGTTGCAGGCAGCACCTGACCCGGAACTGGAGGCGCTCAAACAAGAGCTTCTGGAGTTGAAACAACGATACGAAGTACAGCAAAAAGCCTTGGCGGTTCTCGAACAACGGGTCCGCCAGGTCGAAGAGCAGCCCGCTTCGCCCCCTCCCAAACGCCTGGCCAAGTCGCCCGCGGATCTCAAGGGCAATCCAGGCGTCGGCACCGGCGCCGCAGCCGCCTCGGGGGGTAGCGGCAGCTCTTATGGACAATCGCTGGCCAATGACTCGCAACCGGCGCAAAGCGTTTCGAACCTGTATGACGAGGCCAGCGGTTTTTTCGGCGGTGGCAAGTTCAGCGTCGAAACCGGGATAACCTACTCCCGCTACGATTCCCGCCAACTGGTCCTCAACGGTTTTCTCGCCCTGGACTCGATCTTCCTGGGCGCTATCAACCTGGACCGGATCAAGGCCGACACCTGGACGCTTGACCTCACCGGTCGCTACAACTTCAACAATCGCTGGCAGTTCGACCTGAACGTGCCGGTGGTCTACCGTGAGTCCACGTACCAGTCCGGTGGCGGCAATAGCGGCGCCGCAAACGTCACGACCGAAGACACCGTCAAGGAAGACCCGACCATAGGCGACGTCAACTTCGGTATCGCCTACAAGTTCCTCGACGAATCGGCCAACACGCCGGATGCCGTAGTGACCTTGCGCGTCAAGGCGCCTACCGGCAAAGACCCGTTCGGCATCAAGCTGGTTCGGGTGGCCGATAACTCTAACCTGGCCGTGCCTGAATCCTTGCCTACCGGTAACGGCGTCTGGTCGATTACGCCGGGGATCTCCCTGGTCAAGACGTTCGATCCGGCGGTGCTGTTCGGCAGCCTGTCCTACACGTACAACATGGAAGAGTCTTTCGACGACATCAGCTCCAACCCGGCGGTCGAGACACCGGGCAAAGTACGCATTGGCGACAGCTTCCAGATCGGCGCCGGCATTGCGTTCGCCTTGAACGAAAAGATGAGTATGTCGTTCTCGGTCTCTGACCTGGTGCAACGCAAAAGCAAGCTCAAGGAAGATGGCGGGGATTGGCAAGCGGTGGTCTCCAGCGATGCCAACGCCGGTTACTTCAACATCGGCATGACCATTGCGGCCACCGACAACCTGACCATCGTGCCCAACCTGTCCATCGGCATGACGGACGATGCCCCGGACTTCCAGTTCAGCCTGAAACTCCCCTACTACTTCTGACCCGAACAAAAATCCCGCTGCAATTGCAATCGCAGCGGGGTTTTGGTTTGCGGCCGGGGTTCAGCGAATCTGGTGCTTGTGCAACAACCGGTAGAAGGTCGGTCGCGACACACCCAATACTTTGGCGGCGACACTCAGGTTATCGCTGTGGCGACTCAATACATCGCACAACGCCTGGCGTTCGGCCCGGGACTTGTATTCTTCGAGGGTGCCCATCGGCGATGCGAGCGTATGCTGACTGATCAACCCCAGGTCACGGGCCTCGATCTGCCGGCCTTCGGCCAAAACCAGCCCGCGACGAACGCGGTTGGCCAGTTCGCGAACATTGCCTGGCCAGTCGTGTTTGCCCATGGCAATCAACGCGTCTTCGCTGAAACTGCGTGGGCGGCGCCCGGTTTCATGGCTATAGAAATGGGAGAAGTGGTTGGCCAACACCGCCAGGTCGCCATGGCGCTCGCGCAGCGGAACGGTCGCCACTTGCAGTACGTTCAAGCGGTAATACAGGTCCTCGCGAAAGCGTTTCTTTTCGATGGCGGCTTCAAGGTCGGTATGCGTTGCCGCCAGAACCCGCACATCCACCGGAATCAGCTGACTGCCGCCGACCCGCTCGATGTGTTTTTCCTGGAGGAACCGCAACAGGTTGGCCTGCAACTCCAGTGGCAGGTCACCGATCTCGTCGAGAAACAGGGTGCCACCGTTGGCGGCTTCTATCCGTCCGACCTTGCGTTGGTGCGCGCCGGTAAATGCGCCTTTCTCATGGCCGAACAACTCGGACTGGATCAAATGCTCGGGAATCGCACCACAATTGATCGCAATGAAGGGTTTGCTGTGACGCTGGGACTGACGATGCAGGGTTCGTGCGACCAGTTCCTTGCCAGTGCCGCTTTCACCGCGAATCAACACCGGAGATTCGGTCGGAGCCAGTTTGCTCAACAGCTTTCGCAGCTCACGAATAGGTTTGCTGTCGCCCAGCAATTCGTGCTCGGGCTGGTCGACATAGACCGTGCCCTGCCCGCGCAAGCGCGCCATGCCAAACGCGCGCCCCAGTGTTACCTGGACCCGGGACACATCGAACGGCAAGGTATGAAAGTCAAAAAACCATTCACAGACGAAGTCGCCGACATTTTGCAGCCGCAGTACATCCTGGTTGAGTACGGCTATCCACTCGGTGCCGCTGCGGCTGATCAGCTCTTTGACGGCCTCCGGGTGCTCAAGGTGAAAGGGCTGCAAGCGCAGCAAGCCCACGTCACAGGTTCGGTCAACGGCTTTCTCCAGCGTGCAGCTGTCAACGTCCCAACCGATGGCGCGCAATCCAGGGAGCAGGCGATAGCAATCGTCACAGGGGTCCACCACTAACAAACGTCGTAAGGCAGGCGCATCACTCATGACTGATCCTTGGCGCCAAATTTATGAAAATTTAATAAAAACAGTCATTTGGCAGACCTGGCTGTAACATTAGCAAGAATTTGACAGGGCCTTGTACTGTTTGACTATAGGGATGTCACAAAACCAGTTATAAGTTGCGAATATGTTAGTTACCTAACGACTCTTTCCTTTCATTCAGCTTTCAATATCAGGCTCTTCCTTGAATCTGTGAAATAAAGTGGAATTTTCTTTTGATTGTGTGTGACCCGAACCCCGGTTGCGGGCATCAGTACAAGTAACCAGCTGAACGGTAAGCCCAACCGTCGGCCTATCACTTGATTGGGCATACAGAGAGAAGACCCTATGAACGCCCCGCTCCGTATCAACGAAGCACTTCTGATTGCCGACCGCGCATTTAAACCATTCAAATGCGTGGCCTGGGCCCCACAAGACGGCAATGGCGAACTCAGCCTGACCGTTATCGACCGCACCAGCACCAGCATTGGCCGCAAGCAGATCCCAAGCAGCGCCTATTCCGATCCAGCGCAACTCGAACGGCTGCTGGAACAGGCTCGCGCCGAACTGAGCGAGGAAGGTTACACTCTGCAGTCGTGGTCGATGCCGCACTAATCGTTTTGCGGATTACTCCGGGGTAATCCGCGCCCTTTTCCTGTCTTTAGTTCGCAGTTTTTTCTGGCCGCGCACACTACGTGACACTGTTTAATTCGAACTTCACATACGCCTGATACTTTGCAGGCTCGCCATTGGTTCGAAAAGACACTGTTGTGGCACACAGCGACCCTCCGTTTGTTAGTTCTTACCGTTGTGCATCCCTTCATTCAGGGATTGAATAATCTCCCTATCAAGTCGCCACCCAAACTTCTGGATCAGGACGACTCGCAAGGAGATGCGGTGCATGTCAAGCCAGTCCGCTTTTGCCTACTCCGCTACCCGGACCAACGCCGGGGCCCTCGATATGACGTTTGCCGCCAACGGCAAAACCCAGGTCTATTTCGCCGACAGCCTTTTCAGCCTGGCCAATGACGTTGCGATCGATGCGCAAGGTCGCTTGCTGGTAGCTGCAAAAGTCGGCATGGCCGATGGCATCCGCTTTGGCCTGGCCCGCTTGCTGGCGGATGGTTGCGCAGACCTGACGTTCGGCAAACAAGGCAGTGTCATCGGGCAATTCGAACCGGGGTTCGAAGCCATGGGCACCAAGGTCCTGATCCTGCCCGACGGCAACATCCTGTTGGCTGGCCTGCAATACGTAAACGCGCACCGCACGCTCCCGGCCCTGGCATTGCTGGATCAGGATGGCCGCCTGGTGCAAGGTTTTGGCGATAATGGCCACCGTGTCGTGCGATTACCTGGCGATCTGTCCCTGGGCATGCGCGATATCCGGCTGCCTCTCGGTGTGCCGGGCGCAGAAGCCTGCGATGTGGCCATACAGCAAGACGGCCGGATCCTGATCCTGGCCAACCATCACTACGAACTGGCCGATCACGTCGGCATGCTGATACGCCTGGATGTCGAAGGCTCGCTGGACTGCTCGTTCAACGACCGCGGCTTCGTGATGGTCAGGCACCTGCTGATGAATACCTGGCTCAGCAGCCTGACGGTACAACGTGATGGCCGAATCCTGGTCGGTGGATCGATCAATTTTCCCGAAGAAGGCTTGCTGGCACGCTATCACCCGGACGGGCGCCTCGACGACCGATTTGCCGTGGATGGATTCATGACCTTCAAGGCCCAAGGGCATGGCGCCCGGGTCTGTCGGGTGGTCCAGCAAAACGAAGGCGAAATCCTGTGTTTTGGCAGCAGTCGCGAGCCGATGCACTGCCTGACATTTAAAATGCACAGCAACGGCCGCCCCGACAGTCATTGCAACGGAGGACATCCGCAGCGGCGGGAAATCGGTTACAGCGGATGCCAGTGGACCGCCGCGCAGTTACAGCCTGATGGCAGTGTGCTCACGGCGGGCGCCACCATCGGCGGCGTCGAAGCAGACTTCATTCTCGGGCGATACCTGCCCAACGGCCTTCCCGATCGCCGTTTTGGCAAAGGCAGCGGCTATACACGTACGCGCCTGGGCCCCAGCCTGGATACCGCCACCTGTGTCGCCGCGCACGCCGATGGAAACATTGTAGTGGGAGGCTATTCGCTGCACGGAAACTACAAGGCGGTCATCGCTCGTTTCCAAGGATAAACACCGGCATTTTTCCTGCGCTTGATCTTCTCGTGCGCTTGCGGCAACTTGCGCGCTTCTCAAGACAAGGAGCAGCCGATGTCCGGTTCAATGGCCCAGGCGTTCGCGCACAACTTTCTCGGGCACTCGCCCCGTTGGTACAAGGCCTGCATCGTCGGCTTTCTCATCCTCAATGCCCTGGTGCTTTGGACCGCAGGCCCGGTGGCTGCCGGCTGGCTACTGGTGCTGGAGTTCATCTTCACCCTGGCCATGGCACTCAAATGCTATCCGCTGATGCCCGGCGGGCTGCTGTTGATTGAAGCCCTGCTGCTGAAGATGACCACGCCCCAGGCGCTGTACGACGAGTTGTTGCACAACTTCCCGGTGATCCTGCTGCTGATGTTCATGGTGGCCGGTATCTATTTCATGAAGGACCTGTTGCTTTACCTGTTCTCGCGCCTGCTGCTCGGGGTCCGCTCCAAAGCCTTGCTGTCCCTGATGTTCTGCTTTCTTTCGGCCTTTCTGTCGGCGTTCCTCGATGCCTTGACTGTGACCGCCGTGATCATCAGTGCCGCCGTAGGTTTTTACTCGGTGTATCACCGCGTCGCCTCGGGCAACGATCCGCGCCAGGACAGCGAGTTCAGCGACGACCAACATCTGCCCACCCTGCATCACGGTGATCTGGAACAGTTCCGCGCGTTCCTGCGCAGCCTGCTGATGCACGGCGCCGTGGGCACCGCGCTGGGCGGTGTCTGTACGCTGGTCGGTGAACCGCAGAACCTGCTGATCGGCCATGAAATGGGCTGGCACTTCGCTGAGTTCTTTACCCGGGTTGCGCCGGTATCCCTGCCGGTACTGGTTGCCGGGCTGGTAACCTGCGTCCTGCTGGAAAAGCTGCGCTGGTTCGGATACGGCACGCTGCTGCCGGATAACGTTCGTGCGGTGCTGGCCAACTACGCCGCCGAAGACAATGCCGAGCGCACCACGCGCCAAGGTGCAGCGCTACTGGTGCAAGGCTTTGCCGCATTGATTCTGATTGCCGGGCTGGCGTTCCACATCGCCGAAGTGGGTTTGATCGGTTTGATGGTGATCGTGTTGATTACCGCCTTTACCGGCATCACCGACGAACACCGCCTGGGCACAGCGTTCAAGGACGCCATGCCGTTCACCTCATTGTTGGTGGTGTTTTTCGCCGTGGTCGCGGTGATTCACGACCAGCAACTGTTCGCCCCACTGATCCACTGGGTGCTGACGCTCCCGGCAGACCAACAACCGGGCATGCTGTTCATTGCCAACGGCCTGCTGTCCGCCATCAGCGACAACGTGTTCGTGGCAACCATTTACATCACCGAAGTGAAGCGCGCGTTCATGGCGGGTGAGATGACCCGTGAGCACTTCGATACCCTGGCGATTGCGATCAATACCGGTACCAACCTGCCGAGCGTGGCGACGCCCAACGGTCAGGCGGCGTTTCTGTTCCTGCTGACCTCGGCGATTGCACCGCTGGTGCGTCTGTCGTACGGGCGGATGGTCTGGATGGCGCTGCCGTACACCGTGGTGATGGGGACATTGGGCTGGTATGCGGTGAGTTACTGGCTCTGACACCGCCGAGCCTTTGTGGCGAGGGGGCTTGCCCCCGTTGGCTGCGCAGCAGCCCCAAAACCTACTACTACGCTGTAGCAGGTACACCGAGTGATGAAATGGCGACTGCTTCGCAGCCGAACGGGGGCAAGCCCCCTCGCCACAAAAGCTCGCTCCCACTGGAGATAGGTGTTATCCGAGGCGGTGCCAGACGCGACCGTCACGGGTGAGCAGTTCTTCGCCGGCCTTGGGGCCGTTTTCCCCGGCAGCGTAGCTCTGCACGCTGGAATCCTGCTGCCAGGCATCCAGGAACGGCTGCACGGCGCGCCAGCCGTTTTCGATGTTATCGGCACGCTGGAACAGCGTCTGGTCACCCGTCAGGCAATCGTAGATCAGGGTTTCGTAGCCGGTGGACGGCTGCATCTCGAAGAAGTCCTTGTAGGCGAACCCCAGCTCGATGTTGTCCATTTTCAAGGCCTGGCCGGGACGCTTGGCCAGCAGGTCGAACCACATGCCTTCGTTCGGCTGGATCTGAATGCGCAAATAGGTCGGCTGCAGCTCATCGACCTCGGTATCGCGGAACTGCGCATAGGGCGCCGGCTTGAAACAGATCACGATCTCGGTGTCACGCACACTCATGCGCTTGCCTGTTCGTAGATAGAACGGCACACCGACCCATCGCCAGTTATCGATCATGACCTTGAGGGCCACATAGGTTTCGGTATTGCTGTCGGGTGCGACGTTGTTTTCCTGGCGATAGCCCGGCAGTGCCTTGCCGTCGATCTCACCGGAGGTGTATTGGCCGCGCACCGAATTGGCGCGGGCTTCCTCCACCGTCCAGGGCCTGATCGCACCAACGACCTTGGCTTTCTCGCCGCGCACCGCATCGGCGCCGAACGCGGCGGGCGGTTCCATCGCCACCATCGCCAGCAACTGGAACAGGTGATTGGGCACCATGTCCCGCAGCGCGCCGGTGTGCTCATAGAAACTGCCACGGGTTTCCACGCCCACGGTTTCGGCGGCGGTGATCTGCACGTGGTCGATGTAGTGATTGTTCCAGAACGCTTCGAACAGGCTGTTGGAGAACCGGCTGACCAGGATGTTCTGTACGGTCTCCTTGCCCAGGTAATGGTCGATGCGGTAGATCTGCTTTTCCGTCATCACCTTGAGCAGGCAAGCGTTCAAGGCTTCGGCCGTATGCAGGTCGGAACCGAAGGGTTTTTCGATCACCACCCTTCTGAAAGCCTCGGGGGTTTCTTCCAGCAAGCCGGCCGAGCCAAGACGGCGCACCACTTCACTGAAGAAACGCGGCGCGGTGGCCAGATAGAACACCGCATTGCCAGTACCGCTGTCGGCGATTTTTGCCGCCAGCGCTTGATAAGTGCTGTCGTCCAGGAAATCGCCCTGGACGTAGCTGATGCCTTTGGCGAGTTTGGCCCACAGCGCCGGGTCAAGGGCTTGATCGCCCTTGCCGGTCCTGGTGGCCACCTCGTTGCGGATGAAGTCTTCGAGTTTTTTCGCGAAGCCTTCATCGCTGATGGCGTTGTGGTCAACGCCGATGATCCGCAGTCCATTCCCGAGTAAACCGTCACGGCTGAGATTGTACAGCGCCGGCATCAGCAGGCGCTTGACCAGATCGCCGTGGGCGCCGAACAGGAACAGCGTGGTCGGCGGCGCGGGTTCAGCCTTGGATTTCCTGCGGATCGCGTGGGTCATTTTTTCGAGGTCTCCACATGGCCGCCGAAGCCGAAGCGCTGGGCCGAGAGAATCTTGTCGCCAAAGGTGCCTTGCCCACGGGAACGGTAGCGGGAGAACAGCGAGTTCGACAGCACCGGCACCGGCACCGCTTGTTCCATGGCAGCTTCGATAGTCCATTGACCTTCACCGCTGTCGGCCACGGACCCGGAGAAACCGTCGAGTTTCGGATCGCTGGCCAGGGCGTCGGCAGTCAGGTCCAGCAACCACGAGGACACCACGCTGCCACGACGCCACACTTCGGCGATATCGGCGACGTTCAGGTCGAAACGCTGGTCTTGCGGCAGGTTCTCGCTGTTTTTGGTCTTGAGGATGTCGAAGCCTTCTGCGAACGCCTGCATCATTCCGTATTCGATGCCGTTGTGGATCATCTTCACGAAGTGCCCGGAACCGGCCGGACCTGCATGAATGTAACCACGCTCGGCACGATCGTCGTCGGACTTGCGGTCCTTGGTGCGCGGGATGTCGCCCAGGCCAGGGGCCAGGGTTGCGAACAGCGGGTCGAGGCGCTTAACAGTCTCGGCATCGCCGCCGATCATCATGCAGTAACCGCGCTCCAGGCCCCAGACACCGCCGGAGGTACCGACGTCGATGTAGTGCAGGCCTTTTTCCGACAGGGTCTTCGCCCGGCGGATATCGTCTTTATAGAAGGTGTTGCCGCCGTCGATGATGGTATCGCCGGCGTCGAGCAAGGTGCTCAGGGTGTCGATGGTTTCTTCGGTCGGCGCGCCAGCTGGCAGCATGACCCAGACCGCACGCGGCCTGGCCAGGCCGGCGACCAGCGCCGGCAGATCGGTGACGCCCGTGGAGCCCTCTGTAGCCAAGGCTTCGACAAAGGCGGTATTGCGATCGTAAACAACGGTGGTGTGCCCGTTGAGCATCAGGCGCCGCGCAATATTGCCGCCCATGCGGCCCAGTCCAATAATCCCGAGTTGCATGTGCTGATGCTCCCTACTACAAATTAAGTGTGTCAAAGGTTATAGCCCAACGCGACTCATGAGGTTAGTCCAGAGCGTTGGCACGAAGTTTCCGGGCATTGTGCCCGATCCTGATGGATAACGTCGGGAATCAAACCGAAGACACAACGACCATGAAAAATAAAAAAGTTCCCTTCTGGGGCAAAAGAAATCAAAATTGGCGCCGATAGTAGGTCAGCCCCGGATTTCGAGGCGTACCTACAGTTGAGACACGCCATTTGCGAGGTGAGCAATGGGCACAGTACATACCGCACTGCCAGCACAAACCCTTTACGTCACAATCCGTCGCGATGAATTGCGCCAGTTGAAAGACGAACGCGATCAGTTGAAGCAGGAACTGGCACAATTGCGGCTGCTGCTGCAAACCAATCAAGTGCAGCCCCTGGCTGTGGTGCAACACGCCCCACTCGCCTGACCCCCCCTCTTTGAAGCGGGAGCGGTCTGCACTGCTTCCGCACCGGCTCACGCCCTGCCGCCCCTGGCAACTCACAAAATTTTCACAATTGTTACACGACAATTACTCGTTTAGGTCGCCCGATTCCGCGCGGCCCTCGTTCGTCGTCCGTGATATCCAAGTCCCGGCGGTGGTAGTGAACTCTCGGCTGGAGCGCTGAATGTCTTTGTTTAAACGCAGCAACACGACTGCGGCAGGTTTTGATTGGGCCGGATTTGTCTGGCTGTTTGTATTCTTCTGGTACTTTTCCGGCATCACCCAACTACTCATCCAGTTGACTGGCACCTCCGGCTTTAGCGGATTCCGCCAGGCCTTCGTCATGAGCGCCTTCTGGCTGGCGCCGATGTTGCTGTTCCCCCGGCAAACCCGCGTCATGGCTGCCGTGATCGGCGTCGTACTGTGGGCGTGCTCCATGGCGAGCCTGGGTTACTTCTTCATTTATCAGCAGGAGTTTTCCCAGAGCGTCATCTTCATCATGTTTGAGTCGAACGTGGCTGAAGCCGGCGAGTACATGACCCAGTACTTTGCCTGGTGGATGGTGCCGGCGTTCCTGGCACACACCGCTTTTTCCTGGTTCCTGTGGACACGCCTGCGCCCGGTGTACCTGCCCCGTGGCAAGGCAATCGTGGCCGCGGTGGCCATTGTCGTGGCGGTAGTCGGTTATCCGCTGATCAAGCAAACCTCACGCACCGGCAGTTTCGCCGAAGGCTTCGACAAGTTCGAAACCCGCATCGAGCCGGCGGTGCCATGGCAAATGGCCGTGGCCTATCACCGCTACCTGGAAACCCTGGCCGGCATGCAGGACATGCTCAATAACGCCAGCAAGATTCCACCGCTGCACAACCTGAAGGACGCAATGGCCAACACGCCTGCGACTCTGGTGCTGGTGATTGGTGAGTCCACCAACCGTCAGCGCATGAGCCTGTACGGCTACCCCCGGGCAACCACGCCGGAACTGGACAAGCTCAAGGATCAACTGGACGTTTTCGACAACGTCATTACGCCGCGCCCCTACACCATTGAGGCGCTGCAGCAGGTCCTGACCTTCGCGGACGAAGAAAACCCCGACCTGTACCTGTCGACGCCATCGCTGGTCAGCATGATGAAACAGGCAGGTTACAAGACCTTCTGGATCACCAACCAGCAGACCATGACCAAACGCAACACCATGCTCACGACCTTTTCCGAACAGGCCGATGAACAGGTGTATCTGAACAACAACCGCAACCAGAACGCCGCCCAGTACGATGGCGACGTGATCGAGCCTTTCAACAAGGCCCTGGCCGACGGGGCACCACGCAAACTCATCGTCGTGCATTTGCTCGGCACGCACATGAGCTACCAGTACCGTTACCCGTCGACCTTCGACAGGTTCCAGGACCGTGAGGGCGTGCCTGCCGGCATTCGCGATGACCAGTTGCCGACGTACAACAGCTACGACAATGCCGTGCTGTACAACGACTTCGTGGTGTCCAGCCTGATCAAGGACTACGCCAGGACCGATCCGAACGGCTTCCTGCTGTACCTGTCCGACCATGGCGAAGACGTGTTCGATTCCGTGGGCCACAGCACCTTGGGGCGCAACGAGAACAAGCCGACAGCACCGATGTACACCATTCCGTTCATGGCCTGGGCATCGCCAAAATGGCGCGCAACCCATGACTGGAACCTCGCGGGTGATCTCTCGCGCCCTTACAGCAGCTCGCACCTGATTCACACCTGGGCCGACCTGGCGGGCCTGAGCTTCGACGAACTCGATCGCAGCAAAAGCCTGGTCAGTGACAGCTTCAAGGCCCGGCCATTGATGATCGGCAACCCGTATGAGCGTCAGCAGCGTGCGCTGATCGACTTCAGCTTGATGAAGCCCAAAACGCCACCGACTGTCGTTCAGCAGTAATCCTTTCAGGGGCCGGTTCCGGCCCCTTTTTCATGCTCCCGTTGCAGCCATGCAGGTCGTTGGTGAAGTTGATTCCCAATTAACCGAATCGGCGGATAATGCCATTTCGACACTGCTTCATTGATTCATGGACGAAAGGCATCCGACATCTGTAGTGGGAGGCAAACCATGAAACGCACCGCAATGATTCTCGCCGGCCTGATGGCCTTGGGCTCAACCAGTGCTTTTGCCGAAGGTGGAGCCGAACGCATGCGCTATTACTACGAAAGCCTGCGACTGGCCCAGCAAGAAGCCCTGGGCCACCCCATCCAAAGCATTGAACTGCGGGTTCCGGACGATCAAACCGCACAAATGACTGAAACCTACAGACCGAAATGATCCAAGGCCGTCTGATTACAGTTCTAGGTAGAAGACTGTCGGGCGTCCTGATGGACGCCCTTTTTTTGCCTGATGAATCAGAGGTTCTTGGTCCAGAACAGCATCCGTCCATGGGCCGGGTCGAACATGCCGGCGGCGAAACCGGCTTTTTCATAGGAACCCTGGGCCACGGCATTGCCTTCCAGCACCTCCAGGGTGAGCTTGCAGCAGCCACGCTGACGGGCGATGTCTTCGACCTTTTGCAGCATCTTCTGGCTCAAGCCCAGGCCGCGAAACTTTTTCACCACCGACACATCATGCACATTGACCAGCGGCCGGCAGGCAAACGTCGAGAACCCCTCGAAGCAATTGACCAGCCCGGCCGGCTCGCCACCGACAAAAGCCAGCACACTGAAGGCGTGGGGGCGCCGGGCAAGTTCGGCCGGGAGCTGCTCCAGTACATTGGCCGGCAACGGCTGGCCGCCCCCCATCGGGTCCTCGGCGTAGTGGTTCAGCACCAGGCAAATAGCCTCGGCATGCACCGGATTGGTGTAACTGGCCTGAAGCACAAGAATTTCTGCGGAGTCCATTTCCATCCTCGATCACACATGAAGTAGCCCCCAGCATGTACTCACGCTGAAGTGCCCGCAGACCATAGCGCGAGCAACGTGCCAACGACAATCGCAACCGAGAAAATCTTTGGCCTCAAGCGCCCCAGATCAAGGCTTCCGTCCACCCCAGTTCGGCAAAATCCTCGGCCCGCAAGTGCGACTCACCGGCGCAGAAAAACTCGTCGAGTTGCGGTGGCTGGACCGAGGTGCCGCTGAGCATGGCGTGAATCTGGCCGCGGTGATGGATCTGGTGTTCAAACAAATGGGACAGCAGGCGCAAGCGACTGTCGTGTTGTGGGGTGTCGCGGGCGATGGTCACGATTTTGCCCAGGTCGGCGTCGCGCATCTGCTCGCAGTAGGCGATCAGCCGGCGGTCGACGTGGGCCTGTTCGCCAACCAGGTCCGTTGCCACGAGGCAGGGTTCGTCCTCCTTGAAAAACACCCGGCAATCGGGATGCGGGTCGTCGCCGCGCAGTTCGCGCTCCAGGGCGTCCACATAAAACCAGTCACAGGTGAGGATGTGGTTGAGGGTGGCGCGAATCGAGGGGAAGAAGCTGACCCGGGATGCGCTCAGTTCCTGCGGGCTCAACTGACGCCAGGCCTTGGCCAGTCGGTGATTGGCCCAGGCGTTCTGATAGGCCATGGTCAGCAAATGGTGTGACAGGGGCTGATTCATGTTCGCTGCTCCCGATCAAATCCCGATCAAACTTCGGCAAACCGCTGCAGTTGCATTTCCTGCAATCGACTGAGGGTGCGGCGGAACGGAAATTCCAGATAACCCTCGGTGTAAAGCGATGCCATTGGCACTTGCGCTTCAAGGTACAGCGGCACCTTGCGGTCGTAGCACTCGTCCACCAGGGCAATGAACCGTCGCACACCATCGTCATGCACCGACAACTGCGGCAACTCGCGATCTCCCGCCTCCACCCGCTCGACACCGTCCTCGGTGCCGCGGGCAATGCGCCCTGCGCGCTTCTGTGCGCTGAGGTTGGGCACGTCACTCAACAGGATAGCGCCGTAGGTATCGCACAGGGCGATGAAATCCATGGCCGCGAAGGGTTGCTCGCACAGCGCGGCGTAACGGGTCCAGAGCACCGTCGGGCTGGCCTTGACCACCTCAAGGGAACGGTGACCGACCTTGACCGGCTCGCTCGATACTGACTGGCCGACGCTCAACAACTGGAACACTTCACCCAGCGCGCAGGGGTTACCGGGCTCGGCCACCCAATAACGTTGCAAACCGGCCCCCGGATGCAGGCGATGGTCTTCCCCGCCATCCACCGCAATCACCTGCATGTGCTGCTTGATCGCCGCGATGGCTGGCATGAAACGGTCGCGATTGAAGCCGTCGGCGTACAACTGGTCCGGCGGCAGATTGGACGTGCAGACCACCACCACGCCCTGTTCGAACATCACCTGGAACAGGCGCCCGAGAATGATCGCGTCGCCGATGTCATTGACGAACAGTTCGTCGAAACACAGCACGCGAACCTCTTCAGCCAATTCACGGGCCAACGCCTTGAGCGGATCGGCAGTGCCGGTCAGTTGAAACGAGCGTTGGTGCACCCAGCCCATGAAGTGGTGAAAGTGCTGGCGCCGCGCCGGTACTCGCAGGCTTTGGTAGAACTGGTCCATCAACCAGGTCTTGCCCCGCCCCACCGGCCCCCACAGGTACACACCGGAAATGGGCGCGCGGTCTGCGTGCAACGCTTCGTGGCATTTTTGCAGCGCCCACACCGCATGTTCCTGGGCCTCGTCCTGGACGAAGCCCTTTTGTTCGATGGCATGCTGCCAGGCGCTTAAGGGGGAATCGATAGTCATGGGCGGCAGTATGCCATTGCCCATGGATAACGCGACCGGTGATCGGCAGTTTTGTGCAGACAGGAAAAGCACCTTGACGCTTTAAATTACCAGCATCATATTAAATAGATGCTTTAGATAATCTATTAAACCTTGTCGCCATCCCTCTGGAGTCATCCCATGCATTACAAAGTTTTCGGTCGTAAAACCGGCTTGCGTGTTTCCGAACTGGCGCTGGGCGCGGGTAATTTCGGTACCGGTTGGGGCCATGGCGCCGAGCGTGACGAAGCCAGACGGATTTTTGATGGTTATCTGGAAGCCGGTGGCAATTTCATCGATACCGCCAATGGCTATCAGGGCGGGCAGTCCGAGGCCATGCTCAGCGAATTCATCGCCGCAGAACGGGATCGCCTGGTCATCGCCACCAAATACACCCTCGGGACTACACCGGCAGCCGGCATTTCCCACACTGGCAACAGCCGCAAGAACATGGTGCGCGCCGTCGAAGAAAGCCTGAAACGGCTGAAGACCGAGCATATCGACCTGTTCTGGGCGCACATGAGCGACGGCGTCACGCCCATGGAAGAGATCCTGCGCGGCTTCGACGATCTGGTCAGTGCCGGCAAGATTCATTACGCCGGTCTGTCGAACTTCCCCGCCTGGCGCATCGCCCGCGCGGACCTGCTGGCCGAGGTACGCGGTTTTGCCCCGATTGCCGCGATCCAGGTCGAGTACAGCCTCGCCGAACGCACCGCCGAGCGTGAACAATTGCCGATGGCCGAAGCCCTGGGCCTGGCCGCGACCTTGTGGTCGCCGCTGGGTGGCGGCTTCCTGACTGGCAAATATCGCAACAGTGAGGGCGACAATCGCGCGAACAAACTCGGCGTGCTGATCCACGCCGAAAAAAGCGCCCGCGAAACCGCCCTGCTCGACACCTTGATCGATGTCGCCGCAGAACTGGACGTCAGCCCGACCCACGTGGCCATCGCCTGGCTACGGGAAAAAGCCAGACGCTCGACCACGGCGCTGATTCCGATCCTCGGCTCCCGGACCCGTGAGCAGCTGGATACCACGTTGGGCGCGCTGAATGTGCAGTTGAGCAGCGAACAACTGGCACGACTGGACGGCGTCAGTGACGTGGACAAAGGCGTGCCGCACGAATCCATTTCCGGTTCGTTCGCGCGGTTCAGCGGTGGTCAGATCCTCGACCTGCCAATCGTTCCAGTGGCCTGACACAAATCAAAACTGTGGGAGCGGGCTTGCTCGCGAAGGCGTCGTGTCAGTCGACATTGGTATTGAATGACACACCGCTTTCGCGAGCAAGCCCGCTCCCACAGAGGGATTGCGTTTTACTTATCGACCTTATGTTTTGCCGCATACAGGCACAACATCTCCATCGCCAGCGTCGCCGCCGCCAGTGAGGTGATCTCCGCGCTGTCATAGGCCGGTGCCACTTCCACCACGTCCATGCCCACCAGGTTGATCCCGCGCAGTCCGCCGAGAATCTCGAGCGACTGCACAGTGTTCAGGCCGCCGCACCAGTGTTCCGGTACCCGGGGCGAATATCACAACGCTGAATCCTTTTGCCATTACGAGTTCATTTGCCCTGGTGGGGCTGGACCTGGAGATCCCGGAAATACTGGAGAACATCAACCTGCAGGACAGTGAGATCATTGTCGATGTAGGGGGTGGTTCAGGGCATTTGCTGTTGCACATGCTGGACAAGTGGCCAGAAAGCTAAGGCATACTCTTCGATTTACCCGGCGCGGCAAAAATCGCGCAGGAACAAATGCACAAGATTGGAAAAGCTGGCTGCGTCGAAATCGTCGTCGGGGAATTCTTCAAGAGCATGCCGGACAGTGCGCTGCTGGTTGTAGTGGACCTGGTGATTGACCAGGGTGAAAGTGCCCAGCCCAATCCCACGGGCACAATGATGGATCTTTACATGCTGTCCTTGTTCGGTATCGCCGGTGGCAAGGAGCGCAACGAGGTTGAATTCAGAACCCTCATTGAAAACAGCGTGGGAACGGCATTACCTTCGCCTACCCGAAATAAATGATCACCATCGCCTCTCGCCACTTTCCAGAGGGGCTCTCTATTTACGGGTCATTTCCCAACTGCATGATTACAAGGAAAACACATGTCGACGCTGGTCTATTACGTAGCTGCCACCCTGGATGGTTATATTGCCACTCAACAACACAAACTCGATTGGCTGGAGAACTTTGCGCTGGGGGATGACGCAACGGCCTATGATGATTTTTATCAGACGGTCGGAGCGGTGGTCATGGGGTCGCAGACCTATGACTGGATCATGTCGAACGCTCCCGATGAGTGGCCCTACCAGGATGTACCCGCCTTTGTCATGAGCAACCGGAATCGGTCAGCCCCCGCCAATCTGGATATCACCTTCGTACGCGGTGATGCCGGGGCCATCGCGGCCGCGGCCAAGCAAGCGGCCAAGGGCAAGAATGTCTGGCTGGTCGGTGGCGGCAAAACGGCAGCCTGTTTTGCCGACGCCGGGGAATTGCAGCAGCTGTTCATCACCACCATTCCGATCTTTCTGGGCTCCGGCGTTCCCGTACTGCCCGTTGACCGCGCGCTTGAAGTCGTTTCAAGAAAACAGCGTACGCTGCAGAGCGGTGCCATGGAATGCGTCCTGGACGTGAAAGCGGATTAACACCCCACTTTATCCAGGGTATCGACCTCTCCTCCCTGAGCGCTGACGAGGACGCAACCTATTTCGTTAAGGCACTTGTGCTTGGTGATGGGGAAGTCTAAATGTCGTCAAATTGTAGCTTCGCCCACACTGAGCTCACATTGGGTTTTGTATTACTTATCGACCTTATGCCTGGCCGCATACAGGCACAGCATCTCCATCGCCAGCGTCGCCGCCGCCAGTGAGGTGATCTCCGCGCTGTCATAGGCCGGTGCCACTTCCACCACGTCCATGCCCACCAGGTTGATCCCGCGCAGCCCACCGAGGATCTCGAGCGACTGCACAGTGCTCAGGCCGCCGCACACCGGTGTTCCGGTGCCAGGCGCAAACGCCGGATCGAGGCAGTCGATGTCGAAGGTCAGGTACACAGGGTTGTCGCCGACCCGCGCGCGAATCGCCTCGACGATCGCCTCGCAGCCACGGCGGTGCACCTGCCGTGCGTCGAGCACCTGAAAGCCCTGATGATCATCGTTGGTGGTGCGCAAGCCGATTTGTACCGAGCGCGACGGGTCCACCAGCCCTTCCCTGGCCGCGTGCCAGAACATGGTGCCATGGTCGATGCGCTTGCCCTCTTCGTCCGGCCAGGTATCGCTGTGGGCGTCGAAGTGGATCAGCGACAATGCCCCGTGCTTGCGGGCATGGGCCTTGAGCAGCGGGTAAGTAATGAAGTGATCGCCGCCAAAAGTCAGCATTGCCGTGCCAGCATTGAGGATGTGCTCGGCGTGGGCCTCAATCATTTCGGGCGTCGACTGCGGCGAACCGTAGTCGAAATCGCAATCGCCGTAGTCGATGACCGCCAGGTGATCGAACGGATCAAACGTCCACGGCCAATGCCGTTCCCAGGCGATCCCGGCCGAGGCGGCGCGAATGCCCCGTGGCCCGAAGCGTGCGCCGGGGCGGTTGCTGGTGGCCGTGTCGAACGGCACGCCACTGACGGCCACATCAACGCCGCGCAGGTCACGACTGTAACGGCGGCGCATGAAACTGGTGATACCGGCGTAGGTACTTTCGGCGGCCGTGCCGTATAGGCTGTCACGGGTAAGGGCTTGATCGTTCTGCATCGGGACGTCCATTGAAGGCTCCTTCTTTTATAGTTATTGGCGGCTACGGAAAGTGGTCCACAAGCGCGTGCGCTGGCGCATGTCCTTGAGGTTCATGCTGCGGTCGGCGTACAGCCGTTCGCGCACGTCGGCCAGCGGGTAGATGTCCGGATCGGTGCGCACCGCTTCATCCACCAGCGGCGTGGCGGCCTGGTTCGCCGTGGCGAAGAACAAGGTGTTGGTCAGTGCCGCAACGGACTCGGGGCGCAACATGAATTCGATAAAGGCGCGGGCGGCTTCTGGGTGCGGCGCGTCCTTGGGAATCGCCAGGTTGTCCTGCCACACGAGGGTGCCTTCCCTGGGAATCCGGTAGGCAATTTCATAGGGTTTGTTGGCCTTGCGTGCCTGGTCGGCGGCCATGCTGGCGTCACCGTTGTAGGTCAACGCCAGGCACACGCTGCCATTGGCCAGGTCGCTGATCTGCCGCCCGGTGGCGACGTACAGCACGTTCGGCTGTAGCTGATGCAGCAACGCCTCGGCGGCTGACAGATCACTCTTGTCCGTGCTGTAGGGATCTTTACCCAGGTAATGCAGCGCCAGTCCGATCACCTCCTGGGGCGAGTCGAGAATGGCGATGCCGCAGTCTTTCAACTTGCTTGCGTACTCGGGTTTGAACAGCAGGTCCAGGCTATTGAGCGGCACGTCCGGCAAGCGCTGCTTGATCGCCTCGACGTTCATGCCCAATCCCAGCGTGCCCCAGGTATAAGGCACGCCATAGCGGTTGCCGGGATCGACAGCGGCGAGTTTTTCCAGCAAGTCCGGATCTAGGTTGGCGTAACCCTTGAGTCCTTCGTGGGGAATCGGTTTCAACGCCCCGGCTGCAAGCCCCCGGGCCAGCACACTGGAGGACGGTACCACCACGTCATAACCGCTGCCGCCGGTGAGCAGCTTGGTCTCCAGTACTTCCGAAGAATCGAAGGTGTCGTAGCGCACATGGATGCCGGTTTCCTGCTCGAACCGCTGCAGGGTTTCGGGGGCCACGTAATCGGCCCAACTGTACAGATTGACCACCTTGTCTTCGGCCTGGGCCGAAACAGCCACGGCGAGCAATAGCGCGGGTAAACACAGCTTGAACATGGGAGCCATGACGAACACCTGACCAGAGGAATTGGTTGCAGGATGCGTCGTCGGATACATTGGTGAAATATCAAGTTAATTAACCTGACTTTATGACGGAGTAATGTTTGATGCTCGGCCAACTCCATGATCTGGACCTGCAATTGTTGCGTCTGTTTGTCAGCGTGGTGGAGTGCGGCGGTTTCAGTGCCGCCCAGGGTGAGTTGGGCTTGAGCCAGTCGAGCATCAGCCAGCAAATGGCCAAGCTGGAAACCCGCCTTGGCTATCGCCTGTGCAGCCGCGGCAAGGGCGGATTCAAGGTCACCGCCAAGGGCGAACAACTCCTCAGCGCCACACGCACCCTGTTCGAATCCATCGAAGCCTTCCGTCATCAATCCAACGGCGTGGCCGGGCGCTTGATCGGTGAAGTGCGCCTGGGGCTGTCCGAAGCCCTGGATCAATCGGTGCTGCAACGGGTGGCCGAGGCGATCCGGCGCTTCCGTGAGCGGGACGAGTCCGTGCGCATCGAACTGATCAGCGCCATGCCCGGCGAAATGGAGCGCTTGCTACTGCAACAGCGGCTGGACCTGGCCATCGGCTATTTCTCGCAAGTGCAAAGCGCGTTTGACTACCGCCAATTGTTCATTGAAACCCAGCATCTGTATTGCGCCCCCGGCCATCCGCTGTTCACCAACCCGGCCCCCTGCGATCAGGATCTGCAGGCCAGCGACCGGGTCGATCACCCCTACCGTTTCCTGCGCAGTGACGAACCCTTCCAGGGCAAGCTGTGTTCGGCGCGCTCGGAACAAGTCGAAGGCACCCTCGCCTTTATCCTTTCCGGCAAACATGTCGGTTATTTGCCCAGCCACTTCGCCCATGCCTGGGAAAACAAGGGTTTGCTCAGGGCCGTGCGTCGAGGCGACATGAGTTTCGATGTCGCGTTTCATCTGGCCCGGCACCGGGCGCAAGTGGCCGGCGATGCACAAAAGGCATTCGAAGAGGATCTGCTCGCGGCGTTTGCCTGACTACGTCGTGGTCTACGCTGTAACAATGCCGGACACTGTCATGCAAAAATGCACAGATAACCTGCACTTATCCGGGTTGTACAAGGCAAATTTGCACTGATACGATCCGCCATCGCTCGCGCGCGAGCATCTTGATAAAGAACAATAAAAGCAGGGAGTTAGTGATGACTGCTCAGGTTTTTTCTCCCGGGACTCAGTCCATGGATGCCATGCAAAACGAAGTGCTGGCCGAGGTTCGCAACCACATTGGTCACCTGACCCTCAACCGCCCCGCCGGCCTCAATGCCCTCACCCTGGACATGGTGCGCAACCTGCACCGCCAGCTCGACGCCTGGGCCCAGGATTCGCAAGTCCATGCCGTGGTCTTGCGCGGTGCCGGGGAAAAAGCCTTCTGCGCCGGCGGCGACATTCGCTCGCTGCATGACAGTTTCAAAAGCGGCGACACCCTGCACGAAGATTTCTTTGTCGAGGAATACGCCCTCGACCTCGCGATCCACCACTACCGCAAACCGGTGCTGGCCCTGATGGACGGTTTTGTCCTCGGCGGCGGCATGGGCCTGGTGCAAGGCGCAGACCTGCGCGTGGTCACAGAGAAAAGCCGCCTGGCGATGCCGGAAGTCGGCATCGGCTATTTCCCGGACGTCGGCGGCAGTTACTTCCTGCCGCGCATCCCCGGTGAACTGGGGATTTACCTCGGCGTCAGCGGCGTGCAGATTCGCGCCGCCGATGCGCTGTATTGCGGCCTGGCCGACTGGTACCTGGAAAGCGACAAGCTTGGCGTCCTGGACGAAAAACTCGACCAGCTCGAATGGCACGACACGCCGCTCAAGGACCTGCAAGGCCTGCTGGCGAAATTGGCCGTGCAGCAACTGCCCGATGCGCCACTGGCGACTTTGCGCCCGGCCATCGACCACTTCTTCGCCCAGCCCGATGTGCCGAGTATTGTGGAGCAACTACGCCAGGTAACGGTCGCCGACAGCCATGAGTGGGCCGTCACCACCGCCGACCTGCTGGAAACCCGCTCGCCGCTGGCCATGGCCGTGACCCTGGAAATGCTCCGTCGCGGACGCGAGCTGCCCCTTGAACAATGTTTCGCCCTTGAGCTGCACCTGGACCGTCAGTGGTTCGAGCGCGGCGACCTGATCGAAGGCGTGCGCGCCTTGCTGATCGACAAAGACAAGACACCGCGCTGGAACCCGCCCACCCTCCAGGCACTGGACGCCGAACACGTGGCGAGCTTCTTCAGCGAGTTTGACCGGAGCGAGAGCTGAGCCATGCACGATATCGAATTGAGTGAAGAGCAAGTCATGATCCGCGACATGGCCCGGGATTTTGCCCGCGGCGAAATCGCGCCCCATGCCCAGGCCTGGGAAAAGGCCGGCTGGATCGATGACGGTCTGGTGGCGAAAATGGGCGAACTGGGCTTGCTGGGCATGGTGGTCCCCGAGGAATGGGGCGGCACCTATGTCGACTATGTGGCCTATGCACTGGCGGTAGAAGAAATTTCCGCCGGCGACGGTGCTACCGGCGCTTTCATGAGCATCCACAACTCCGTGGGCTGCGGGCCGGTGCTCAACTACGGCAGCGAAGAACAGAAGCAGACCTGGCTGGCGGACCTTGCCAGCGGCCAGGTCATCGGCTGTTTCTGCCTAACCGAACCCCAGGCCGGTTCCGAGGCGCACAACCTGCGCACCCGCGCCGAACTGCGCGACGGCCAGTGGGTGATCAATGGCGCCAAACAATTCGTCAGCAACGGCAAGCGCGCCAAACTGGCGATTGTGTTTGCCGTGACCGATCCGGACCTGGGCAAACGTGGCATCTCGGCGTTCCTGATACCGACCGACACCGCCGGTTTTATCGTCGACCGCACCGAACACAAGATGGGCATCCGTGCTTCCGACACCTGCGCGGTGACCCTGAACAACTGCACCATCCCCGAAGCCAATTTGCTGGGCGAACGCGGCAAAGGCCTGGCCATCGCCTTGTCCAATCTCGAGGGCGGCCGCATCGGCATCGCCGCCCAGGCACTGGGCATCGCCCGCGCAGCGTTTGAGGCAGCACTGGCTTATTCCCGTGATCGTGTGCAGTTTGGCAAAACGATCAATGAACACCAGAGCATCGCCAACCTGCTGGCCGACATGCACATGCAGTTGAACGCCGCGCGATTGATGATCCTGCATGCCGCACGCCTGCGCACGGCCGGCAAACCCTGTCTGTCGGAGGCGTCACAAGCCAAGCTGTTTGCGTCAGAAATGGCGGAAAAGGTCTGCTCCTCCGCGATTCAGATTCATGGCGGATACGGGTATCTGGAAGACTATCCGGTGGAGAAGTACTACCGGGATGCGCGGATCACGCAGATCTACGAAGGGTCGAGCGAAATTCAGCGGATGGTGATTGCCCGCGAGCTGAAGAACTACCTGATTTGATGCCCTGTACCTGTAGGAGCGAGCTCGCTAGCGATGGTGGCCAACGATAACGCGGGGTACCTGAATCAACCCGGTGCCCTCAGGTTTTTCGCGAGCAGGCTCGCTCCTACAAGGGGATCTCATAAACGCTGAGATCCAATGTGGGAGCGGGCTTGCTCGCGAAAACGTCCGAAAGGTGACTACATCACTTGCCTTGGAACTCAGCCTCACGCTTGGCAATGAACGCCGCCATCCCTTCCTTCTGATCCTGCGTCGCAAACGCCGCATGGAACACCCGACGCTCAAAGCGCACGCCTTCGGCCAGGCTCACTTCGAAAGCACGGTTGACGCTTTCCTTGACCATCATCGCAATCGGCAACGACTTTTTAGCGATCAACGCGGCGACTTTCAGCGCTTCATCCAACAGCTCATCGCTCGGCACGATACGCGCCACGATGCCGCAACGTTCCGCTTCCACGGCATCGATCAAGCGACCGCTCAGGCACATTTCCATGGCCTTGGCCTTACCCACGGCGCGGGTCAGGCGCTGGGTGCCACCCATGCCCGGCAACACGCCGAGGTTGATTTCCGGCTGGCCGAATCTGGCGTTGTCACCGGCCAGAATGAAATCGCACATCAACGCCAGCTCACAGCCGCCGCCCAGGGCGAAACCGTTGACCGCCGCGATGATCGGCTTGCGGCGGTTGGCCACACGATCGCTGTCGCTGAACAGGTCGTCGATGTAGATCTGCGGGTAGGTCAGCTCCGCCATTTCCTTGATGTCGGCACCGGCGGCAAAGGCTTTTTTCGAACCGGTCAGGACGATGCAGCCGATGTTCGAGTCGGCTTCGAAGCCATCGAGGGCCTGGTTCAGTTCGCTGACGATCTGCGCATTCAACGCATTCAGCGCTTGTGGACGGTTGAGGGTGATCAGGCCAACGCGGCCGTGGGTTTCCAGCAAAATCGTTTCGTAGTTCACAGGGGACTCCTTCTTATAAGTTGCGCGAAATGACCATGCGCTGAATATCGCTGGTGCCTTCGTAGATCTGGCAGACCCGCACGTCGCGGTAGATCCGCTCCAGCGGGAAATCGTTGAGGTAACCGTAACCGCCCAGGGTTTGCAGCGCCGAGGAGCATACCTTCTCGGCCATTTCCGAGGCGAACAACTTGGCCATCGACGCTTCGACCAGGGCCGGTTTGCCACTGTCACGCAGAGCGGCGGCGTAGTGCACCATTTGCCGCGCCACGGCGATCTGGGTCGCCATGTCCGCCAGGCGGAAGGCCACGGCCTGGTGCTCGATGATCGGCTTGCCGAAGCTCTCGCGCTCACGGGCGTAATCGCGCGCCGCTTCGAACGCGGCACGGGCCATGCCCACCGATTGCGAAGCGATGCCGACGCGGCCGCCTTCAAGGTTGGCCAGGGCAATCCTGTAGCCTTCGCCCTCCTCGCCCAAACGATTGGCCAGCGGCACCTTCACGTCTTCGAAGAGGATCTGGCAGGTGTCGGACGCATGCTGGCCGAGCTTGTCTTCGACCCGCGCGACTTTGTAGCCCGGCGAATCGGTCGGCACTATAAAGGCGCTGATGCCACGTTTGCCGGCACTCGGATCGGTCACCGCAAACACGATCACCACCCCGGCATTCTGCCCGGAGGTGATGAACTGCTTGCAGCCGTTGAGCACATAATGATCGCCTTCCAGGCGTGCACGGGTTTTCAGGCCGCTGGCGTCGGAACCGGCCTGGGGCTCGGTCAGCGCAAAGGCACCGAGCATCGCACCGCTGGCCAATGGTTTGAGGAAGCGCTCTTTCTGCTCATCGGTGCCGTAGTTGAGGATCGGTACGCAACCCACGGAGTTGTGCACGCTCATGATGGTCGAGCAGGCGCCATCGCCGGCGGCGATTTCTTCCAGCGCCATGGCATAGGCCAGGTAACCGGTGTCGCATCCGCCCCACTGCTCCGGCACCAGCATGCCGAAGAAGCCCAGCCCGGCCATTTCGCCGATGGCTTCCTTGGGAAAACGGTGCTCGCGGTCCCACTCGGCAGCGAAGGGCTTCAGCCGTTCCTGAGCAAAGTCCCGGGCCATGTCGCGGATTTGTTGTTGGTCGTCATTGGGGATCATGGTGAATCCTTAAATCTGGTTACGACGCAGAACCCTGTGGGAGCGGGCTTGCTCGCGAAGTGGCCGTGTCAGTCGACATCATCGTCGGATGACACACCGCTTTCGCGAGCAAGCCCGCTCCCACATGGGATAGCGTCAGTTTCAGTAGAGGCATTCCACGGCCATCGCCGTCGCTTCACCACCGCCGATACAAATCGCCGCGACACCACGCTTCAAGCCTTTCTGGCGCAGGGCCGAAAGCAGGGTCACCAGAATCCGCGCGCCGGACGCACCGATCGGGTGCCCGAGGGCGCACGCGCCGCCGTGCACGTTGAGTTTCTCGTGAGGGATTTCCAGATGAGTCATCGCGGCCATGCCGACCACGGCGAAGGCTTCGTTGACTTCCACCAGATCCACATCATTGAGCGACCAGCCGGTTTTCTTCATCAACTTCTTGATTGCACCAATCGGTGCCACCGGGAACAGGCCCGGGGTGTCGGCGAACGCAGCGTGGCCATGAATCACCGCCAAGGGTTTCAGGCCTTGTTTCTGTGCCTGGGACTGGCGCATCAGCACCAGCGCGGCGGCACCGTCGGAGATCGAACTGGAGTTGGCCGCCGTCACCGTACCGCCTTCGCGGAATGCCGGCTTCAGCGAAGCAATCTTGTCCAGCCTGGCCTTTGGCGGTTGCTCGTCGTTGCTGATCACCACCTGCTCTTTACCGACCGTCACGGTCAGCGGCACGATTTCGGCCTTGAAGCTGCCGTCCTTGATCGCCTGTTGCGCGCGAGTGGTCGAGGCAATGGCAAACGCGTCCTGGGCTTCACGGTTGAAGCCGTTGGTTTCGGCGCACTCTTCGGCGAAGGTGCCCATCAGGCGGCCCTTGTCGTAGGCATCTTCGAGGCCGTCCAGGAACATCGAGTCCTGCACCCGACCATGGCCCATGCGGTATCCGGCACGGGCGCGATCCAGCAGGTAAGGCGCGTTGGACATGCTTTCCATGCCACCGGCAACCACCACGTCGGCACTGCCCGCCACCAGCATGTCATGGGCCAGAATCGCCGCTTCCATGCCGGAGCCACACATCTTGTTCAGGGTGGTGCAGCGGGTCGATTTATCCAGCCCCGCGCCCAGCGCCGCCTGACGCGCAGGGGCCTGGCCAAGGCCTGCCGGCAGCACGCAGCCGAACAGCACTTCGTCGACGCTATCACTGGCAACACCGGCACGTTCGACGGCGGCCTTGATGGCGGCCGCACCGAGTTGCGGTGCGGTCAGGCTTTTCAGTTCGCCCTGGAAACCGCCCATCGGGGTGCGGACGGCGCTGACGATAACAATTGGATCGTTGGACATTGTCATGACAAATCCTCCTTACTTGGCGGCCATACGCAAGGCACCGTCGAGACGGATCACCTCGCCATTGAGCATGCTGTTTTCAATAATATGCTTGACCAGCCCGGCATACTCGCCCGGTTTGCCCAAACGCGGCGGGAATGGCACGCCAGCGGCCAGGGAATCGCGGACTTCCTGGGTCATGCCGGCCATCATCGGCGTCTCGAAGATGCCGGGGGCGATCGTCATGACACGGATGCCGAAGCGCGCCAGCTCACGGGCCGCCGGCAAGGTCAGGCTGACAATCGCGCCCTTGGACGCCGAGTAAGCCGCCTGACCGATCTGGCCGTCGTAAGCCGCGGCAGACGCGGTGTTGATGATCACGCCGCGCTCGCCATCGGCATCCGCTTCGGTCTCGGCAATCGCCGCGGCCGCAAGACGCAGCATGTTGAAGCTGCCGATCAGGTTGACGTTGATCACCTGGCTGAAACTGGCCAGTGCATGCGGACCTGTCTTGCCGAGAATCTTCTCGCCACGCACGATGCCGGCGCAATTGACCAGGCCATTGAGGCCACCAAAGGCCTTGACCGTCGCCTGCACGGCAGCTTCGGCCGCTGCTTCGTTGCTGATGTCCGCCACCACGCTTTGTGCACCAAGGCGCTGGGCCTGGGCTGCAACGGCTTCGGCGTTCATGTCCACCAGCATCACTTTGGCGCCGGCGGCGACCAGCACCTCGGCGGTGGCGGCACCGAGGCCGGAAGCGCCACCGGTGACGATAAAAATCTTGTTCTGGATCTGCATCATTAATTCCCTGGATTCAAGCTGGAAGGTTCTTCGCCGCGGCCTCTTGAGCCTTGGCGATTTCCTGGTTGCGCAAGATAAAGCGCTGCAATTTGCCGCTGGGGGTTTTCGGCAATTCGCTGACAAATTCGATTTCACGGGGATACGAGTGCGCCGCCAGACGCTTGCGCACGTGCTGGCGCAGCTCTTCGGCCAACTCGGAGGCGGCGCGGTATTGCGGGCTGAGCACGACGAACGCCTTGACCAGTTCGGTGCGCTCCGGATCGGGCTTGCCGACCACAGCGGCCTCGACCACGGCCGGGTGTTCGATCAGCGCACTTTCCACGTCGAAGGGACCTACCCGGTAGCCGGAGGTGGTGATCACGTCATCACTGCGACCGACGAAGCTGATGCTGCCGTCCGGGTTCCACTCCACGGTGTCGCCACTCAGGTAATAGTTGCCGACAAAGGCCTTGGTCGGCCCGCCTTCGTAGCCGGCGAACCAGCACATCGGCGACTGGCTGCGGTCGATAGCCAGGATGCCCGGCTGCCCAACGCCGAGTTCCTTGTAGTCGTCGTCCAGTACCACAATACGGTGGCCCGGCGAGGCAAAACCGGCGGCGCCCATGTGAATCGGGTGCTCCAGGCCGTGGTGGTTGCACAGCACCATGCCCAGTTCGGTCTGGCCGTAGTGGTCGTGGATGACCACGTCGAGGTTATCGGCGAACCAGCGGATCACTTCCGGGTTCAGTGGCTCACCGGCGCTGCTGACGATACGCAGCTTGCCCTTGATCGACTTGGCGAATTCATCGCCGCCGGCAATCAGCAAGCGGTAGGCCGTGGGCGAACCGGTGAGGTTGGTGATCCCGTACTTGTTGATTACCCGGCAGGTGCTTTCGAGGGTGAACGGGCCATCGTAAAAGGTGATCGGATGGCCCATGGACATTGGCCCCGTGACACCGAAATAAATGCCGTAGGCCCAGCCCGGGTCGGCGACGTTCCAGAAGGCGTCTTCCGGGCGCAGATCCACCGCATCGCGGGTGTAGCTCTGGAACGCTACGATGGCCTTGAGTGGCACCGACAGCGCTTTCGACGGGCCGGTGGTGCCCGAGGTGAACATCAGCAGGAACGGATCTTCGCCGGTCAGCAGCACCGGTTCACAGGCGGCGGAATAGTTGGCCAGTTCGGCCCAGAAACTGAAATCGCCATGCACCAGGCCCTGCCCTTTGGCACCGGTGACAGTCACGATGGCCGGGCAATCGGCGACTTCGGCGAGTTTCGGCCGGTTCACTGCATCGGTCACCACCACTTTGGCGCCAGAGCAGCCCAGGCGGTGCTCGATGGCCTTGGGGCCGAATGCGGTAAACAGCGGTTGATACACCGCGCCGATGCGCCAGGTGGCGAACACGGTGATCAACAGTTCGATATTGCGGGGCAACAGGCCGGCGACCTTGTCGCCTTTCTTCACGCCCTGGGCCAGCAGGTAGTTGGCGAAACGCGCGGCCTTGTCCTGCAGGTCGGTGAAGGTGTACGAAGCACCAGTGCCATCGCGTCCTTCCCAGAACAGCGCGATGCGACCCGGCAAGGCATGCCGGTCACAGCATTCGACACAGGCGTTGAGGGCCGTCAAGTCGCCCGCGAGCGCGGCATCGACGGTGTGCTGATAATTGAACTGAGAAGTAGCAGACAAGTAATCGCGCATTGCCAGAATCCCACTGTGTTTTTTATTAGGTTGGGGGGAACCGTAATCAACAGGGAAATACTCGCTCTGCGCGGGTTACCGGGCAATGGTCAAAGCTATCAAGTTGTCTGACTGCTTTGGCCAAAGCCCGCTGGGCATCAGGAGGTGAAGCGCACCCCGGGCCTGGCGCGTTCGTCCACGGTCAGTTCGAACACATCCGGCCGCGCGTAGTGGCCGACCACGTCATAGTCGTAGCGGGCGCGCACCAGGTCGTCGGTGTCGATTTGCGCAGTGAGCAGCCCGGCACTGTCGCGCAACGGTCCGGCGAGGATGTCGCCCATGGGACCTACGATCACACTGCCACCGGCAATCAACGGTCGATCCGCCGGCCAGTTGGCGATGTCCAGGCCCAGGGCCTGGGGCGATGCCTGGACCTGGCAGGCGCTGACCACGAAACAGCGCCCCTCATGGGCAATGTGGCGCATGCTGACTTGCCACATCTCCCGTTCGTCCACGGTCGGCGCGCACCATACCTCCACGCCTTTGGCGTACATCGCCGTGCGCAGCAGGGGCATCATGTTTTCCCAGCACACCAGCGCACCGACACGCCCGACCTGGCTGTCGATCACCGGCAAGGTCGAGCCATCGCCCTTGCCCCAGATCAGCCGCTCGGTGCCGGTGGGCATCAGTTTGCGATGTTTGGCCACCAGCCCGGCCTGCGGATCGAAGTACAGCGCGGTGCAGTACAAGGTGCTGCCGGCGCGCTCGATCACGCCGATCACCAGATTGGCTGCGGTGCGAGCGCAGAGTGCCGCCAGCGCCTCGGTTTCCGCGCCGGGTACGTCGATGGCATTGGCAAAATAGCGGGCAAAGGCTTCGCGCCCTTGCGGCAGGCGATAGCCCAATTGCGTACCAAAGCCTTCGCCTTTGGGATAACCGCCCAGCAGCGCTTCCGGCATCACCACCAACCCGGCGCCGGATTCGATGATTGCGTTTTCATAGGACAGGATCTGTTCCAGGGTTTCAGCCTTGCCGCCGGGCAAGGCGCCGATCTGCAGGGCCGCGACAATTGATTTGGGCATCTTGGAAACTCCATTCGCATCAGGTGTTGCTCATTCTCCGGTGTCAGGCAATCATCAATAAAGACCGATTCACTGCTGAATGATATGAACCAAATGAATATCACCGACGTCGACCTCAACCTGCTCAAAGTCTTCGAAGCACTGCACGAAGAGTCCAGCGCCAGCCGTGCCGCGCTGCGCCTGGGTGTGACGCAATCGGCCGTCAGCGCGGCCTTGCGTCGCTTGCGCGAGCTGTATGGCGATCAGCTGTTCGTGCGCACCGGACGCGGCCTGGCCCCCTCGCTCAAGGCCAATCAGCTCAAACCGGTGGTCAGCGATGCCCTGAACAAATGCCGGCAGAGCCTGGCGATGGTCGATCCGGCTGCGCAACAGTACGAAGGTCGCTCGGTCACGGTCGGCATGTCGGATGATTTCGAGATTGCCTACGGCCGGCGGCTGATCGAAGAGATCGCCCGTTGCGCGCCGAAACTGCGGCTGATTTTCCGCCAGACCCACAGCCAGATCGTCGCCCAGGCGTTGATGGAGCGCAGTATCGACCTGGCGATTGCCGCGGGCGGGTTTGCCGAGCGGCTGCTCAGCCGTCAGGTGCTGGGGGAAGGTGGCTATCTGTGCCTGGTGGACCCGTCGAGCCTGGTCGAGGGCCAGCAGAGCATCGGTCTCGAGGAGTTTGTGGCCCGCGAACACATTCTGGTGTCGTCCGGCGGTTTTATCGGGATTACCGATGAGGGATTGGCGGCGCTGGGGCTGAGCCGGAGGGTGTGCGCCTCGACCACGCATTTTGCCGCGTTGCCGCACTTGCTAAAAGGCAGTCGGGCGGTGGCGACCATTCCGGCTCATGCCGCCCAAAGCATCGCAACGCTCAGCGGGCTGGCGCTGCTGCCCTGCCCCCTGGCGTTGCCGCGCTACCCGATCGAACTGGGCTGGCGGACCAGCACCCAGCTCGACCCGGTGCTCTTGAAAGTGCGCGAGGCAATCGTCGCGAGTTTCGCCTGACAGCCGTTGTTACTTGTTGGCCGCCATCAGGCGATTGACTTCACTGCGCACCATGTTGGCGTATTCCGGCGGCGACATGCCGTCCAGTTCGGCGCGCACCCATTCGGCCCATTTGCCTTTGCGCTTGGCCCGTTCGCCAAACAACCGCGCAGCCTCACCCTTGGCCTTGCCCAGGTTGTTTTGCCAGAGTTCGAACAGACGGGATTTCTCGTCTTCAAGCGCTGCGCGCTCGGCGAGGGGTTTGTCGGCCAGATTGAAGCTCATGGGAATTTCCTGCTGCGTAAAATAGGCGACATCTTACACTGTAGGACGAAAGGTCCTGCGCCGGTTTTTCAGCAAGATGGCCTCCCCGGGCAAAATAGCTGCAACTTTTCCGACGACGGCAGACTCCATTGTTCACTGTCCACTTACCTGCAAGGAGTACTTCAATGGCCCGCAAAACCGCCGCGCAAGCCGCCGAAGATCAAATCAAGGATCAAGCCTTCAGCGAACTTCAAACGCTGATCGAAGAATCGGAAAAGCTGCTGAAAAGCAGCGCCTCGCTGGTCGGGGAAGAAGCAGAGACCCTTCGTGGACAAATCGCCCTGAAACTCCGACAGGCAGGGGATTCGGTGAGCAGCGTACGCGACCGCACCCTGCCCGCGGTCGAGGCCACTGAAACCTATATCGGCGGGCATCCATGGCAAACCGTGGCGATTTCCGCCGGGTTTGGCCTAGTGGTGGGGTTGTTGCTGGGGCGTCGCTAAGCACTGGCTAACACTGAACCCTGTGGGAGCGGGCTTGCTCGCGAAGGCGGTGTGTCAGCAACCTGGATATTGGCTGACACACCGCCTTCG
>NZ_JAHBDE010000026.1:0-63513 GCF_019956175.1 Pseudomonas sp. BF-R-30 | reverse complement strand
GGGTCAGCCTGATCAGCCAGTTGATCGGCACTGCGCTGGGCATCACTGTGGCGCTGGCCGGCGGGTTTGCGGTGTATGGCGTGATCAAGGCGCTGAATGGATTGCGCCTGAGTCAGGAAGAGGAGTATTACGGCGCGGACCTGTCGATCCACAAGATCGGCGCCGTGAGCCAGGACTGACTCAGGTCTTTTATGGTCGGCGGCATCATGACAGGGGCCGCAATGGCTCGACGGTTTTTCGGGGCAGGCCTAGAATGATCACTTCATTTTCTGGTTGAGCGCTCATGCTTCCCGAATGTCAGCTGTTCGGCACCCTTGGATGCCATCTCTGTGAAGTAGCCGAAGCCATGTTGATGGAATTCGTCGAGCGCGGCCTGCTGGTGGAGCTGGTGGATATCGCTGACAATGAAACATGGTTCGCAGCCTACAGCCTGCGAATTCCGGTGTTGCGGCGAGTCGATACCGGTGCTGAACTGGGCTGGCCTTTCAGTGCCGATCAGGTGGTGGCGTTCCTGGGTTGAGCGGTTTTTGCGTTGGTGGCGTGTCCCGCCTGTCGAACTTTACGATTGATCCCCTTGGCTTATTCGGTGTTGATCGGATACTGTATGCGTATACAGTTATTCGAAGTGCCTGTCTTGCCGTTCCTGATTTTCAGGAGTGAGCAGGCAAGCCCGGGCGTGAGAGGGATGAATCGTGGTCAATGTCGAACAGTTGAAGAATAGCGTGAACCGGATGTCCGCGGACGTCGTGCGCGAGGCTGTCCTTGAGTTGCGCCTGGATGGTCTGGTGACCGAGGGGAAAACGCCCTTCAACAAAACGCATTTCAATACCTGTTTCGCAGAAATCGAAGCCTTGTTTCAACGCGCGGGTTATCACCGGCAACTCGATGTCGTGGGTTATCAGGGATTGTTGTACGCCCTGTATGATCCGGCCCGCTGGGAGGCGGTCGATGTACTGCGCTGGCTCAAGGAGTACACCGAAGCGGCGGCGCGCGCGCAGATCACGGCTTGAGGAATCTTAGGGGGCGTTCTCAATTAGTTTTCACGCCGCGCCGGGAAAACTAATTGAGAACGCCCCCTAGGTTCATTCCCCTTGCTGTTGGATAATGCCGCTCTGCACTGAGGTTAGAGCTTTCGTATGTCCACTTCTTCTTTTTCCGCGGCACACAGTCAGGCCAGTACGCTCTACTTGCCACCTGGCCCGTGGCAGACCGTTGTCGATTGCCTGTGCGAGCATTTCAGCGCCATCGGTCGTGAACAATGGCTGGACAGAATTGCCCGTGGCCGGGTCCTCGATGGGCAGGGCATGCCGATTGCCCTCGACCTGGCCTACAGGGAAGGTTTGCGGATTCATTATTTTCGCGAAGTGCCGGATGAAAAACCGATCCCGGTGATCGAGTCGATTCTGTACGCGGATGAGCATCTGGTGGTCGCCGACAAGCCGCATTTCCTGCCGGTGACCCCGGCTGGCGAATACGTCGAACAAACGCTGCTCCGGCGCTTGATCCGTCGCCTGGACAATCCGCACCTGGTGCCATTGCATCGCATCGACCGGCACACCGCGGGGCTGGTGCTGTTTTCCGCCAATCCGCAGACCCGTTCGGCTTATCAGTCGTTGTTTCCAACCCGGCAGATCGAAAAGCGCTACGAGGCCATCGCAAAGGCGCTGCCCGGCCTGGCTTTTCCGTTGGTGCATAAAAGCCGACTGGTCGATGGCGAACCGTTCTTCCGCATGCAGGAAGGCCCGGGGGTCAGCAATACCGAGACGGCGGTCGAAGTCAGGGAGAAACAGGGGGAGCTCTGGCGTTATGGTCTTTACCCGGTGACGGGCAAGAAACATCAGCTACGGGTACATATGGCGGTGTTGGGAGCCGCTATCTGCAACGACCCGTTTTACCCCGAGGTGCTCAAGGATGCGCAGGATGACTACGCCAATCCTTTGAAGTTGCTGGCTCAGGGGCTGAAGTTTATCGATCCGGTCACGGGCCAGGCGCGTGAGTTCGAGAGTGAAATCACCCTGCAATGGTGATCGGGAAGCGATCCTGAAGCGCTGTTCTCCAGGCATGAAAAAGCCCGCATCAAGCGGGCTTTTCTGTATCCGGCGGCCTCGGGATTACAGCTCCTTGACGGTCCGAACCTGATCTTTGTTGATGCGGGTCTGCTTGCCGTCGAGCTGTTCGAATTCGTAGAAACCGGAATCCTTGTCGAATTGCGGCGTGTCGACGGCCTGGATTTCGCGACCGTCATTCAAGGTGATCACTGTAGGCGATGCACAACCGGCGAGGGTGGCAAGGCCCAGTGCGAGCATGAAAGTGGCGAGGGTCCGTTGAGTCATGAGTTGTGTCTCCGAATAAGAATTCTGTGGTTGCTGAACTTGAGACGTGCAGCGTCCGCGCAAGTTCCTGATCAATATCAGTCTGACACAGTGTCATGACCGCTTAAAAGTTCCGGCGTGTTGAGATTTGCCAGCCGAGGGTCGTTGTCGGGGCATTGCAGCGCGGTCGCGCCGAGATTGCGCATCAACCGGCCAGGGCTGCGCTCACCCTCGTTCCAGGCATTTTCGAATGCTGCCCTGTGTAGCACGGGAATCACACACAACAACGGCTCCCAGTGGTGATCATGCCGCACCATCAGCGGCTTGTCCGGATGCAGGTTGGCGGCCTCGCGCATATTGTCGATCAGCGCCGCATCAATGCCCGGAACGTCACAGGGCATGACCAGCAGATGGGTATGGCGAGCAGCTTTCAGGCCTGCGCGAATACCGGCCAGCGGCCCGGGGAAGTCACCTTCATCATCGTGGACCAATTGGTCGGCGTAGGGGGCGTACTTCTCAGGGTTACGATTGCAGGAGATGATCAGGTCATCGGTCAGCGGGCGGGTCTTGCGATGCAGATGCACAATCAGCGGTTCGCCGTGCCAGTCCAGCAACCCTTTATCCCGCCCCCCCATACGTTGGCCGCGGCCGCCCGCCAGGAGCAGAATGGAGCAGGGTGGCAATTGTGAATTCGTGGTCATGGCAAGCCTCCATGGGGGCGGCGAAAAAACGGAGCGCTGTGATATAACACCGGGCTGTTTCTCCTACAACTGGACGAGCCTATGAAAGCCAAGGCTGATGTACCTTTCGCACCGCTGAATATTGCAGTGCTGACTGTCAGCGATACCCGCACACTGGAAACCGACACCTCAGGTCAGGTCTTTGTCGATGGCTTGACCGCTGCCGGTCATTACCTGGCCGCCCGGGTGTTGCTCAAAGATGACCTGTACAAAATTCGCGCGCAAGTCGCCAACTGGATTGCCGACGATGTCGTGCAGGTGGTGCTGATCACCGGCGGCACCGGTTTTACCGGACGTGACAGCACGCCGGAAGCCGTCGCGTGCCTGCTGGACAAACAGGTCGATGGATTTGGCGAGCTGTTCCGTCAGATCTCGGTTGCCGATATCGGTACCTCGACCGTTCAGTCCCGGGCATTGGCCGGTCTGGCCAACGGCACGCTGGTTTGCTGCTTGCCGGGCTCGACCAATGCCGTGCGCACCGCTTGGGACGGCATTTTGGCCGAGCAGCTGGATGCGCGGCATCGGCCGTGCAATTTCGTGCCTCATTTGAAACAGGCCGCGCCTTGTGAATCCCGTGGGTAAGCCTGGCAAGTCTGGCAGCCTGATGCCTGTCGAGCAGGCGTTGGCGCGCTTGCTGGAAATGGCCGAGGCCTCAAGGATTGTCGAGCGTGAACGCTTGCCGTTGGCGCAGGTACAGGGGCGTGTACTGGCGCAAGATATGGTATCGACGCTTGATCTGCCGCCCTGGCCCAACAGTGCCATGGATGGTTATGCCTTGCGCATGGTCGACTGGACGGGAGAGCCGTTGCCGGTCAGTCAGAAGGTGTTTGCCGGCCAGGCCCCCGATCCGTTGCAGCCAGGAACCTGTGCGCGCATTTTCACCGGGGCACCAGTTCCCGCCGGTGCCGATTGCGTCGAGATGCAGGAGAACGCCGAGGTTCAGGCCGATGAGCGAGTACGTTTCACTCAAGCCTTGACCCAAGGCCAGAACATCCGTCCGCAAGGCCAGGAAACCACTGTCGGCGAGCTGATTCTGCCAGCAGGTACGCAGATGGGGCCGATCGAGCAAGGATTGGCTGCCTCCCTGGGATGCGCTGAGCTGGAGGTGGTTCGAAAGGTGCGCGTGGCGGTGCTGTCTACCGGCGACGAGTTGATTGAGCCGGGGCAGGCGCTGGGGCCAGGACAGATCTACAACAGCAACCGGGTGTTGTTGTGCAGCTGGTTGCAGCGTTTGGGGTGTGAGGTCGTCGACGCGGGAATTCTGCCGGACAATCTGGAAACCACTCGCACCCGATTAGGTGAGTTGAAAGATGTCGACCTGATCCTCTCGACCGGTGGCGTATCGGTGGGGGAAGCCGATTTTCTGGGCATCGCCTTGCGCGAGGAGGGCGAACTGACGCTTTGGAAACTCGCCATCAAGCCCGGTAAACCGCTGACGTTCGGGCATTTTCGCGGTGTGCCGGTGATTGGCTTGCCGGGCAATCCCGCATCGACCCTCGTGACCTTTGCCTTGTTGACCAGGCCCTATCTCTTGCGCCGTCAGGGGGTAATGGACGTTGAGCCGCTGAAGGTGCAGGTGCCGGCAGGGTTTGACTGGCTCCAGCCAGGCAATCGGCGTGAGTATTTGCGCGGACGGCTGGAAAGCGGCAGGGCGACGATCTACAAAAACCAGAGTTCCGGTGTTCTGCGCAGCGCTGCCTGGGCTGATGGACTGGTAGAGGTCCTGGAAGGTCGCACGCTGGCTCAGGGCGATAGCGTTTTCTTCATTCCGCTGAGCGAAGTCCTGAGCTGATAGCTTCAGCGGCTTTGTCACACAAGACCCGGTTGATTGAGTCGGGTCTTGTGTGGGGGGGCACTCAATGCGCCAGAAGCAATGAAATAACCTGCTCGAAACGGCTATTGGCGATCCAGCCAAGGAGACAGAGGATCACGGCTGTTCCGCAGGCGGAATAGACAAGCCGGTGCCTGATGGATTTGACGTCATCCCGGGCTTCTTCAATGTCCCGGCGTATGCACTTGAGGTGTGTTTCCAGCTCGGTGACGCGAGGTTCCATATCAACTTCTCCCGTGGCTTTTGTGCTGTTGCGGCATTCAGCTCGATGGCCTGTATTTTTGTTATCTGCGAGCGGCAAGACCAGGATGGCCGGTGATGCGAGGTTTTGGTGTTGCATGGCACGTCCTTGTGATGTCCAGCTGGATCCTCAAAGTCTACCAATTCAGATTTTCGGTCAATTGAGCCGATTCCTAACGTTTTGTAAGAAAAGTCCTGCCGTGTGGGGGCCAAGACTTTCCGACTGGAAATAATTCGATTTCTGGCGACTTTTACCGGAGCCTTCGCGGTCAACATCTCCCAGATGCCATTCAAACCGGGAGTGAGTAATGAGCGATCGCAAGGCGCTATTGATTCTGCATGGCAAGCAAGCGCTCAACGAGGCGGTTCGCACCGCCGTCGAAAGCCAGCGTGAGCGAGGTCGGGAGCTGGCTGTTCGATTGACCTGGGAAGCCGGCGATGCGCAAAGGCTGGTGGGCGAAGCGTTGGCGGCCGGGTATCGATACATCATTGCCGGTGGTGGCGATGGCACCTTGCGCGATATTGCCGAGGCTATGGCGGAGCATTCGATAAAAGCCAGCCTGGTATTAATGCCACTAGGTACCGCCAATGATTTTGCGCGTGCGGCGGGTGTGTCCCTGGAACCCGATCAGGCGCTGGAGTTGCTTGATAGCGTGCCGACTGCCATTGATCTGGGGGAGGTTGATGGGCAGATATTCCTGAACATGGCGACCGGTGGGTTCGGCAGTCATGTCACCGCGAACACCCCGGAGGATCTGAAGAAAATCCTCGGCGGTGCGGCGTATCTGTTCACCGGCTTGTCACGCTTCAATGAGCTGCATACTGCGTACGGTGAATTGCAGGGGCCGGACTTTCACTGGCGCGGCGATCTGCTGGCACTGGGCATCGGCAATGGTCGGCAGGCCGGAGGCGGGCGGGAATTGTGCCCGCAGGCACTGGTTGATGACGGTTTGCTGGATATCAGCATCCTGCCGGCACCGCAGGAGGTGGTCAGTACTTTGAAAAACCTGCTGACCGAAGGCTTTGGCATCGACAGCATGTTTGTTCGGGCGCGCCTGCCCTGGGTCGAGATCAAGGTTTCGGAAGGGCTGTACATCAACCTTGATGGTGAACCACTGGAAGGGGACAGCCTGCGTTTCTCGGTTCGCCCGGCGGCGTTACTCGTGCATCTGCCTGAGAATTCGCCGTTGTTACGCGACAGTGAAGTGCCTAGTCATCGAGGCTGATGATTTGTTCACGCACGGCAAACAACACCAGGCCGGCCACATCGTAGATCTGCAAGCGCTTCATGATCTGCGAGCGGTGGGTTTCGACGGTCTTGACGCTCAACCCCAGGCCGTTGGCGATCTCTCGGGTGGATTTTCCGCGAACGATCAACCGCAGGATTTCCAGTTGACGTGCCGTCAGGTTGTGCGAGTCGGCAGGTTCGGGTGGGTGCTTCTGGTTTCGGGTCAGTGCCTGAGTGATCACAGTGTGGGCAATGGCCGGGCTCAGATAGCGCTCGTTGTTGCGCAAGGCTTCCAGCGCGTGCTCGAGTTCGGTCGCCGTGGTGTCCTTGAGCAGGTAGCCATGGGCTCCGGACTCCAGCGCCTGCATGATCAGGGCTGGGTCGGTGTGCATCGAGAGGATCAGGACCTTGCTCTGCGGGCGCACCCGCTTGAGTTGCTGCAAGGCTTCGAGGCCGCCGGTCTGGCGCATCGAAATATCCAGCAGGATAATGTCCGGGGACAGATGCCCAACCATTTCGAGCAGCTGCGAGCCGTCACTGGCCTCACCGATGACGGCATAGCCGGGCAGATCCATTACCAGGGCGCGCACGCCAGCCCTGATCAGCGAGTGGTCATCCACCAGTAGTAAATTACAAGTCAATGCATAACCTTATTCGAACTGGCCCGTTCGAGCGCACGGGGCGCCCAGGGAAAAAGAGCTTCGATTTGAGTGCCTTTGCCCGGCTCGCTGGTAACGGTCAGTGTGCCGCCCAGTTGATCGATCCGTTCCGACATCCCGGCCATACCGCGCTGCCCTTCACGACCAGGGTCTGTTGCGGGCGCGAAACCCTGACCATCATCGCTGATCTGCAACTTCAGGCCTTGGGGCAGGCGCTGCAGGCATACGAGCAGGTTCTTGGCCTGGGCATGTCGCAGGATGTTGGTGACCGCTTCCTGGGTAATACGGAAAGCCGCCACGGCCATTTCCTCCGGTATGCCGGTCAGGCGCTGCTGGCATTCCAGGCTCCAGTGCACCGGGGTGTTGGCCAGGGTCTTGAGCAGGTGTGCCCGCAGACTGGCTTCCAGCCCAAGGCTGGTCAACTGCCGGGGATTGAGAATGGCGGATACGTCACGAACTTTGGCCAGGGTTTCTTCCAGCGTGTCGCAGAGGACCGCGCATTGTCCCTGGAGCTCTTCGGGCATCCGGCGTTTGAGCCAGTCGCTTTGCAGTTTGGCGGCGGTCAGCAATTGACCGATGTCGTCATGCAGTTCGCGGCTCAGCCGGTGACGCTCGTTTTCCTGGACCTGCAACAGCCGGTCCGCCAGTTCCTGAGGCTGGAATTTGATCGATTTGCGCGAGAGGCAGTACTGCACGGCAACACTGGTCAGCGCCGCAACGTTGAGCACCAGCAATGACAGGGGCAACGGAATGGACAAGCCATGGACCAGCAAGCTGCCGAGGGTCGAGCAGGCGCATAGCAACAGCGTGAATGTGCGTGCATTTGCTCGGGAGGGTGGCCACGTGGCGATTGACTTGAGGCTGGCGTGCATAGCAGATGGAGCCAATGGATGTTCGCTGCGGGCTGACCGGTCATGCTGGCTGACAGGCCCCTGTTTTTTTATGTGGAGCGCCGACGAGTTCAGCTGCGAACTGCAGCGACCTGTATTCGGCTGCGATCACACTGCCATTAATTGGCGTCAACTAACAGGCGGCATAGTAGCACTTAAGATACCGTTGGTCGCGTCCGTATGTATGTCCGAAAAGTCAGGAATCCAGTCGTTTTGACGATGCTTCCATAATGGAACAAGTGGGTTGTTACCGTCGAAAAATGCCGGTTGTTTAAATGTGTCGCTTATAGCTACGAAATATTCATTTGCGACATGTGCGCACTCAAGTTACAGCGCGGTATTGATAACCAAAACACGCCATGCGGCATGGTTTGGCAAGTTCAGGCCTGTCGCTCTGAATAGGATACGAGGGTGAAGGGCCTGGAGTTGACAGGTGGTTGAAACCGGCTTTGCCCGACCTGAAAGGCAAAGGCTTCGATCAGGGTGACCTGCTCGCTGTCGTCGAGACTGAGCTGTCCGGTGGTCTGGTCGATGAGCTCGAGTTGCCAGGCAACCAGGGTCAGGCAGTCTTTCAGGGCACTCAGCGCCTCGTCGTGCAGACTCATGGTGTTCTGTGCGTGGTTCAGCAGGCCATGAATATGCAGAGAAAATTCAGACACGGCCGCCAACGCCAGGGCATCAGCCTTGTTGGCCAGCTTGAGCAGCGTGCTGAGCAAACAGTCGATGGCGTCCTTGTCATTGCTGATCAACTGCAGATGACTCAGGCATTCCTCGGTTTTAGCCAGGAGTGTTTCAGCCTCGACAAGAAACCCCGTGAGCCGCTGGGCCCACTCTTTACGATCGTTCGGCATACTTATCTCCACAACGTCATGTCAAATGAGGGGATATCGTGTGTGTCGACGAGGGCGGTCGGAACTCCGGCATTACCGAGTCGTCGGATGAACGAATTGCGGCTGGCCCGGAAGCAGGCTGGGGAACACGAGAGGGTGGTTGGCCACTGACTTGCGATCGCACACAAAAGCCTGACTCCGTTCATGCAATGAGAATGGCGTCACATTAATGGCTATCGGATATTGCGAATATCAGGTTGCGCCTGATTATTGATAGGGGAATCCCTTACGCAGGGGAACCTTTCGCACAAACAATGGTCGCGGGGTTGCAGAAGTGCAGCAGATGTAATCACCGCGCCAGTAAAGCATGATGTTAATGTGACATCAATGGCCGGGCATGGCATTTTAGAGAGGGTCAAGCTTCGGCAAAAACAGCCGATAACCTTCCTTGAGTGAATTCATCCGAACAAGACCTGGAGTCATTGATGGCCGGCATTCTCGACACGGTAGACCAACGCACGCAACTGGTGGGTGAGAATCGCCTGGAAATTCTCATGTTCCGGCTCGCCGGACGGCAATTGTTCGCGATCAACGTCTTTAAAGTACAGGAAGTCCTGCAGCTGCCAAAGTTGACGCTGATGCCGCAGCGGCATCCTTTTGTGTGCGGCGTGGTCAACCTGCGTGGCCAGACCCTGCCGGTGATCGACCTTTCCCAGGCCATTGGCATGCGCCCGTTGGTGCCGGGACCTGGCAGCACGATTATCGTCACCGAATACAACCGTTCGGTTCAGGCCTTCCTGGTCGGTGGCGTGGACCGGATCGTCAACATGAACTGGGAAGCCATCCTGCCGCCCCCGAGCAGCGCCGGTCGCCAGCACTACCTGACGGCCATCAGCAAGGTTGATGATCAACTGGTGGAAATCATCGACGTCGAAAAGGTTCTGGCCGAAATCGTCCCGTACAACGCCAAAGTCTCCCGCGACAAGCTCGAAGATCCGGTGCTGGAACGTGCCCGTGGCCGTGAGGTGCTGCTGGTGGATGACTCGAACGTGGCCCTGGCGCAATTGCGCGATACCCTGGGACAGCTGGGCGTGAAGATGCATATTGCCAGCGACGGGTTGAAGGCCTTGAACATGCTCAAGGCCTGGGCTGATACCGGCGTGGACATGACCGAAAAACTGCTGATGGTCTTCACCGATGCGGAAATGCCGGAAATGGATGGCTATCGCCTGACCACCGAGATCCGTAACGACCCACGCCTGCGTGGCTTGTACGTGGTGCTGCACACCTCGCTGTCCGGCAGCTTCAACGACTCGATGGTGAAAAAGGTCGGCTGCGACAATTTCCTCTCCAAATTCCAGCCGGACAAACTCGTCGACGTGGTGCGTCAGCGTTTGATGCTCGACGAAGTACCGGCCTGATCAGGCCATGGTCAACCTGTAGGATGTAGGAGCGAGCTCGCTCGCGATGGTCTTGAACGATAACGCGTAAACCGGAGCCCAGCGGCGTCCTTGGGTTTTTCGCGAGCGAGCGAGCTCCTGCAGGGTTTTTGCACTTTGATTCGCTGACCAAGCTCGTATAGGGTGGCATTTTTGCCCACAGGGAGCTGGTCATGTTGCGTCTGAGCGCGCTTTATCGTTATCCGTTGAAATCCGGCAAGGGCGAGGACTTGCAGCAAGTCGGCCTCGACAAGCTGGGGCTGGACGGCGATCGCCGCTGGATGCTGGTGGATGAGGCCAGCGGTCGTTTCCTGACCCAGCGTGCGGTGGCGCAGATGAGCCAGTTGTCGGCGTTGTGGAATGCCAAGGGTGGCCTGACCCTGAATGCTCCCGGCCATTCGCCGATCGACATTGCCTTGCCCGGTAGCGATGCACAACTGCGTGGCGTGACCATCTGGCGCGATACCTTGCGCGTCCCCGATGCAGGCGATGAAGCAGGGGCCTGGGTCAGCCAGTTCATCGGCAAACCGACACGCCTGGTGCAAGTGCCACTGGATCGGGCGCGGATGACGGAAGCTGGCTACGGCAAGGATGACGACCAGGTGGCGTTCGCCGATGGCTATCCGCTGTTACTGATTGGTCAGGCCTCTCTCGAGGACTTGTCGCAACGGGTCGGGCGCCCGTTGGAGATGCTGCGTTTCCGGCCGAACCTGGTGATCGAAGGCAGTGCAGCGTTCGCCGAGGACGGCTGGAAGCGTATCCGTATCGGCGAGGTCGAGTTCCGCGTGGTCAAGTCCTGTTCACGCTGCATCCTGACCACCATTGACCCGCAAACCGGGGAGCGCAGCGATGATCGCGAACCCTTGGCCACCTTGCAGAAGTATCGCTCGCAGGCAGACGGTGCAATGTTCGGCCAGAATCTGGTCAACGACGGCAACGGACGACTCGAAGTCGGCATGCCGGTGGAGATCCTCGAGTAATTTTGCGCAGAATAAAAAATGCCCGTGTCGAAAAACACGGGCATTTTTTATTGCAGTGAAGCCTGCGGGTTTTAGCCGCGGTATTCGCACAGGTAGGCGGTGTCGACGGCGACTTTCAGCTGGAACTTGCTGTTGGCCGGCACGTTGAACTGGCTGCCGGCGGCGAAGGTTTCCCAGTCGCTGCTGTCGGGCAGTTTGACGGTCAATGCGCCGCTGACCACGTGCATGATTTCACGCTGGCTGGTGCCGAATTCGTACTCGCCCGGAGCCATGACGCCGATGGTCGCTGGACCTTCTGCGGTGCCAAAGGCGATCGACTTGACGGTGCCGTCGAAGTACTCGTTGACTTTAAACATGGGCGATTCCTCGAAAAGGGCTAAAAAGGGCCGGCCAGTATGCACAAGGCCCTTGGCGTCGTCACCTGTCTAAAGCGGCAGAACCAGCGGCAGCAGGCGTGCGGTATTGCGCGCATCTTCCAGCGCCCGGTGTTGTTGGCCGTTGAACTGCAAGCCGGCCAGTTGCAACGCGCCGTTTAATCCCAACGGACGTTCCAGGCGCCTGGCCTTGGCAAAACGCTGTTTGAGGTTCATGTGCGGCACGTTGGCCAGCATGCTGGCGAGTCCCAGTTGCTGCCAATCCTGAAGCAGTTGTTTGCGATCGTAATCGCCCCAACTGGCCCAGCCCTCAAGTCGCGTGTGGTGTTGGCCGAGCCAGCGTTCGAACGCCGGCCAGACTTCGCCCAGCGGTTGCGCGGCATCGATGTTGGCTTGGGTGATGTGCGTCAGCTCGCGGCAAAACGGCGTCAGCAACGGCCGCCGCACAGGGCGGACGAAGCGCTGGAACTGGTCAAGTTCACGCCCCTTGCGGTCCACCAGAGTGGCGCCGATTTCAATGATTTCCATATCTGTTACGGGCCATCCACCCTCATCGGTGGTGGCCTCCAGATCAATGACCAGCCAATGAGGCATTGCAGGGTTCCTGGTATCCGCGTCCTGATAGCTTTGAGCGTAGCCAACCCCGGCGGTTCCGCCTAGCGCCTTATTCGACCTCCAATAGAATCTGCCGGTTTTTCACCTGATCCCCGACTTTGACTTGCAAGCGCTTGAGAACACCGTCGATGCCCGATTTCAATGGGTGCTCCATTTTCATCGCCTCCAGTACCACCAGCAGTTGGCCCTTGGTCACCTGGCTGCCTTCGTTGACCAGGACGTCGACAATCGCCCCGTCCATCGGTGCCTTGAGGGTGCCGGAGCTGACACTGGCCTGGCCGGTAACCTGCGCCTGGGTGCGATCCACGAACTGCAGACTGCCCGGTCGGGTAAACAGCCAGAGACGCCCGGCCTCCAGGCGATAAGCGTGGCGTTGGCGAACGCCTTCGATTTCCAGGATGGCCCAGCGTCCGTCGCTGTGGATGATCTTCAGTTCGAGGCTGCGCTCGGCGACCTGAATGCGCAACGGCTCGCCCGGGATCGCCTGCAACGCTACCGGCCAGTCCTGATCCTCAAGGCCGATGCGATAGTGCAGCGGCACGCTGGCGTTGTTGCGCCAACCGCCAAGCGAGGCCAGGTGAGCCTGCGCCGCAGCCTGATAGAACAGGGCGGCGGCGATGGCCAAGTGGTGCGCGCCAGGGGTTTCGGGATGCAGGCAGGCGTGATCGGTGAAGTGCTGCGCGATGAACCCGGTACTGAAATCACCGCTGGCGAACTGCGGATGTTCCAGCAGGCTGGCAAGCAGGCGTTGATTGCTTTTCAGCCCCAGCAGCACGCTGTCCTGGACCGCCCGCAGCAATTTGCGACGGGCTTCTTCGCGGGTGGCACCGTGGGCGATGAGCTTGCCGAGCATCGGGTCGTAGAAAGGGCTGATGACCTGGCCTTCGATCAGGCCGTGGTCGATCCGCACGCCGTCCTGCAATGCCGGTTCCCAGGCCACGACGCGCCCGGTTTGCGGCAGGAAACCCTGGGCCGGGTCTTCGGCATACAGGCGCACTTCCATGGCGTGGCCCGTGAGTTGCACCTGTTCCTGGCGCAAGGGTAGCGGTTGCCCTTCGGCGATGCTCAACTGCCAGGCCACCAGATCCAGCCCGGTGATCAGTTCGGTCACCGGGTGCTCCACCTGCAGTCGGGTGTTCATCTCCAGGAAGTAGAACTGCCCGCGCGCATCCAGCAGAAACTCCACGGTGCCCGCGCCGACGTACTTTACCGCTCGCCCGGCCTTGAGCGCCGCTTCGCCCATGGCCTGGCGCAGCTCGGCGGTCATCACCGGGCAGGGCGCTTCCTCGATGACTTTCTGATGCCGGCGCTGCACTGAACAATCGCGCTCGCCGAGGTAAATCAGGTTGCCATGCCGGTCACCGAACAGCTGGACCTCGACGTGACGGGGTTCGACCAGTGCCTGTTCGAGGATCAGTTCACCGCTGCCAAAACCGTTCAGGGCTTCGGAGCGCGCGGTGCGAATCTGTTCCAGCAAGTTGCTGGCGTCGTACACCAGGCGCATACCGCGTCCCCCGCCGCCGGCGCTGGCCTTGATCATCAACGGATAGCCGATGCGCTCGGCTTCACGGCCCAGGGTGGCATCGTCCTGCCCGGCGCCTTGATAGCCGTTGATGCACGGTACACCGGCTTCGATCATGGCGATTTTCGACAGGCGCTTGCTGCCCATCAGTTCAATGGCCTCGGGGCTGGGGCCGATGAAGGTGATGCCAGCGTCCCTGCACGCGAGGGCAAACCCGGCGTTTTCCGAGAGGAAACCGTAGCCCGGATGGATCGCATCCGCGCCCGTGCGCCGGGCTGCGTCGAGGATGGCCTGGATGTTCAGGTAAGACTGTTGCACCGGGGCCGGACCGATGTTGACCGCCTCGTCGGCTATCCGCACGTGCAGTGCATCGGCGTCAGCGTCGCTGAACACGGCGACCGTGCGATAGCCCTGCGCCTGGGCCGTGCGCTGGATGCGGCAGGCGATTTCACCGCGGTTGGCGATGAGGATTTTTTTGAGTCCGGGCATAGGGGCGTCTCTCAGGTTGTGCGGTGAAAGTGCTGGCCTCTTCGCGAGCAGGCTCGCTCCCACAGGGGGAATGCATTGCAAATGTGGGAGCGAGCCTGCTCGCGAAGCTTTTAAATGGCCCACCCCGGTTTGCGTTTTTGCACGAAGGCCATCGTTCCCTCGATGCCTTCGGCTCCGGTCACCGCTTCGCTGAACCATTCGGCAGCCTGATCCAGCAGGGCATCTGAGGGCTGACCCGCACTTGCCAGCAAGAGTTTCTTGGTCGCCGCATTCGCCCCCGGCGCGCAACACAACACATGGGCCAACACCTCATCGAGACGTTCGGCCAGGGCCTGCGGATCATGTTCGACAAAATGCACCAGGCCCATGCGCCGTGCCTGGTGGCCATCAAAACGCGCCGCCGTCAGGGCCAGGCGCCGGGTCTGGGTCAAGCCGATGCGTTGCACCACGAACGGTACGATCTGGGCCGGCAACAGGCCGAGGCTGGTTTCCGGCAGACCGAATTGCGCTTGGTGATCGGCCAGGGCGATATCGCTGACACAGGCCAGGCCGAGACCGCCGCCGAGCACCGCGCCCTGCAGCACGGTAATCACCACTTGCGGAGCGTGTTGCACTTCTTGCAATAGCGCGCCGAACACCCGGTTCAGATCCCGGTGCGCAGTTGGGCCTTGAGCGCGGGCGTTGGCCATGTCCTTGATGTCACCGCCGGCACAGAAGTGCCCGCCGACACCGCCGATCACCAGGGCGCGAACCCCTGGTTTATCGCGTACCGCGGCCAGCACCGAGCGCAGCTCGGCGACCATTTGCAAGCTCATCGCATTGCGGCTTTCGGGGCGGTTGAGGGTGATGTGCAACACGCCGTTGTGCAGCTCCAGCAGCAAAGTCTGGCAAACCGGCAGGCTGTTCATTTCTTTTTCCCCGGCAGAATGCCCATGAGTTTGCAGATGATTCCCAGCATGATTTCGTCGGCGCCGCCGCCGATCGACACCAGCCGTACATCGCGGTAAGCCCGGGCTACCGGGTTGTCCCACATGAAGCCCATGCCGCCCCAGTATTGCAGGCAACTGTCACTGACTTCGCGGCCCAGCCGCCCGGCCTTGAGCTTGGCCATGGAGGCCAGGCGCGTGACGTCCTGGCCTTTGATGTATTGCTCGGTGGCCTGATAGACCAGCGCCCGCAGGCATTCGATTTCGGTTTGCAGTTCCGCCAGGCGGAAGTGGATCACCTGATTGTCGATCAGCGCATTGCCGAAGGTTTTGCGCTCCTTGCAGTATTCGATGGTGCTGTCGACGCAATACTCCAGGCCCTTGATCATGTTGGCCGCGCCGAACAGGCGTTCCTCCTGGAACTGCAGCATCTGCATCATGAACCCCGCGCCTTCATGGCCGATGCGGTTGCGCTGCGGTACGCGCACGTTGTCGAAAAACACCTGGGCGGTTTCCGAGCTGCGCATGCCGAGCTTGTCCAGGTGCGAACTCAAGCTGATGCCCGGTGTGTTCATCGGCACCATGATCAGCGACTTGTTGATGTGCGGTTTGTCGTCCGAGGTGTTGGCCAGCAGGCAGATGAAGTCGGCGCTCGGCGAGTTGGTGATCCACATTTTGCTGCCGTTGATCACGTAATCGTCGCCGTCTTTGCGCGCCGTGGTTTTCAGCCCGGCGACGTCAGAGCCGGCGCCGACTTCGGAGACGCCGATGCAGCCGACCTGCTCACCGCTGATGGCCGGGCGCAGGAATTCCTCGCGCAGTTCATCGGAACCGAACCGGGCCAGCGCAGGCGTGCACATGTCGGTCTGCACGCCGATGGACATCGGAATGCCGCCGCAATGGATGGTGCCGAACTCTTCGGCGGCGACGATCGAGTAGCTGTAGTCGAGCCCCATGCCGCCGAATTTTTCCGGTTTCGAAATACCCAGCAATCCGAGGTCGCCGGCCTTGCGGAAGATCTCGTGGATGGGGAAGCGCCCGGCCTTTTCCCATTCCTCGACATGCGGGTTGATCTCGTGTTCGACGAACTGGCGAACGGTGCGGCGCAGTGCTTCGTGTTCCTGGGTGAAGATCATTTTTATTGTTCTCCTGATAGTCGGCTTAGAACCGCGCCACACCGAAACTGTTGGCTTGCAATGGCCGCACCTCGGCCTCGTGACAGATATCCAGCAAGTAACCCAGCAAGGTCCGGGTATCGCGCGGGTCGATCAAACCATCGTCCCAGAGGTTGGCGCTGCCATAGAGCGCCGTGGACTGGCTGTCGAGTTTCTGCGCGGTGACCTGTTCGAGCATGTCGAGCATCTTCGGATCGGGCACCAGGCCGTCCTTGGCCTGTTTGGCCTCGGTGACGATGCGCAGCACCTTGCCCGCTTGCGCGCCGCCCATCACGGCGGTACGGCTGTTGGGCCAGGCGAAGATGAAACGCGGGTCGAGACCGCGACCGCACATCGCATAGTTGCCCGCGCCGTATGAGCCGCCAACCACGATGGTCAGCTTCGGCACCCGGGCGTTGGCCACCGCCTGAATCATCTTCGCGCCGTGCTTGATCACGCCTTGCTGTTCCGATTCGGTGCCGACCATGAACCCGGTGGTGTTGTGGAAAAACAGTAGCGGCGTCTGGCTCTGGTCGCACAGCTGGATGAACTGGGCGGCCTTGCTCGCGCCTTTTGGCGTGATCGGGCCGTTGTTGCCGATGAAGCCACAGGCGCGGCCCTGAATTTTCAGATGACCGCACAGAGTCTGCTGATCGAATTCGCCCTTGAATTCAAGAAAGCTCGAAGCGTCGGCGAGGCGGGCGATGATTTCGCGCGCGTCGTAGGGTTTTTTCGGATCATCCGGGATCAGGCCCAGCAGTTCGTCGATGGGGTAGAGCGGCTCCTCCCAGCGACGTTCGGGTAGTGGAGGCAACTGCTCGTTCCACGGCAGCAGGCTGATAATCTCGCGTACCTGTCGCACGCCATCGGCGTCGTTTTCAGCCAGGTATTCGGCGGTGCCGGCGGTTTGTGCGTGCATCTCGGCACCGCCCAATTCTTCATCGGTGGCGACTTCGCCGGTGGCGGCTTTGAGCAGTGGCGGGCCGGCGAGAAACAGCTTGGCCTTGCCGCGCACCACCACCACGTAATCCGACAGCCCCGGCTGATAGGCGCCACCCGCCGTGGCCGAGCCGTGGACCACGGTGACCTGCGGCAACCCCATGGCCGACATCCGCGCCTGATTGGCAAAGCTGCGCGCGCCTTCGACGAAAATTTCCGCCGCGTAATTGAGGTTGGCGCCGCCGCTTTCGGCGAGGGTGATCACTGGCAGTTTGTTTTCCATGGCGATCTGTTGCAGGCGCAGGGATTTCTTCAAGCCACTGGGGGAGATGGTCCCGCCCCTGATCGCGCTGTTGTTCGCCACCACCAGCACGCGCACGCCGGACACGTAGCCGATACCGGCGATCAAGCCGCCACCGGCGGAGCTGCCATCCTTATCGTCGTGCAGCTTGTAGCCGGCCAGGCTCGCCAGTTCGAGAAACGGTGCGCCGGGGTCCAGCAGCAGGTTGAGGCGTTCCCGGGGCAGCAACTGGCCGCGTTTTTCGAACTTCGGCCTGGCTTCGGCAGCCTTGTTCAGCAGGTTCTGTTCGAGCACGCGAACTTGCTCGATGGCGCTCAGCATCGCCGCACGGTTCTGGGCGAACGACTCGCTGTGGGGGTCGAGTTGCGACTGAATCACCGGCATGGGTTATTCCTTGTCCTTCAATACGTCTGGTATGTAGGCGCGGTGGAAACCGTTGTACGACTCGCTGTTGGTCGCCTTGTGGATCGGCCAGGCGCGGCCGCCGAGGCTGGCGGCGCCGTCGATGCGCAAGGTGCTGCCGCTGACAAACGCCGCTGCCGGGCTGAGCAGGAAAACTATCGCCGCGCTGACTTCCGATTCGGTGCCGATGCGCTTGAGCGGCACGTGTTCGCGCAGGGTCGGGATCACGGCCTTGAAGGCGCCTTCGTAGGTGTCCATGCCGCTGGAGGCAATCCAGCCCGGCGCCACGGCATTGACCCGCACCCCGGCATGCCCCCATTCGTACGCGGCGGTCTTGGTCAGGTTGTCCATGCCCGAACGCGCCGCGCCGGAGTGGCCCATACCGGGCATGCCGCCCCACATGTCGGCGAGCATGTTGACGATGGCCCCGCCGTGCTTGCTCATGGACTGGTTGAACACTTCCCGGGCCATCAGGAAGCCGCCCACCAGATTGGTACGCATCACGGTTTCGAAACCCTTCTGATTGATCGAGGCCAGGGGCGAGGGGTACTGCCCGCCAGCATTGTTGACCAGGCCGTGGATCGGACCGTGCTTGCGGATAAGCTCGCTGACCAGATGCGTCACCGCTTCTTCCTCGCGGATATCACAGGTGCTCCAGTCGGCCTTGCCGCCGTCGTCGGCGATCTCCGCCGCAACGGTTTTCAGCTTGTCGGCATTGCGCCCGACCAGCAGCACATGGGCGCCGAGGGCCGCCAGTTCGTGGGCAGTACAGCGGCCGATGCCACTGCCGCCACCGGTGACGATGATGTTTTGGCCAGCAAACAAATCGGCTTTGAAAATCGAATCGTAGGCCATGGCGGCAATCCTCTAATTGAACTGGTCGGCGATGCGCTGCGGCACCGGGATCTGGATTTCCAGCAGTTGCTGGGCGAAGGCTTTGCCTTGCGGATCGATTCGCAGGCTGGCGACACCGCCGCCGCCGAGGGCGTTTTCCAGCAGGAAATTCAGGCTGTGGCTGGCAGGCAAGTACCAGCGCTCAACCCGTCCGTGGATTGGATCGAGGACGTGGCCCATCCAGTCGACGATCACTTCCGGGGTCAGGGCTTCGGCGATCCATGGCAGGAATTCGGGCTCGCGGGCCATGACGCCGATATTGCTGTGGTTGCCCTTGTCGCCAGAGCGGGCGACCGCCAGTTTGACCAGGGCTACACTGGCGTCGGCCAGGCCATCCGGTTTCGGTGGCGCGAGCAGGGCTGGCAGGTCCAGCGGGTCGAGCACATCGAGGGCGGGCAGGGCACACGGGTGGCGCTGGCCCATGAAATCAATGTCCAGCGTGCAGGCGGTTTTGTCGATCAGGAACGAGAACAGCCGGATCAGCGGATACACCGTCGGCCGGCCACCGACAATGCCGGTCAGCCCCGGCGCCATGCTGGTGGCGGCCTGGGCGATTTCCCGGGAGAACACGACCAATGCCTGCTTGTCCGGATGGCGCACCGCGAGTTTGATCACCACTTCGCGGCTGTCCTGACGCTGGCCGTGGGGGCCGTAGGTGGCCTCGCTGCCCAGCAACTCGATACTCACGTCGCTGTACGGTGCCCAGCCGCGCTGGCGGAACATTTCCGAGGTCTTGTTGATGATCGCATCGCCGACACGCCGCGCCTTGTCGACGGCATCGATGCCGGCGATCAGGCAACTGGCGGTGCAGCGAAAACCATCGGGGTACGTGGCGCTGACTTTGTATTGAGCGGTCGGCGGCAAGCCTTTGGCGCCGTGCACCTGCACCGCGTTCTTGCCTTGTTGCAGCAGTTTGACCTGAGTGAAATCGCACACCACGTCGGGCAGCAGATACGCGCGCGGGTCACCGATTTCGTACAGCATCTGTTCGCCCACCGTCAGCGGCGTGACCAGCCCGCCGGTACCTTCGGGTTTGCTGACGATGAACTGGCTGTCGGCGCTGACTTCGACGATGGGAAAACCGATGTGTTCGTAGTCGGGCACGTCGCGCCAATCGGTGAAGTTGCCGCCCGTGCACTGGGCGCCGCATTCGATGATGTGCCCGGCCAGTGCCGCCTGGGCGAGCTTGTCGTAGTCGTGCCACGACCAGCCGAACTCATGCACCAGCGCGGCGCTGACCACCGCACTGTCGACCACGCGCCCGGTGATCACGATGTCCGCCCCCAGGCGCAGGGCTTCGACGATGCCGGGTGCGCCGAGGTAGGCATTGGTCGAGACGCACATCGATGGCAGGGGCGCGCCGCTGAACATTTCATGAATGTCCAGGTTGCCCGGCTTTTTGAATTGCGGCTGCAGGTCATCACCCAGCAGCACGGCGATCTTCAGCGCCACCCCGGCCTTGTCGCAGGCCGCTTGCAGGGCGGCGGCGCAGGCTTGGGGGTTGACCCCGCCGGCATTACTGATGACCCGGATGTTTTGCTGCGCGAGTTGCCCCAGCAAGGGCGCGAGCACTTCGATGAAGTCGCCCGCATAGCCGGCCTGGGGGTCTTTCATCCGCGCGCCGGCCATGATCGACAGGGTGATTTCGGCCAGGTAATCGAAGACCAGATAGTCCAGATGCCCGTGTTCCACCAGTTGCGCGGCAGCGGTCGAGGTATCGCCCCAGAAGGCGCTGGCACAACCGATGCGAATTGTTTCAGGCGCAGTCCATTCCATAGCCACCTCCAACCGAAGTGCGTCGACATTACCAAGCAAGCGCTTGGTTTGTAAATGACTTGATTATCTTCTGCCCAAGCGCTTGCTTGGTTGCATCCATGCGCTTAAATTGCCCGCGCAACCCCGTTGTTTTCGGGGGGATCGGCGTTATTGATTGAACGACTGTAGGAGAGAACGGGTGGACGAGCAAAAAGCCCTGAGGGTGATGCGCCAATTGGTGGACGACGGCCAATTGACCGACCCGGACAGCGCCCGTGGCAAATTGCTGCAAGTGGCGGCCCACCTGTTCCGCAATAAAGGCTATGAGCGCACGACCGTGCGCGACCTGGCCGGCGCCGTGGGCATTCAGTCCGGGAGCATTTTCCATCACTTCAAGAGCAAGGACGAAATCCTGCGCGCCGTGATGGAAGAAACCATTCGCTACAACACCGCGTTGATGCGTGCGGCCATCGCCGAGGCCGGCGATGTGCGCGAGCGGGTGCTAGCGCTGATCCGCTGTGAATTGCAGTCGATCATGGGTGGCAGCGGCGAGGCCATGGCGGTGCTGGTCTACGAATGGCGCTCGCTGTCCGAAGAGGGCCAGGCCAGGGTCCTGGCGCTGCGCGATATCTATGAAGACATCTGGCTGCAAGTACTGGGCGAAGCCAAGGCCGCCGGGTTTATCCGCGGCGATGTGTTCATCACTCGGCGGTTCCTGACCGGCGCATTGTCCTGGACCACCACCTGGTTTCGCGCCGGGGGCAGCATGACCCTCGATCAGTTGGCCGATGAGGCGTTGATTCTGGTGCTGGAAGACCGGTAATAAAGTTGTGTTGGCCAACTTTAAACTGGCTAACTGGACGAAACCGCCTAGCTTGAATGCATTGGTACCGTTTTATTAGGGGAGTGGGGACGTTTTGATGGGTTCGCCAATTCGATCTGCCTCGCGGCTTTTGCTGACGATGCTTGCGGCGTCAACGATGATGCCGTCCCAGGCTGCGCAACTGGTGCGCATCGGTGCCGCGCACTTTCCGCCGTACACCGTGCGCCCGGAATCCGGGGCCGATACCGGGTTGCTGCCGCAACTGGTCGAGGCGATGAACGCATCGCAAAGCGACTACCAGTTTGTCCTGGTACCCACGTCCGTTCCCCGGCGTTTTGGTGACTTCGAGCAGGGCCGGATCGACATGGCCATCTTTGAAAATCCCGCCTGGGGTTGGGAAAAGTTCCCCCACACGGCCGTCGACATGGGGCTGGAGGACGCCGAAATTTTTGTCGCGCAACGCCTGCCCGATCGACAGCAAAGCTATTTTGCCGACCTGAGCGGCAAGCGCCTGGCGCTGTTCAGCGGCTATCACTACGAGTTCGCCAATTTCAATGCCGACCCCCTGTACCTCGCGAAAAACTACAACGCCACGCTGACCTATTCCCATGACAGCAATCTGCTGATGGTATTGCGCGGCCGGGCCGACATCGCCCTGGTCACGCGTTCGTACCTGAGCGACTACTTCCTGCGCAATGAAAAAGTCGCCGGCGAGTTGCTGGCGTCCCAACGCATCGATCAGGTCTATCACCATTACGCCATCCTGCGCCCGACGGCTCCCATCAGCGGCGAGGCATTCGCCAAGGTGCTGCAAGGCTTGCGGGACAACGGCCAGATGTTGAAGATTTTCGATCCGTACAAGATTGCGCTTGTGCCGGTCCCGCACAACGAACCGGCATCACAAGTCGCCAAATGATGGTCTTTGGCTAAATTTCCCGCCCTGGCTCACGTCACTTCGTTGAACTGTCGACGATTATCGTGAGCCCGACCCATGCCCAATCTCAATGACCTGACTGCCCTGTGTCTGCCGACAGGCAGTCGTCTTGCCGCCGATGAAACCGATTGCCGCCTGAGCCTCAGCCTGGAAGGGCAACCGTTGCTTGCCCTGCGGCTGAATCGTGGCCTCGAGTTGCTCGTGCAACTGGAGCAGCGTTTCAGTCGCCCTGAAGGACAGGCATTGTGGGCGGCCTGTTACTGGCTGTTCGCTCGCAACCCCGACTGTCAGCGCCTGATCTGGCAACTGCAAGAGGTGCCGGACGAAGCCGTGTTCAGCGGTCTGCTGATTCCGACTCCCGTCAACGGCCAGTATCACTGCGAGCGCACCTTGTTCTGGCAGTTGCCGCAGCCTTGGCTGGGGCGTTCCCTGACCGGCAGCTACCCGCAGCAAATGCTCATCACCGACGGCAAGCGTCATCCACGGCGGCCGGTCAAACCCCGCGGTGAAGTGTATCAACGCTTCGATGCGCGGCTGGGTGCCCGGGTTTCCCTGCGCACGCTGGACATCGAGCAAGACCTGGCACGCTTCAACCGCTGGCAGAACAGCCCGCGTGTCGCGAGTTTCTGGCAGGAGGAGGGCAGCCTCGAACAGCACCGCCAATACCTGAGCAAACTCGAAGCCGACCCGCACACGCTGACGCTGATCGGTTGTTTCGACGATCAGCCCTTCGCTTATTTCGAAGCCTACTGGGCCAGGGAAGATCGCATCGCGCCGTTCTACGAGGCCGGCGATTACGACCGTGGCATCCACATGCTGGTGGGCGAAGAAAATCACCGCGGTCCGCACAAGGTGGCGAGTTGGTTATCGGCACTGGTGCATTATCTGTTTCTCGATGACCCGCGCACGCAGCGCGTGGTTGCCGAGCCTCGTGCCGATAACGCGAAGATGATCGGATACATGCAAGAGCAGCGCTTTCACTGCGAGAAAGAGTTCGACTTTCCGCACAAGCGCGCGGCCCTGATGGTGTTGGGGCGGGAGCGGTTTTTTGATCGGTGCGCACTGGCCTGAGGCTTGAGGCTAAATATCTTCGGCGCTCTTGAGTGCCCCATCGCGAGCAGGCTCGCTCCTACATTTTCCTGTGTGCGCTGAACCTGTGGGAGCGAGCTTGCTCGCGATGGGCGCGATGCAGATTTCAGAACTTAGTGGCGAGCAGCCATATCGCCACGCTTGCCCGACACCTTGCGGCAGTGCACCAGCGCATCACGGATCATGAAGTTCACCAGGGTCGGCGAGACGCCGAGTTCCTTGGCGATGTCTTTTTGCGGTACGCCGTGCAGGCGGTACATCTCGAAGGCGTAGCGGGTGCGGCTCGGCAACTCGGTCAACGCATCGGCGATGTGCTCCAGTGTCGAGAAATTGATGTGCGACGTTTCCGGTGACGCACCCTGGATCACTACATTCAGCCCTTCCTCTTCAGGGCCGGAATACTTCTGCTCCAGCGCCTGTTTGCGGTAGTGGTCGATCGCCAGGTTGCGCACGATCTGGAACAGGTAGCTGAGCTGAGCCTTGATCGAACTGGTGATGGGCGGGGCCGATTGCAGCCGGAAGAATGCATCCTGCACAACATCTTCGGCACGTGAGCGGCAACCGGTAATTCGGGCTGCGATCTTCACCAGAATCAATCGATTGTCGACGAATGCCTGAAGTAGCGGTGTATCGCACCTGCTTGTGGATACTGGTTCCATCATGGAAATCACCTTGCTGCCAAAAGGTTAGTGGGACGGCGAATGAGCCGGGGGGGGGGCCGTCCTACACATCGAGCGACAAATTAGGCTTAATGATAATGATTGTCAAATGAGAAAAAGAACTAATGCGCTACAAAGGTAAAGAGTGAGAACTGCGACACGCTGACTCACTTCAGTCTGCTTTGCGTTCCAGCCTGGCGACTAATTATTTCCAGACTTCATCCGTTCTCATTGGTGAATTGCACAGCGCAACCCTCATCACCCTGTAGGAGCGAGCTCGCTCGCGATGGTCGTCAACGATGACGATGGGCGCCTGACACCCCGCGGCGTTCTCCGGATTTTCGCGAGCAGGCTCGCTCCTACCAAGCCGAATTCAGGCAGGAAACCTCATGACCGACGCGTTCGAACTCCCCAGCACAATGGTCCAAGCCCTTCAGCGCCGAGCGGCGCTGACGCCGGATCGGGTGGCCCTGCGCTTTCTCGCCGAGACCCCGGATCAGGCGGTGGTGCTCAGCTATCGCGAACTGGACCTGCGGGCGCGGACGATTGCCGGTGCGTTGCAAGCCCAAACGGATGTCGGAGACCGCGCGGTGTTGCTGTTCCCCAGCGGCCCGGATTACGTCGCGGCGTTCTTCGGTTGCCTGTATGCCGGGGTAATCGCAGTGCCGGCCTACCCGCCGGAGTCGACACGCCGTCATCACCAGGAGCGCCTGTTGTCGATCATCAGCGATGCCCAGCCGCGCTTGCTGTTGACCAGCGCCGGGCTGCGCGATGGGTTGCAACAGATCGAAGGCGCGCCGCCACTGCTGTGTGTCGATACCCTCGACGGTGCACTGGCCGAGCGCTGGGTCGCGGTGGACTTGCAGGACGATCACATCGCCTTCCTGCAATACACCTCTGGCTCCACCGCGCTGCCCAAAGGCGTGCAAGTCAGCCACGGTAATCTGGTGGCCAACGAATTGCTGATTCGCCACGGTTTCGGCATTGACCTGAACCCCGACGACGTCATCGTCAGCTGGCTGCCGCTGTATCACGACATGGGCCTGATCGGCGGCTTGCTGCAGCCGATTTTCAGCGGCGTGCCTTGCGTGTTGATGTCCCCGGCGTATTTTCTCGGTCGGCCGTTGCGCTGGCTGGAGGCGATCAGCGAATACGGCGGCACCATCAGCGGCGGGCCGGATTTTGCCTATCGCTTGTGCAGTGAGCGGGTCAGCGAGTCGGCCCTGGAACGGCTCGACCTGAGTGGCTGGCGCGTGGCGTATTCCGGCTCCGAACCGATTCGCCTCGACACCCTGGAGCGCTTCGCCGGGAAGTTCGCGACCTGCGACTTCACCGCGGACAGTTTCATGGCCTCCTACGGTCTGGCCGAAGCCACCTTGTTCGTGGCCGGCACAGCGCGCGGCCAAGGCATCGGCAACCTGCGGGTTGACGATCAGGCCCTGGCGCAGAACCGCATCGAAGCGGGCGAGGGCAGCCCGATCATGAGTTGCGGTATCAGCCAGCCGGCGCACGCGGTGTTGATCTTCGATCCTGTCTCGCTCAGCGAGCAGGCCGACAACGTCGTCGGCGAAGTCTGGGCCAGCGGGCCGAGCATCGCCTCAGGCTACTGGCGCAACCCCGAGGCGTCCGCCAAGACCTTCGTCCAGCACGCCGGGCAGACCTGGCTGCGCACCGGTGACCTGGGTTTTCTGCGCAACGGCGAACTGTTTATCACCGGGCGCCTGAAGGACATGCTGATCGTGCGCGGGCACAACCTGTACCCGCAGGACATCGAACAGACTGTCGAGCGCGAAGTGGAAGTGGTGCGCAAAGGACGCGTCGCCGCCTTCGCCGTCACGGTTGACGGTCAGGAAGGCATCGGCATCGCCGCTGAAATCAGCCGCAGCGTGCAGAAAATCCTGCCGCCCGAATCCTTGATCAAAGCCATTCGCCAGACCGTCGCCGAGGCGTATCAGGAGGCACCGAGCGTGGTGGTGCTGCTCCATCCGGGCGCGCTGCCCAAAACGTCCAGCGGTAAATTGCAGCGCTCGGCGTGTCGCAATCGCCTGGCGGACGGCAGCCTCGACAGCTACGCGGTGTTCCCGTCGGCCAGCAACGAAAGCACGGGCAATAGCGAGTCGGGATCGACGCTGCAAAGCTTGATCGCACGTATCTGGTGTGAGCAGTTGCAAGTGACACAGGTGGGCGCCGACGATCATTTCTTCCTGCTCGGCGGCAACTCCATTGCAGCGACGCAAGTGGTGGCGCGTCTGCGGGAAGAGTTGGGCCTGGAGTTGAGCCTGCGTCTGCTGTTCGAAGCGCCGACCCTCGGCGCATTCGCCGATGTCGTGACCCGTCTGCAACAGGACGGTGGCCTGGCCCAGGGCGCGATCACGGCACTGTCGCGCCAGCAACCGATGCCGCAATCCCTGGCGCAAAACCGCCTGTGGATCACCTGGCAACTCGACCCACACAGCAGCGCCTACAACATTCCTGGCGGCTTGCGCCTGCGCGGCGAGCTGGATGAGGGCGCCTTGCGCGCCAGTTTCCAGCAGTTGATCGAGCGCCACGAATCCCTGCGCACGCGATTCTTCGAGCGTGATGGCGTGGCGCTGCAACAGGTCGATCCGGCCGGTGAGTTCAACCTGCAACTGATCGACATCAGCGACCTGCCGGCCGCCGAGCGTGAGGCCCGGGCGCAGCAGATCCGCGAGGACGAAGCGCGGACCCGGTTCGATCTGGAGAAAGGCCCGTTGATGTGGGTGACGCTGGTGCGCCTCGACGACGAAGACCATCAGTTGTTGGTGACCCTGCACCACATCATCGCTGACGGCTGGTCGCTGAATGTGTTGATCGACGAGTTCTCGCGCCTGTATGCGACCGCCTCCCAGGGCCTGCAAGCGGTGCTGGCGCCATTGCCGACGCAGTACGCCGACTACGGCAGTTGGCAACGGCAATGGCTGGCGCAAGGGGAAGGCGAGCGGCAACTGGCTTATTGGAAAGACCGCTTGGGTGATGAACATCCAACCCTGAGCCTGGCCACCGACCATCCTCGCTCAGCACAACAACTGCACAGCGCCGCTCGCCACACCGTGCGTCTGGGCGCTCCCCTGAGCGATGCGATTCGTCAGACCGCCCAGGCCCATGAATCGACCGTCTTCATGTTGTTGCTGGCGGCGTTCCAGACCTTGTTGCACCGCTACAGCGGCCAACGAGATATCCGCATCGGCGTGCCCAATGCCAACCGTCCACGCCTGGAAACCCAGGGTCTGATCGGCTTCTTCATCAATACCCAGGTGCTGCGTGTCGAAGTGGATTCAAGTCTGCCATTCGTTGAGTTGCTGGCGCAGACCCGTCAGGCGGCGTTGGGTGCGCAAGCGCATCAGGACCTGCCGTTCGAGCAACTGCTCGAAGCCTTCCCGCAGGCCCGTGAACAGGGCCTGTTCCAGGTCATGTTCAACCATCAGCAACGCGACCTTGGCGCCTTGAAGCGCCTGCCGGGGCTGTTGGCCGAAGAGTTGCCGTGGCATAGCCGCGAAGCCAAGTTCGATGTGCAGCTGCACAGCGAAGAAGACCGCAACGGTCGCCTGACCTTGTCCTTCGACTATGCCAGCGAATTGTTCGATGCCGCGACCATCGGGCGCCTGGCCGACCATTTCAGCAACCTGTTGCGGGCTGTCTGCGAGCAAGCGGACATCGCCATCGGTGACCTGCCGCTGTTGACGGCCGCCGAGCAGCATCAGCAATCGGACTGGGCCAGCGCACCCTGCGCAGCGGCCAGTCAATGGCTGCCCGAATCGCTCAACCAACAAGTCCGGCTGACACCTGGGCGCCCGGCGTTGATCTGGGAGGGCGGCCAGATGGACTTCGCCGAACTCCACACCCAGGCCAACCGTCTGGCCCATTACCTGCGCGACAAAGGCGTCGGCCCGGACGTCTGCGTGGCCATCGCCTGCGAGCGTTCGCCGCAACTGTTGATCGGCCTGCTGGCGATCATCAAGGCCGGTGGCGCCTACGTGCCGCTGGACCCGGATTACCCCGCCGAACGCCTGGCCTACATGCTCAGCGACAGCGGTGTTCAATTGCTGCTGACGCATACCCGACTGCTCGAGCGCTTGCCGGCCAGCGAGGGTGTCAGTGTGATCGCCATGGACACCCTGCACCTGGACAGTTGGCCAAGCCATGCGCCGGGGCTGCATCTGCACGGCGACAATCTTGCCTATGTGATTTATACCTCCGGTTCCACCGGCCAGCCCAAAGGCGTCGGTAACACCCACGCGGCGCTGGCCGAGCGCCTGCAATGGATGCAGGACACTTATCGCCTGAACGAAACCGACGTGCTGATGCAAAAGGCGCCGATCAGTTTCGACGTGTCGGTGTGGGAGTGCTTCTGGCCGCTGATCACAGGCGCACGTCTGTTGATCGCCGGTCCCGGCGAACACCGCGATCCGCATCGCATCGCGCAGCTGGTGCAAGCGTACGGCGTGACCACGTTGCACTTCGTGCCGCCGCTGCTTTCGCTGTTCATCGACGAACCGCTCAGTGCTGAATGCACCAGCCTGCGCCGGCTGTTCTCCGGAGGCGAGGCCTTGCCCGCGGAGCTGCGCAACCGGGTACTGGCGCAGCTGCCGGCGGTGCAACTTCACAACCGCTACGGACCGACCGAAACCGCGATCAACGTCACCCACTGGCAATGCTCCAGCGCCGATGGCGAACGCTCGCCGATTGGCCGGCCGCTGGGCAATGTGATCTGCCGCGTGCTCGACAGCGATCTGCATCCCGTTCCGGTCGGTGTGCCGGGTGAGTTGTGCATAAGCGGCGTTGGCTTGGCCCGTGGTTACCTCGGTCGCCCGGCGTTGACCGCCGAACGATTTGTGGTCGATCCGTTGGGCGAGCCGGGCGCACGCCTGTATCGCACCGGCGACCGGGCACGCTGGACGGCGGATGGCGTGATCGAATACCTCGGTCGTCTCGATCAACAGGTCAAGTTGCGCGGGTTCCGGGTCGAGCCGGAGGAAATCCAGGCACGGCTGCTGGCCCAGGACGGCGTTGCGCAAGCCGTGGTGCTGGTGCGCGACACCGTGGCCGGGGCGCAGTTGATCGGTTACTACACCGCTGCGGACAATGCCGGGGACGAGGTCGAACAAACTGCGCGCCTGAAAAGCGCATTGGCCGCCGAACTGCCGGAATACATGGTGCCGGCGCAACTGATGCGCCTGGACAAAATGCCCCTCGGCCCGAGCGGCAAGCTCGACCGCCGCGCGTTGCCGGAACCGCAGTGGCAGGTTCGCGAGCACGTCGAGCCTGTGACAGAACTGGAACAACACATCGCCGGCATCTGGCGCGAAGTGCTGGGTTTGACGCAAGTCGGTTTGCGCGATGATTTTTTTGCCCTCGGCGGTCACTCGCTGCTGGCCACGCAAATCATCTCCCGCACCCGCCAGGCCTGCGACGTCGAGTTGCCGCTGCGGGCGCTGTTCGAGCACAGCGAACTCGGTGCGTTTGCCGAACAGGTTCGCCTGATCCAGGCCAGTGGCAGCACCAATAAACAGCCGCCGATTGAAAAAGTCGACCGCGGGCAGGCGGTGCCGCTGTCCTATTCCCAGCAGCGCATGTGGTTCCTCTGGCAGATGGAGCCCGACAGCCCGGCCTACAACGTCGGCGGCATGGCGCGGCTGCGTGGCGTGCTCGACGTGGCGCGCTTCGAGGCCGCGCTGCAAGCCCTGATCCTGCGTCACGAAACCCTGCGCACCACGTTCCCGAGCATCGACGGCGTCGCCCGCCAGCAAGTACACGCGCAAACCGGCGTGCGCATGGCGTGGAAGGATTTCACTGCGCTGGATGCCGAGGTCCGCGAGTGGCAGGTCCAGCAACTGGCCGACGACGAAGCGCACCAGCCGTTCGATCTGGAGACCGGACCTTTGCTGCGCGCCTGCCTGGTCAAGACCGCCGAACAGGAACACTACTTCGTTCTGACCCTGCACCACATCGTCACCGAAGGCTGGGCGATGGACATTTTTGCCCGGGAACTCAGCGCGCTGTACGAAGCGTTCGTCGATGACCGTGAATCACCGCTGGCGCCGTTGCCGGTGCAGTACCTGGATTACAGCGTGTGGCAGCGTCAGTGGCTGGAGTCCGGCGAGCGTCAGCGCCAGCTCGATTACTGGACCAAACAACTGGGCCGCGAACACCCGCTGCTGGAGTTGCCGGCCGACCGTCCGCGCCCGCCGATGCAAAGCCATCAGGGTGAGTTGTATCGCTTTGAGCTGAGCGACGACCTCGCGGCACGGGTTCGCGCCTTCAATGCGCGACACGGCCTGACCCTGTTCATGACCATGACTGCCGCCCTGGCCACGCTGCTGTACCGCTACAGCGGCCAGACCGATCTGCGCATCGGCGCGCCGGTGGCCAACCGCATTCGCCCGGAAAGCGAAGGGCTGATTGGCGCGTTCCTCAACACACAGGTGCTGCGCTGCCAGCTCGACGGGCAAATGTCCGTGGGCGAGTTGTTCGAGCAGGTGCGCCACACGGTGATCGAAGGCCAGTCCCATCAGGACCTGCCGTTCGATCATCTGGTGGAAGCCTTGCAACCACCCCGTAGCGCAGCCTACAACCCATTGTTCCAGGTGATGTGCAACGTGCAGCGCTGGGAGTTCCAGCAAAGCCGCACCCTGGCCGGCATGACGGTCGAGTACCTGGCCAACGATGCCCGCGCGACCAAGTTCGACCTCAACCTGGAAGTCACCGACCTGGACCATCGCCTGGGTTGCTGCCTGACCTACAGCACCGATCTGTTCGACGAGCCGCGCATTGCGCGCATGGCCGGGCATTGGCGCAACCTGCTGGAAGCGCTGATTGCCGATCCGCAGCAGCGCTTGAGCGAACTGCCGCTGCTGGCGTGTGGCGAACAACAACATCTGCTCGACAGCCTCGGCGTCGAGCCGGGCGAGCATCGGCTGGACCAGTGCATCCATCACCTGTTCGCCGAGCAAGCCTTGATGCGCCAGGACGCTCCGGCCCTGACCTTCGCCGGGCAAACCCTGAGCTATGCCGAACTCGACGGCCGGGCCAATCGCCTGGCCTGGATGCTGCGCGAGCGTGGCGTCGGACCGCAGGTTCGTGTGGGGCTGGCACTGGAGCGCTCGCTGGAGATGGTCGTCGGCCTGCTGGCGATCCTCAAGGCTGGCGGCGCCTATGTGCCGCTGGATCCGGAATACCCGCTGGACCGCTTGCATTACATGATTAAAGACAGCGGCATCGGTTTGCTGCTCAGCGACGCGGCGATGTTCAAGGCCCTGGGCGAGTTGCCGGCGACCGTCGGCCGCTGGTGTCTTGAAGAAGACGCCGCTGCACTGGCCAACTACCCGGCCACCGAATTGCCGTTGATCAGCCTGCCGCAGCATCAGGCCTACCTGATTTACACCTCGGGCTCGACCGGCAAACCGAAAGGCGTGGTGGTATCCCACGGCGAAATCGCCATGCACTGCCGCGCGGTGATCGAGCGTTTCACCATGCGCCCTGACGATTGCGAACTGCACTTCTATTCGATCAACTTCGACGCCGCCACCGAGCGTCTGCTGGTGCCGCTGCTCAGCGGTGCGCAAGTGGTGCTGCGGGCTCAAGGGCAGTGGGACGCGGAAGAAATCTGTGGCCTGATCCGTCGTCATCAGATCAATGTCCTCGGATTCACGCCGAGCTATGGCAGCCAGTTGGCGCAATGGCTGGCAACGCAAAATGAAACCCTGGCGGTGCGCATGATCATCACCGGCGGCGAAGCGCTGACCGGTGAACACCTGGCGCGCATTCGCGCAGCCTTCAAGCCGAGCCTGTTCTTCAACGCCTACGGCCCGACCGAAACCGTGGTCATGCCGCTGGCCAGTCTCGCCCCTGAAGTGCTGGAAGAGGGCGCCGGCAGCGTGCCGATCGGCAGCATCATCGGCGACCGCGTGGCCTACATTCTCGACACCGACCTGGCGTTGGTGCCGCAAGGCGCGACGGGCGAGTTGTACGTCGGTGGCGCGGGTCTGGCCCAGGGTTATCACCAGCGTCCGGGCATGACCGCGGAACGCTTTGTGGCCGATCCGTTTGCCGCCAACGGCGGACGTATCTACCGCACCGGCGACCTGGTGCGCCAGCGCGCCGACGGCCTGGTGGAATACCTCGGACGCATCGACCATCAAGTGAAAATTCGTGGTTTCCGCATCGAACTGGGCGAGATCGAAACCCGTATGCTGGAGCACGAATCGATTCGTGAAGCCGTTGTGCTGGCGCTCGATGCACCGAGTGGCAAGCAACTGGTCGGCTATCTGGTGACTGACGTCGCCGAACAGAACGAAGCACAGCAATCGGTCTTGCGCGAGGCCCTCAAGACGCATCTGAAATCGCAACTGCCAGACTACATGGTGCCCACGCACCTGATCCTGCTGGGCCGCATGCCGCTGACCGCCAACGGCAAACTCGACCGCCGCGCGCTGCCGGCGCCGGACCCGGAGCTGAATCGCCATCACTACGTAGCGCCGAGCAGCGAGCTTGAAGTCAGCCTCGCGCAGATCTGGTGCGAAGTGCTGAACGTTGGACAGGTCGGCCTCAACGACAACTTCTTCGAGTTGGGCGGTGACTCGATCCTGTCGATCCAGGTGGTCAGCCGGGCACGGCAGCAGGGCATTCACTTCAGCCCTCGCGACCTGTTCCAGCACCAGACCGTGCAGACCCTCGCCGCCGTGGCCAGCCGCAGCGAGCAGGTCAGCGCCGAACAAGGCCTGATCATGGGCGAGTCGGGACTGACGCCGATCCAGCACTGGTTCTTCGACACCGACATCCCGCAGCGCCAGCACTGGAACCAGGCGTTGTTGCTGCAACCGACCGCACCTCTGGAGCCCCATCGACTGGAGCAAGCGCTGCTGGCGTTGATCGAACAGCACGACGCCTTGCGCCTGCGGTTCAGCAAGGTCGCCGGTCAGTGGCAGGTCATGCACCAGGGGATTTCCGAGGCTCCGGTGTTGTGGCAGGTGCGCGTTTCGTCCATGGACAAATGCGCGGCCTTGTTCGCCGATGCCCAGCGCAGCCTCGACCTTGAAGATGGGCCATTGCTGCGCATGTTGCTGGTCGATGGTCCCGAGGGCCAGCAACGGCTGTTCATCGCGATTCACCACTTGGTCGTCGATGGTGTTTCATGGCGTGTACTGCTGGACGACCTGCAAACCGTGTACCGCCAACTCAACGCGCAGCAGTCGGTGAAACTGCCGGCGAAAACCAGCGCCTTCAAGGACTGGGCCGCACGGCTGCAAGCCTACGCCGGCAGTGAGTCCCTGCGCGAAGAACTGGGCTGGTGGCAGGCGCACCTGGCCGGGCCCACTGCCGATTTGCCCTGTGATCACCCCGCAGGCGGGCGGCAGAATCGTCATGCGCAAACCGTCAGCGTGCGCCTCGACAGCGAGCGTACCCGGCAGTTGCTGCAACAGGCACCGAGTGCCTATCGCACCCAGGTCAACGACTTGCTGCTGACCGCATTGGCCCGCGTGCTGTGCCGCTGGAGCGGTCAGCCATCGGCGCTGATTCAACTGGAAGGCCACGGCCGCGAAGCGCTGTTCGACGAGATCGACCTGACCCGCACCGTCGGCTGGTTCACCAGTGCCTACCCACTGCGCCTGACGCCGCTGAACATCGACGAAGCCGCCGGGCAGGGCGTGTCGATCAAGGCGATCAAGGAGCAGTTGCGTGCCGTGCCGCACAAAGGCCTGGGCTATGGCGTGCTGCGTTACCTGGCCGATGACCTGAGTCGCCACAGCATGGCGCAGTTGCCGGTGGCGCCGATCACCTTCAACTACCTCGGCCAGTTCGACCAGAGCTTCGGGGCAGACGCGCTGTTCCATCCACTGGATGAAGCCATTGGCGCGGCCCACGATGCCAATGCCCCGTTGCCCAACGAGCTGAGCGTCGACGGTCAGGTGTATGGCGGTGAACTGGTACTGCGCTGGACTTTCAGCGCCGAACGCTTCGATGGGCAAACCATCGACGAGTTGGCCGATGCCTACCTCGGTGAGTTGAACAGCCTGATCGAGCATTGCCTGCGCGACGACGCGGGTGGCCTGACGCCATCGGACTTCCCGCTGGCGAATCTCAGCCAGACTCAACTGGATGCGCTGCCGGTCCCGGCCGCCCTCATCGAAGACGTCTACCCACTGACCCCGATGCAGGAAGGCATGCTGCTGCACACCTTGCTGGAGCCGGGCACCGGCCTGTACTACATGCAGGACCGCTACCGCATCAACAGCGAACTCGACCCGCAGCGTTTCGCCCAGGCCTGGCAAGCGGTGATCGCCCGCCACGAAGCATTGCGCGCGTCGTTCTGCTGGAACGTCGGCGAAGACATGCTGCAAGTGATCCACAAACCGGGCAGCACGCCGATCGAATACCTCGACTGGAGCAATCTCGCCGAAGTCGAGCAAGAGCCGAAGCTGCAAACCTTGCTCAAGACTGAACGCGAGGCGGGGTTCGATCTGCTCAACCAGGCGCCGTTCCACTTGCGTTTGATCCGTGTCGGCGCGGCGCGCTACTGGTTCATGATGAGCAACCACCACATCCTCATCGATGCCTGGTGCCGTTCGCTGCTGATGAATGATTTCTTCGAGATCTACAGCGCCCTCGGCGAAGGCCGGGAAGCGCAGCTGCAGGTACCACCACGTTATCGCGACTACATCGGTTGGCTGCAGCATCAGAGCCTGGCCGAAGCACGGCAGTGGTGGAAAACCAACCTGCAGGGGTTCGAACGGACCACGCCGATCCCGAGCGACCGGCCATTGCTGCGCGAACATGCCGGCGACAGCGGCGGCATGATCGTCGGCGACCGCTATGCAAGGCTCGATGCCCGTGACGGTGCGCAATTGCGCGAACTGGCCCAGGCCCATCAGTTGACCATCAACACCTTTGCCCAGGCGGCGTGGGCGCTGGTGCTGCGGCGCTTGAGCGGTGATCGCGACGTGCTGTTCGGCGTCACCGTGGCCGGGCGTCCGGTGGACATGCCGCAGATGCAGCGTACCGTCGGCCTGTTCATCAACAGCATCGCGCTGCGGGTGAAAATGCCTGAGGACGGCCAGCGATGCAGCGTGCGCCAGTGGCTCACCGGTCTGCTCGACAACAATATGCAACTGCGTGAATACGAATACCTGCCACTGGTGAACATCCAGGAGCAAAGCGAACTGCCCAAAGGCCAGCCGCTGTTCGACAGCCTGTTCGTGTTCGAAAACGCCCCGGTGGAAGTTTCGGTGCTCGACCGTGCGCAGAGCCTCAACGCGACCTCGGATTCGGGCCGAACCCATACCAACTTCCCGCTCACGGCCGTGTGCTATCCGGGGGATGACCTGGGCTTGCACCTGTCCTACGACCAACGCTACTTCGATGAGGCCACGGTCGAGCGCATGCTCGCTGAGTTCAAGCGTTTGCTGCTGGCATTGGTGGAAGGTTTCCATGGCGACATGGCCGACCTGCCGTTGCTGGGGGCCGAGGAGCAGGATTTCCTCATCCATGGCTGCAACCAGAGCGAACACGATTACCCGCTGGAGCAGAGCTACGTTTCATTGTTCGAAACGCAGGTCGCCCGGCACCCACTGCGAATTGCCGCCAGTTGCCTGGACCGGCAATACAGTTATCTGGAGCTGAACCAGCGCAGCAACCGCCTCGGTCATGCGTTGATCGCCGCCGGTGTCGGGCGCGATCAACCGGTGGCCTTGCTGGCCGAACGTAGCCTCGACTTGCTGGGCATGATCATCGGCAGCTTCAAGGCAGGGGCGGGTTACCTGCCGCTGGATCCGGGTTTGCCGGGTCAGCGTCTGAGCCGGATCATCGATCTGAGCCGCACGCCATTGCTGGTGTGCACGCAAGCCTGTCGTGAGCAGGCGCAGGCCTTGCTCGAGGAGTTCGGCTGCTCCAGCCGGCCACGGCTGCTGGTCTGGGAGGAAGTCCAGGCCCTTGCGCTGTCGGCGGACAATCCTGGTGTCTACAGTGGTCCGGACAACCTCGCCTATGTGATCTACACCTCTGGTTCCACCGGTTTGCCAAAAGGCGTGATGGTCGAACAGCGCGGCATGCTCAACAACCAGTTGAGCAAGGTGCCGTACCTGAACCTGAGCTACGCCGACGTGATCGCGCAAACCGCTTCGCAAAGCTTCGACATTTCCGTGTGGCAGTTCCTCGCCGCGCCGTTGTTCGGCGCACGGGTGGACATCGTGCCGAACACCATTGCCCATGATCCCCAGGGCTTGCTGGCCCATGTGCAAAGCCAGGGCATCACCGTGCTGGAAAGCGTGCCTTCGCTGATCCAGGGCATGCTCGCCCAGGAACGCATGAGCCTCGATGGCCTGCGCTGGATGTTGCCGACGGGGGAGGCGATGCCGCCGGAACTGGCGCATCAATGGTTGCTGCGCTATCCGCAGATCGGTCTGGTCAATGCCTATGGCCCGGCGGAGTGCTCGGATGACGTGGCGTTCTTCCGCGTCGATATGGCTTCGACTCGTGGCAGTTACCTGCCGATCGGTACGCCGACTGACAACAACAAATTGTACCTGCTCGACGGAGCGCTGGAACTGGTGCCGCTGGGCGCGGTGGGTGAACTGTGCGTGGCGGGGACCGGGGTTGGTCGCGGCTATGTCAGCGATCCGCTGCGCACGGCACCGGTGTTTGTGCCGAACCCGTTCGGCGCACCAGGTGATCGCCTGTATCGCACCGGCGACCTGGCCCGCCGTCGCAGTGACGGCGTACTGGAGTACGTCGGGCGGGTCGACCATCAGGTGAAGATCCGCGGTTACCGCATCGAGCTCGGTGAAATCGAAGCTCGCCTGCACGAACAACCGCAAGTCCGCGATGCGGCGGTGGGTGTGCAGGAAGGGGCGAACGGCAAGCACCTGGTGGGCTATCTGGTCGCGGCGGATGTTGCGCTCGATCCGGCTGAACGCCTGGAGCGCATCAAGCAACGCCTGCGTGTCGAGTTGCCGGAATACATGGTGCCGCTGCACTGGTTATGGCTGGACAAGCTGCCGCTCAACGCCAACGGTAAACTGGACCGCAAGGCCCTGCCGACGCTGGAGATCGGTCAATTGCAAAGCCAGGATTACCAGGCGCCGCGCAATGAGCTGGAGCAGACCCTGGCAGACATTTGGGCCGAGGTATTGAAGGTCGAGACGGTGGGCGTTCGCGACAACTTCTTCGAGTTGGGCGGGCATTCGCTGCTGGCCACGCAAATCGCGTCACGGGTGCAGAAAACCCTGCAACGGGATGTGCCGCTGCGGGCGATGTTCGAATGCAGCACGGTGGAAGAGTTGGCCCGGTACATCGACGGGTTGACGGCCAGCGAGCTCACCGAGGAGAAAGTGGATCGCTTGAATGACCTGATGGCGGAGCTGGAGGGGCTGTAAGCGTCTCTCTGACAGTACGTCGAAGCACACTGAATCGACGTACTGTCAGACCACTAATCGGTTTACATGGGATTGAGTTTCCCCCTGTGTTTGACGGTTAGGTTATCAATGGAGCCGTGTTCCAAACTTTCCACCTCGACGCGACAAACGGGTCGACATTGTACGTCGTGAAAATGCACCCATGTCCTGCTTGTTACCCAGCGCTCCTCGAGCAACAGATCACCCTCGCCAATGAATCTGAAGGTGGCGCCCTCGCCGGTTGTCGCGTACGCGAACCTGATTCGGCTGCACTTCCATTTGAGTACTAAACGTGCCTGACGCAATGCTGATATTGGCTTTCCACAGCACAGAGCCAACGCATTCCCCTCAAGCATTCCCGGAGTGATTTCAGCGTCTGTTCGTACGACATGTAGCCCAATGCCTTTGATAGAGTCTTTAGGCAATTCGAACGTCAAAAGACGTGTTTCGATAATACTGCCAGGCCCGAGATACTCCTTTACTGGATAGTTTTCAAAGTCGTCGCTCTCTTCAATTTCAATCACCCGCAGATTTGCGGTGGCGTGAAGTAACTCAAGTGCGTTTTCCGGCAGCAGAGAAATCTTCGGATCCACCGGTGGTGTACCTGGTGCACCATCGAGCGTCACAGCTACCTTCAAGATGACGCAAGACCATTCCTCACAACCGGCCAGCCAATGGCGCGAAAGCTCCAACTTAAAATCACTTCCGTTCTCAGCCTCCTCTGCCGTCACAACGTGGTCTTCCAGCACCCACTCGAAACGGTAGTTGCTGACTTGGTATTCATTGCCCACGGCCAACACCCATAGTCGCTGTCCCGCCGTGATGTTCGGCCACTTCGGCAGGGCGAGCCGGGCATTGCCGGGGAACGTTCGCATGTCCAGCCAGCCCTCTGTCAAGTCACAAAATACGCTAGGGGTGACTTGATTAACCTCGGGAAGCGGCGGTTCGGATGAATGTTTGACCACGGTAAAAGCTCCTATCTGGAAAGAAGCAACCGCCAAGTCCATCAGCGGTTGGCTGCGGTTATTTATCTTCCCTAAACAAGGCTGTGGCTACTGTCAGACTTGACAGTTTCATTGGCCGAAAGAAGCTTGTCTGACCAATGGTTCTGCGTTGTGGGCACATGAAGGCGTTGATCTGACCAGGCACATCGATGGCCTGGCAGCCATCGACATCACCGAGGAGAAAGCGGCCGTACAAACGCATACATTCTCGCGATTGACTGCGATCCGTCAGCCGCTCAGTCTTCGGGCTCCCTTTTTGCTCGCGGAGACAGTCGATGCCCTTCGTAACGATAGACGGACAAGCCCTCCACTACATCGATCAAGGTACCGGTCCGGCGGTGCTGCTGGCCGGTAGTTACCTGTGGGACCAGGCCATGTGGGCGCCGCAGATTGCCGCGCTCTCGCAACAGTATCGTGTGATAGCCCTGGACCTGTGGGGGCATGGCCAATCCGGGCCGTTGCCTGTAGGTACGACGTCGCTGGATGACCTGGCGCGTCAGGCCCTGGTCCTGCTCGATCATCTGGACATCGAGCGGGTCACGCTGGTCGGCCTGTCGGTCGGCGGCATGTGGGGCGCGCGCCTGGCGTTGTCGGCAGCGCAGCGGATCAACGGACTGGTGCTGATGGACACCTACGCCGGCGCCGAACCGGAGCCGACTCGCCAGTATTACTTTTCACTGTTGAAGCAGATCGAAGAGGCGGGTGTCATCACGCCAGCGCTGCTGGATATCGTGGTGCCGATTTTCTTCCGGCCGGGCATTGATCCGCAGTCGGCGCTCTACCGGGATTTTCGTGCTTCCCTCGCGGCTCTACCCGCGGACCGCCTGCGTGAAAGCATCGCGCCGATGGGGCGGATTACATTTGGGCGCGATGACCAGTTATCGCGTCTGGGCGAACTGGACGCAGCGACCACGCTGGTGATGTGCGGCGATCAGGACAAGCCTCGGCCACCGGGTGAAGCCCGTGAAATGGCTGAGCTGATTGGCTGCCCGTGGGTGCTGGTGCCGGAGGCGGGGCATATTTCCAATCTGGAGAACCCAGGGTTTGTGACTGAAACCTTGTTGGCATTTTTGGCCGACAGAAATTAGTCGAATCTACCGACGCCATCGCGAGCAAGCTCGCTCCCGCAGGTGATCACCTTTCCCTGTGGGAGCGAGCTTGCTCGCGATGGGGGCGCTGAACTCACTTCGGCCCGAGAATCTTCGCCAGCTTGTCCGGCGACGGCGCGCCTTGCTGCTGTTGCAGATTGCCCTTGTCATCCATGTAGAAAATCGCCGGCGTCGCCTGCAACTCCAGCTCTTCCATCAATTGCATGTTGGCCGCGAACTTTGCCTGAATCGCCGGCGGCACTTCCTTCAAGGCCTTGAGCGAACTCTCCTTGCCAGCGGCTTCGTGATCCTGCAGGGCTTTTTCCGGGTCTTTGGCGGCGAGCAGCGCGGCGGATTTTCCGGGGCTGTCTTCGCGGATGATGCCCACCATGATGTGGCGCAACTGCACTTTGCCGGCCTTGACCCACGGCCGGGCCTGTTCCCAGAACATGTTGCAGTACGGGCAGTTCGGGTCACTGAACAGGTACACCACGCGCGGCGCATCCTTCTTGCCGTCGCCAATCCAGTTGCTGGTTTCGAACTTGGCCCAGACTTCCTTGGCCATCGGTGCATACACCAGTTTCTGCAAAGGTGCGCTGCTCAGGTCATTGCCCTCGGCGTCATACAGGTTGCCCAGCAACACGTGTTTGCCATCCGGGGTCAGGTACAGCGCCATGCCGCGGTTCTGGTACTGCGCGGCATAACCACGCAAGCCGTCGGGGGCGTCGAACTGGCCGACGATTTTCGCGCCTTTGGCCTCGATTTTCTTGATGGCATCGGGCAACTCTTCGGCCTGCACCGATGGCAGGTGCAACAGGGCAGCACCAAGGCTCAGGGTCAGCAGGTGGCGGAGGCGGGGCATGGCAGTTTCCTTGAAGAGGTGGCGGGTACGGTGTCGAAGTTTTCCAGCGCGCGGGCCAGGCTGGCTTCCGACAACTCGCCCAGATGGCTACCCAGCAGGCGACCCTCGGGGTTGTAGAACAGCGTAGTCGGCAATGCCATGGAACCGACGGCCTGGCTCAGACGCCCACTGCCGTCGAACAGCACGTTGGACAGGCTCAGGCCCTGGGTTTCCAGAAAGATCGCGACGCTTTGCATGCTTTCTGCCTGATTGACGAACAGGAACGTCAGGTCCGGCCGTTGTTGCTGGGCGTTTTCCAGCACCGGCATTTCCCGGCGGCACGGCGGGCACCAGGTGGCCCAGAGATTGATCACCAACGGGCCTCCCTTGTAGTCGGCCAGTTGCACGGTTTCGCCGGCGGCGTTGCGCAGGGTGATTTCCGGCAGACGTGTGCCTTGTTCATAAATCGACAGGGAGAACGTCGCCAACAGCCAGAACGCCAGACCACTGGCCACGCCAAAGCCCAATGGACGGCGCAGACCCGGGCGACGCCAGCCGCGATACAGCGTGGCGAGCAAAACGACCACTACCCCCGGCCAGGCGAGGAAACCGCCATCGCGCAGGTCGATGACCTGCCACGGATCGTTGCGATAGTGCACCCAATAGGCCGCCACGAAACTGATTCGGGCTGCCAGCATGCCCATCAGAAACAGGCTGAACAGCACCGACTCAGGGTTTTCACCACCACGCTTGGCGACCCGCCAGCCGACAAAAGTAGCCAGCGCCAGCGCACTGATCAACAGCAGGTGATTGAGCGCGATGGCAAAGGTGCCGAGGGTGAAAGTCAGCATTAACGGGCGTCTCGGGTGGTGGTCCAGCGTTGCAGGAATGTATCGGCATCGACCTCGCCGGTGATGCGCTGGCTGCGCCGCTCTTCACCGTCCACGCCAATCCACAGCAGGCTCGGTGGTCCTGGCACTTTGTAACGGCCGAGCAGTTCGCGGCTGGCGGCATTGTCGGCGGTGACGTCCAGTCGCAGCAAGCGCACATTGCTCAGGGCTTCGAGGACACGGGTTTTGCCGAAGACCTGTTTTTCCATGACCTTGCACGACACGCACCAGTCGGCGTAGTAGTCCAGCAGCACCCACTGGCCCTGAGCCTGTGCGGCGTCGAGTTCCCGCTGCAGTGCCTGCGGATCCTTGATGGTGATGAAGGCATCGTGGCCAACCGGCGCGGCGGCCACAGCCTGGTTCGAGGCGCGGTAGACCTGCAATGGCTTGAACGGATCATCGCCGCCACCGGCTGCACCGATCACCAACAGGCCACCCCATAAACCGAGCAGTAACGAACTGGCGCCAAACAGGTGCGCGATACGGCCAAAACCTTCCGACTGTTTCCAGGCACTGTAGGCCGCGATCAACAGCAGCGCACCGCACAAGCCGACCCACAGGGATTCGTCCAGTACCGGACGCAGCATCAACAATGCGGTGGCGAGGAACAGGAAGCCGAAAATGCCTTTGACCAGATTCATCCAGGCGCCAGGCTTGGGCATGAAGCGATTGCCGACAGTCACCAACACCAGCAGAGGCACACCGATGCCGATGCCCATGGCAAACAGAATCAATCCGCCATGCAGCGCGTTACTGCTTTGCGCGATGTAGAGCAGGGCGCCGGCCAGTGGTGCGGTCATGCAGGGGCCAACCAGCAGACCGGACAGCGCCCCCAGCACCCCGGCGCCGATCAGACTGCCGCCGCGTTGATTGCGCGAGACGTTTTCCAGGCGATCACGCACGGCCACCGGCAGTTGCAGTTCGAAGAAACCGAACATCGGCAGCGCCAGCAGCACGAAAATCGCCGCGAAACTGCCCAGCAGCCAGGGGTTCTGCAACCAGGCTTGCAGGTTCGCCCCGAGGGAGGCGGCCAGGACACCCATCGCCGCATACACCAGCGCCATGCTGACCACATAACTGCTGGCCAGGGCGAATCCGCGTCTGGGCGTGGCGCCACTGCCGACGATCAACCCGGCCAGAATCGGCAGCATTGGCAATGAACAAGGCGTGAAGGCCAGCAACAGGCCCAGGCCGAAGAACAGCACAAGGCTCCAGCCCAGCGCTCGTTGTTGCAGGCTGCTGGCCAGCGCCTGGTCCGGCGCTTCAGTGGCCGCATTCAGTGCATTGGTATTGCCCAGGTCCACGACTCTGGTTTGTGGCGGATAACACAAGCCGGCATCGGCGCAGCCCTGGTAACTGACCTTGACCTGACCGCTGGCACCCGCCGGAATTTTCAGTTCCAGGCCCTGACGGTAGACTTGCTGTTCACCGAAAAACTCGTCGCTGTGGGCTTCACCTTCCGGTAGCGGGGGGTGTTGCCCGACAGGTAATCCATCGAACTTCAAGCGTTTCTGATACAGGTAATAGCCGTCGGTGATCTGCCAATAGAGCTGGGTTTCACCGGATTCCAGGCGTTCAGTGGTAAACGCGAAGGCTTTATCAACCGGGAGGAATTCAGGTTTGGTGTCGAACGGATTGGTTCCCGCCTGGGCCAGGCCCACGATCAAGAGAGTAAAAAGTAAAAACAGACGACGCATGGATAAGCCTTTGTCCTGTGCTAATGAGGTGCACAGTGGCGGGTGGCGATTAACCGATGATTAACCGCCCCGGCCTTGTGGCGGTGGCGCTTGCGGCATAATGTCGACTTAATCGGTCAACGGCTTAATAGGCTTTATTTCTACGAGGCTCCCCATGCACGTACTGGTTTGCGAAGACGATGAATTGATCGCCAGCGGTATCGTCGCCGGCCTGACCGCCCAGGGCCTGACCGTGGAACACGTCGCCACGGCGTCCGCCGCCCGGGCGATGCTCAAGGTGGCGGAGTTCGACGTGATGGTGCTCGACCTTGGGTTGCCGGACGAGGATGGCCTCAAGCTGCTGCAGCAGTTGCGCCATCAAGGCCTGGAGTTGCCGGTTTTGATTCTCACTGCCCGGGACTCGGTCACTGATCGCGTCGATGGCCTGCAAGCCGGTGCCGACGACTATCTGCTCAAACCGTTCGACTTGCGCGAACTCGCTGCACGCTTGCACACGCTGTTGCGGCGGGTGGCGGGGCGCAGCGTCAACCTGATCGAGCATGGTGCCCTGACCTACGACCCGAGCAGCCGCGAAACCACGCTCGCGGGGCAGCCGGTGGACCTGTCGCGCCGTGAGCAGTCATTGCTGCAAGCCTTGCTGCATAACCGTGGCCGTGTGTTGTCCACCGAGCAACTCAAGGACAGCGTCTACGGTTTCAACGACGAACTGGAAAGCAACGCCCTTAACGTCCATATCCATCACCTGCGGCGCAAGCTCGGCAACGGCATTGTCGAGACCGTGCGCGGCCTGGGCTATCGCCTGGGGCCGGCTGATGGCGGAGAAAAATCGAAGTGATGAGTCTGCGTTTGCGCCTGAGTCTGACGCTCGGCGCCGCATTTGCCTTGATCTGGGCCCTGGCCGCGGCCTGGATGCTCAGCGATCTGCGCAATCAAATGATGTTTTCCCTCGACCAGCGCCTGGTGGCCTCGGCACGCATGGTCGCTGGCCTGATGGAGCAACTGCCGCCCGTGCCGAGCAAGGGCGAGGGCACCCACTTCAGTGCCGAACAGCTGAACATTCCGGGTGGCATGGCGTGCCAGGTCAGCTCGTTGCGCGGCGAAATCCTTGCCCGCAGTCACACCGATCCGCAGCAGACCCTGGAGGCCGAGAAACTCGGGTTTCACGATCAGATGATCGACGGCGCGCCGTGGCGCAGTTTCACATTGGCCCGGGGCGATCTGCGCATCACCACCGCCGACCGGCAGATCGAGCGTGAGGCGTTGAACATGTCGATCCTGCTGGCCGCTTCGGTGCCGGTGGGCGTGGCGCTGCTCGGTTGCCTGTGTTTGCTCTGGCTGGGCATCGGCCAGGGGCTGGCGCCGCTCAACCGCATGCGCGATGCCTTGATGCGCCGTAGCGCCGACTCCCTCGAGCCCTTGCAGATCCAGCCACTGCCCAGCGAGCTGCAACCCTTGCTGGAAACCCAGAACCAGTTGCTCCAGCGCATCGGCAAGACCATTGAGCGCGAACGTCGCCTGACCGGAGACGCGGCCCACGAACTGCGCAGCCCGCTGACCGCGATCAAGACCCACCTGCAAGTGGCGCGGATGACGCAAGGCAGCGCCCGGGACCAGTCCCTGGCCCGGGCCGAAGAGGGCGCCGACCGCATGCACCGGACCCTCGAACAATTACTGTTGTTGGCGCGCGTCGAGGGCAGCCTGTCATTCGACGACGGTGTGCAGTGCAACGCCGAACAAGTGGCGAAACTGGCGATCCAGGACGCGGCAAGCGGCGATCGCCAGCGCATCAGGTTTCAGGCGCCGGGCAAGGTTTCCGCCGCGCCGGTACAAATGCCCGCCGTGCTGTCGATTGCCGCGCTGCGCAACTTGCTCGACAACGCACTGCGCCATACCCCCGCCGACAAAGCGGTGGAGTTGAGCCTGGAAACCACCGGCAATCGTGTGCAGTTTGTGGTGCGCGACCATGGGCCGGGGATTGCCGAAGAAGATCTGCAACACCTGACCCAGCGCTTCTGGCGCAACGGTCAGAGCACCGGTTGTGGTCTGGGGCTGGCGATTGTGCAGGCCATCGTTCAGCGTTGCGGTTGCACGCTGCATTTCGATAGCCGGCCGGACGGCCTGCGGGTTGAGCTGACGATGCCGCTGCAACCGGTCTGAACAACACCACACCCCCCCTGTAGGAGCGAGCTCTGCTCGCGATGGTCGATAACGATAACGCGTGCTTTGTGAATGCACGCGGTGTTCTTGAGTCCATCGCGAGCAGAGTTCGCTCCTGCAAAGGTTTCCGTGTTACCGCCTAAATCCCTCAAGCGCTGATGCGTTTCCAGAACAGGAAAACCTTATTGAGGGGTCGAGAGATGTCAGTCGCTACCAACCTTATCGAAGAGCAGCCGGCGACGTCCGCCGAGATGCTTTATCAATTCAACGAATCGCCATTGCTCGCCCGTCAGAGCCGGCAGGAATCCAACGCCCGCAGCTATCCGCGACGCATTCCCCTGGCACTCAAGCGCGCCAAGGGCATCTACGTCGAAGATGTCGAAGGCCGCACCTTCATCGATTGCCTGGCCGGAGCCGGAACCCTGGCCCTGGGGCACAACCACCCGGTGGTGATCGAAGCCATCCAGCAAGTGCTGGCCGATGAGCTGCCGCTGCACACCCTGGACCTGACCACGCCGGTCAAGGACCGGTTCGTCCAGGATCTGTTCGGGCTGCTGCCGCCTGCCCTGGCCGCTGAAGCGAAGATCCAGTTTTGCGGCCCGACCGGCACCGACGCCGTGGAAGCGGCACTGAAACTGGTGCGTACCGCCACTGGTCGCAGCACCGTGATCTCGTTCCAGGGTGGCTATCACGGCATGAGTCAGGGCGCGTTGAGCCTGATGGGCAGTCTGGGGCCGAAAAAGCCCTTGGGCGCCTTGCTTGGCAGCGGCGTGCAGTTCATGCCGTACCCCTACGATTACCGCTGCCCGTTCGGGCTCGGCGGCGCGCAAGGGGTCAAAGCCAACCTGAGTTACCTGGAAAACCTGCTCAATGATCCCGAGGCTGGTGTGCAATTGCCGGCAGCGGTGATCGTGGAAGTGGTGCAGGGCGAGGGCGGGGTGATTCCGGCGGATCTGGACTGGTTGCGCGGTGTGCGGCGGATCACTGAACAGGTGGGGGTCGCGCTGATCGTCGATGAAATCCAGAGTGGCTTCGCCCGCACCGGCAAGATGTTCGCCTTCGAGCATGCCGGGATCATTCCGGATGTCGTGGTGATGTCCAAGGCCATCGGTGGCAGCCTGCCGCTGGCGGTGGTGGTCTATCGCGACTGGCTCGACACCTGGCTGCCGGGCGCCCATGCCGGGACGTTCCGTGGCAACCAGATGGCCATGGCCGCCGGTTGCGCGGTGATGCGTTATCTGGTCGAACACAAGGTCTGCGAGCATGCCGCCGCGATGGGCGAGCGTCTGGCCGAGCACCTGCGCATCCTGCAGCAGGACTTCCCGCAACTGGGGGACATTCGCGGACGTGGCTTGATGCTCGGCGTCGAACTGGTGGACCCGACGGGCGCGCTGGATGCCCAAGGCCATCCGCCGGCTTTCGCCCGTCTGGCACCGCTGGTGCAGCGCGAATGCCTCAAGCGTGGCTTGATCCTGGAACTCGGTGGCCGCCACGGCGCGGTGGTGCGCTTCCTGCCGCCACTGGTGATTACCGCTGCGCAAATCGATCGCGTGGCCGAGATTTTCGGGCGAGCCCTGGCCGCCGCCACGGCCAATCCTTAAATTTTCCGCCCTGCGGATCGTTCCTTCTACATAACGGTTGTGTGCACAACGCAACCCGCCCGAAAACGATGGAGAGACAGCATGACGTCAGTATTCGACCGCGAGGACATCCTCTTTCAGGTCGTGGTCAACCACGAAGAGCAATACTCGATCTGGCCCGACTACAAAGCCGTGCCACAAGGCTGGCGCACCGTGGGTAAAAGCGGGCTGAAAAAGGAATGCCTGGCCTACATCGAAGAAACCTGGACCGACATGCGTCCATTGAGCCTGCGGCAGAAGATGGACGAGCAGGCGGCTGTGGCGCACTGATCCGTCATGCAAAAAGAAGCCCGCTGGACTGGTGACAGTCAGCGGGCTTTTTCATGTCGTGCATTTGTGTTGTCTGTCCGGCCGCCTTCGCGAGCAGGCTCGCTCCCACATTGGATTCATGGCGCGCCACAAATCCCCTGTGGGAGCGAGCCTGCTCGCGAAGAACGATAACGCGGTCCAACCGAGGTTACACGCCACTAAGCCCCTTGATGACCAAATCCACATTCCCCTCCAGTTCAGCCACCGGATCCTCGGCATCGGTACTCAACACCACCAACCGGCTACCCGACCCGGCAATCACCGCTTTCAGCGCATCCGACGGCTGCCGGTGATGCAGCACCACCGTCACGTCATTGTCCTTGAGCGTTGCGCCCAACTGCTTCAGCGCCTCCGGTGTCCACTCGGCATCGGCGCGTGCGTCCTGGCCGATCAATTCCAGATTGAGACCGCCGATCAGGTAGCCGAAGTGATCGCTGAGACTCATCACACTGAGGTTGTCCACATTGGCCAATCGCGCTTCGCTGTCGGCGCTGAGCTTGAGCAAGCGCTGCTTGAGCGTTGCCAGGTTGGCATCGATCTTCGGCTTGGCCTTGGGGGCCAGGCGCACCAGGTCCGCCGCCATCACATCGGCCATGCGCCCCATGTTATTGCTGGAGAACCACGGCTGACTGTTCAGCCCGTCGACCTTGTTGTCGGGCTGTACGGCTATGCCGGGCAGGGCGCCGTCCACGGGGCGAGCGGCGTCGACTTCGACGATGCGGATATTGCTGCGCCGGGCGATCGGGTACAGCGGGTCATCCGGCCACAGTGAGCGCAGGCCGATCACCGCATCGGCGTCGCTTGCCAGTTTGGCCAGCGCCGGGGCGCCACGGCCGGTGAAGTACGCGGTCTGGCGGCTGCCGGGCAGGTTGTCCGGGGTCGCGCGTTCGAGGCTGACATCGGTGCCCTTGAGCAAGACTTCACCCAGGCCATAAGTAATCGGCAAGGAGGCCAGCACACGCAGCGGTTTGCCGTTGTCGGCGGCCATGGTCGTTGTCGCCAGCCCGCACAGGGCGACGGCGAGGGTCAGTTGGCGCAGTGAAAAAATCATTTATCCAAGGTTCCCTTTCAGGCTGGGGACGACGCCGCGCGCGATGGCGGCCAGGGCGAAGGCGATACCGGCCACGAGGATGATCGCGGCGCCGGACGGGATCGGCAGGTCGAAGACAATCGGTGCAAGAATCCCGCACAGTGTGCTGACCGTGGCGATCAGCACCGAACACCAGAAAAAGCCCTTCAGCGATTGGCTGAGCAGGCGTGCCGCGGCGGCCGGAATCACCAGCAGGGCGCCCACCAGAATCGCGCCGATGACCTTCACGGCTGCGACGGTGATCAGCGTCACCAGAATCACGAACAGATAATCCAGGGCCTTCACCGCCACCCCGCGCACCGCCGCCAACTGCGGGTTGAAACTGGCGAGCATGATGCGGTTGTACAAAGGCAAGGCCAGGGCCATGACCAGCGAACCGACGATGGCCAGCACCAGCAGGTCATTGCCATTGACCGTCAGCACCGAGCCGAACAGCACGTTTTCCAGAATGTGTACGTTGATCTTGCCCGCCAGAATCAGCAGCAGGCTTGCGCCCAAGGCGAGCGACACCGAGAGAAACACGCCGATCAAGGTATCTGGCGCCAGACCGGTGCGGTTGCGCAGGTAATTGAGCAGGATGCCGAACAGCAGGCAGTAGCCGAACAGGCTGCCGTAGGGGCCGGTGTAGGGTTCGCCGAGCAGGATGCCGATGGCCACGCCGGTCAGGGCGGCGTGACCGACCGCCTCGGAGAAAAACGCGAAGCGCTTGACCACCACCAACGTGCCCAGGCCTCCCAGTACCGGGCCGATCAGCAGGCCGGCGAGCAGGGCGTTGACCACGAATCCATAGGCCAGCGCCTCGGGCAGATAACCCGACGACGCCCAGCCCTGGACCATCAGGCGAAAAGCTTCGTAACTCATCAGGCAAGGCTCCGTGGGTGGGTCGAGAACAGGTTCAACAGACGCTCCGGTGTCAGCGCCTGTTGCGGCGTGGCGTCGAACAGCACCCGGCGATTGAGCCCGGTAACGTGGTCGGCCAGGCGTCCGACCGCTTCCAGGTCGTGCTCGATCCACAGTACGGTGATGCCCGCCGCTCGCCAGTCGCCGAGCAAGCGTTCGAACACCCGGATACCGGCCTCATCGAGGGCCGACATCGGTTCGTCGAGCACCAGCAATTGCGGAGGCGGAATCAGCCCCTGGGCCAGCAACACCCGTTGCCGTTCGCCGCCGGACAGCGCGCCCATGCGGCGCTTGCGTTTGTCCTGCATGCCGACCCGCTCCAGCGCCTCGCCAATCGCCGTCGCGTAGTGTTTGCTCAAGCCGAGAAAGGCCGGGCGACGCTGGCACATGGCGGCCATGAAATCGTCGACGGTCATTGGCAAGCCCCGGTCGAACTCCAGTGCCTGTGGCACATAGCCGATGGTCCCCGGCTCGGCTGGCCAATGCAGGCTCAAGCGGCCCTGGTGAGGCATTTGCCCGAGCAGGGTCTTGATCAGCGAACTCTTGCCGCCGCCATTGGGGCCGACCAGTGCGTGCACGCTGCCGGGGCGGACCTGAAAGGTAACGTTGTCGAGGATCGTCGTGCGCCCGAGGGTCAGGCTGACGTCGGCAAAATCCAGCGTCGGCCCCAAAACCTGTAGGAGCGAGCCTGCTCGCGATTGCGGTGTGTCATTCAATGATGATGTCGCCTGACTCGACACTTTCGCGAGCAGGCTCGCTCCCACAGGGGATTCTGCATCTGCCAGGATGGTTTCTTTCGATGTCATTGGCCGGACTCCTGAATCGCCCGCACCACGGTGTCGAGGTTGCCGGTCATTTCCTTTTCGTACTTGTCGGCGGTGTATTCGCCGTAGGAAATATGCGACAGCGGATACAGCTTCACGCCGGATTCGCGCTGGATGGTGTCGACGTAAGTGGAAGGAAAGTCCATCTCCGAGAAGATCACCTTCACGTCCAGTTCACGCAGTTGATCGATGGTTTTTTTCAGCTGGCTCGGGCTTGGCTCGATACCGTGGGCCGGCTCGACCACGGCCGTCACTTCGAGGCCGAATTCGCGCAGCAGATAGTCGTAGGCCGCGTGTACCGTGGCCACCCGCAGTTCCGCGTTCGGTGCCTGGGTCAGTTTGGCCAGGGCGTCGGCGCGCATCTTGCGCAGGCGCTTGCCGTAGGCGCGGGCGTTCTCGGTGTAGGTTTTGGCATTGGCGGGATCGAGCTTGCCTAGCTCCCGGGCAATGTTGTTGACCTGGGCAATCGAGGCGCTGATCGACAGGAAGGTGTGTGGGTTCACCACCTTGCCGGCACCGCGTGCGGCCACGCCGGTGGCGGCCAGTAGCGGTACGTTTTCGTTGGCTTCGATTACCGGTACGTTCGGGGTTTCGCTGGCGGCGATCATGCGGTCGGCGAAGTCGTCATGGCCGACACCGTTGAGCACAATCACGTCCAGCCCGCTGATGCGCTTGATGTCTTCGGCGCGGGGCTCGTAGGCATGCGGGTTGAAACCGGCCGGAATCAGCGGCACCACCTCGGCCTTGTCGCCGACGATGTTCGTCACGTAGCTGTAGTAGGGATGCAGGGTGATGCCGATGCGCAGGCGCTTGGCTTCGTCGGCGCTGGCCAGGGATGGCAGCAGGCAGGCGAGCAAGCCGACCAGCAACAGGCGCAAAAAAGAACATTGAGATGAGTTGGGCATGGGAAAGCGGTCTTCTCTCGGAAAAAGTCGAGGGTTCAGTGCCGGTGCTGGCGGGTCACACCGGCATCGAATTGCGCGATGACCTGCTGCCAGCCGGCGCTTTCGAGCGCAGCATCGCTGAGGTCGGCCGGTGCCGTGAGCGTGCTGGCGCGGTTGAGCCAGATGTCCGGTGCAGCGTCGGCGGTTGCGCTCAGGCGCAGCAGAAACGAACCGGCGACCGTCGGCTTCTGGCTCTGGCCGAAATAGGCCTTGGCGTCGAGCATTTGCCAGGCATGGCCACCCCGGCTGACGGAGCTGGCGTCCCGGGCAAACGGGGCAAACCCTTCCTCGGCCAGCAACTCGGGTGTCGGCAGCGCTTGCTGTTCCTGGCGCAGCAAATGGATCTCGTCCAGCGTCACCCGCAAATCGGCGTAGATACCTTGCTCGGATGCACTGAGGTCACGGCGTGCATCCAGTTGATGGCTGCTGACGCTGCTCACCTCATGGGATTCACCGCGCCAGAGCACCACCGAGCCGGCCACCGCCAGGATCATCAGGCACAGCAGCAGAACATAGAGGGTTTCGTGACCGGCCCCGGCCGGGCGCACGACTTGGGTCGTTGGAGTGCTCATGGTGCCTCGATGTCCGCTTGGTCGATTTCCACGACGTGACCGGGGCCGGCATCGAACAGTACATAGAACTCGGCGCCGGGCTTCTTGAAGGTCAGGGTCGAATCAGGCCCGAGCTTGCCCGGCACCAGGATGGTTTCGTCGTAGCCGATCACATCGAGGGTCACGCCAGGAGCGCCGCTGCCGTCGGAAAAACCGCCGGTGCACTTGATCTGCTCCGCGTCGATGGCCTTGCATTCGCACATCGGATTGTGGGCCAGGGCAGCGGCGCTGAAGCCGGCGCAGAGCACCAGCAACACGGCGTTGAGCGGGCGAAGAGGGGTGATCATGGTTTGCCTCCTTGTTTGTTCAGCCAGGCGATGGTGGCGGGGGAGGCCTGGCTCAAAGGAATGGATGCCTGATGCATGGCGCCGTCCCAGCCTTCCATGGTGATCCACAGTTCGGCGTCGGCCGTGGTCTTTTCCGGGACGGGCAGCGAGGCGCCCATGCGGTACGGGGTGCCGAAGAAAATCACCCCGGCGGCGCGCAGGCTGCGGGGCTTGCCGATACGCAGGTAAGTGGCCTTGACCTGGCCGATACAGGCCTCGCACAACGCGGCGTTGAAACCTTTCATGTAACCGGCCGGGCCGTCGAGCATGGGCGCGGCGTTGCGCAATTCCGCCAGGCGCAGGCTCCAGGGACCGACCCGGACTTCGCCGACCTCCCGTTCGCCAAGGCCACTGTCGCCGCGCATCAATGCCTCGTCGGCGAAGTACTTGGGCATGAAACCCAAGGGAATCAGCAGTAACAGGACGTTCAGATGAAAGCGCCATTTGTGCCAGAACACGTGCAGGCGCGAGGGTTGCGAGACCGCAGTGACTTTGCTCACAGGTGGGCCTCCGACGGTTCGTTGTTCGTGACCGGTTGCGCCGCGGTGCCACGCTGTTTTTTGTTGCTGCGCTTGAAGGCATTGGCCGTGGCCAGTGCCGTGCGTTTGGTCCAGATCAGCAGACCGCTGAGCACCATCATGCTCAGCAACAGGCCGAAGAACGCCCAGATCAGCTTGATCCACAGGCCGCCGAAATCGCCGGTGTGCAACGGACGCATGGACTCGGTGACGAACTCCAGGGTCGAACGGTCCGAGATCAGGCGCGAGGCGGCGATTTCGCCGTTGTACGGGTTGATCGTGGCGGTCTGGAACATCAACGGATACCAACCGCGTCCGCCGACATCCAGGTGGCTGTAGGCATTGCCCGGCAAGCTGACAAAGCTGGCCTCCAGCCCGGAGATTTTCTGCGTGGCGATTTCAATTGCGTGGTCGAGGTCGATACGCGGCGGGGGCGAGCCATCGGCTGACAGCGGCACCGCTTCGCGGGACATCGCCGGGATGATCTTTTCCGTGGAAATGGAAATCTGGTTATCGAACAGCAATGCCTGGATCAGGAACCAGGTGCCGGTGATGGAAATCACCGCGATGAACCAGATCGACCAGATGCCGCTCAAGCGGTGAAAGTCGCCCCAGAAAATCCGCGCGCCGTGGCGAATACGCAGGGTTGGCCGAAAAAAGCCTTTCCAGAAGCGTTTGTAGACCACCAGCCCCGTGACCAGCGACGCCAGTAGCGGCAAGCCGAGAAACGACACCAGGTACCAGCCCCAGCTGTAACCGTTGGTGAACGGCACGAGCCACCAGCCGTGCAGCGCCCGGGTGAAGGCGCGGAAGTTGAACTCCGGCGCGACACCCTGGATCACGCCGCTGTACGGATTGACATAAATCACCACCGAGCGCCCGTCGGGGTAGCTGACTTCGACATCCAGGGCAAAATGCGACTCGTCGGGGCGGCTGATGCTCTGCACCACGGTCTGCGGTTCGGCCTTGTTGATGGCCTCGATGACCTGCTGATAACTGAGTAGCGGGGCGTCGTCCGAGGGCTGGCTGGCGCGCATTGGCGGGTTGGTCAGCCAGACGATCTCCTGACTGATGACGGCCAGGGTTCCGGTTACACAGACGATCAGCACGAAAAACCAGATCGGCAATGCCAGCCAGCTATGGACCAGGAACCAGATTTTTGAACGGGACTTCTTTGACATGTTGGAGGTCTTGCCTGGATGAGAGGCAGCTCGGCTGCGGGCTTCGCAGGGGTGAGCGCCCAGAAGGTCCGGTCGTGGCTTTTGCCTACGCGAAAGGACTGCATCTAAGTAGGACGGATGAGCAGGGGAAATCCCGAAAGGGGAAATGAAAGAAAATGTTTCTCATTGTCGACAGGTCGCGGGCGGGCTTGCTTGCGCAAGTGATTGGCATGTCGGCGGTGCTGCTGAAGACGGGACCCTTCTGGGAGCGAGCCTGCTCGCGAAGAGGCCCGCTCCATCACCAGGGATTTCAACTTTGGGCAAACATCTCCTTGGCCCGTTGCTCGATCTGTTCCTGGGTCAGGTCTTCCTTGTGCGTGGCCAGGAACCACAGGTGCCCGTAGGGATCTTTCAAGGTCCCTGAACGGTCGCCGTAAAACTGATCCTTGACCTCCGATACAACGGTTGCGCCGGCATCGATCGCCTGTTTGTAGGACTTGTCGACATCCGTCACGTACAAATGCAGACCCACGGACGGCGAATTGTCCGGGTTGCTCAGCGGTCCTTGATCGCATGGCGTGCCCAGCATGATCGGGCAATCGCCGATGCGCAGTTCCGCGTGGCCGACACCGCCATCGGGCATGTCCAGGCGCATGATTTCAATGGCGCCGAAGGCTTTTTTGTAGAAGGCGATGGCTTCGGCGGCTTTGTTGATGCCCAGATAGGGGGTGACGCTGTGATACCCCTCTGGAATGGGTTTGACGCTCATGATGGAACTCCCTGTTGTTGTTTTGTGAATGGAAAGTACCTGTGCCGTTGTACGACCGAATAAATATAGGCCAGCCTCTTTCGCCTCACCGAGTGCCCGACGAGCAGCAGCGCCATTCAAGTGCCATCAAGTTGGCTCCAACCAGTGCGCTCCCGGCCCGCGCTCTCCCAGCACATCGCCTGCGTTGCGCAATGGACAAGCCTCCATCGACAGGCAACCACACCCGATACAGCCGTTGAGGCGATCGCGCAGCAGGGTCAGTTGGTTGATGCGCTCATCCAGTTCCCGGCTCCATTGCGCCGACAGCATTTTCCAGTCCGCCGCCGTTGGCGCCCGGTTGTCGGGCAGCGACTTGAGGGCTTCGCCGATCTCCGCCAAAGGAATTCCCAGGCGCTGGGCAACCTTGATCAAGGCCACCCGTCGCAGCACTTCCCTGGGATAGCGGCGCTGGTTGCCCTGATTGCGGTTGCTCTTGATCAGCCCCTTGGACTCATAGAAGTGCAGCGCCGTGACCGCCACACCGCTGCGCGCCGCGACTTGGCCGACGGTAAGTTCCTTGTGCAGGTTTTCCGGGGTGATCATTTAAAAATTGCCTATTGACCTCTAGTTAGCTTGAGGTTTTACCCTGCACACCTTCGGATCGCAAGATTCGCCTTACATGTGAGTGGGGGACATTTCATGCAAGCCTCAGAGAAGAATCGCAGCTTTACCCAACTGATCGAATTCCAGATCGAGCCGCATCAACAACCCGCGCTGGTATTGGCATTGTCGGCACAGACCGAACATCTGGCCCGGCAGCACCGCGGCTTTCTCAGTGCCAGCATCCAGGCCAGCGATGATGGCCGGCGGGTACTCAATTATCTGCAATGGCAAACCCGCGAAGCCGGGGAGGCTGCGTTCCGGTCCTTTGAAAACGGCGAAGAGGATTTCTGGCAGTTGATCCGCGCCCATCAGGCGAAGGCCGTGACCTTCGGCTCGTTCCAGGTCCTGCACAGCCTGGAGCGCAGCCACGACAATGCATTGCACTGCAGCCTGGTGGGCTGGCGCTGACAAGGGCAATGATCGCCATTTCTTGATAGCCACTATTGAAAGCGTTGATTTCTGCTGCCCGGGAGGCGCGGGTAGCCTGTGTTCATTGCCTCGAACCCAGTCGCCAGGACGCCAGAAATGAAACCGATGATCGCCACTTTGCTGATGCTCGCCGTCTCCGTACTCGCCGGATGTGCCAGCCATGTTTCCCCTGAGCTTCGGCCTTACACGGCTGAAGAAAGCAAGGAACTGGCGCTGGAAGCGCTGAACCGCCGCGGACTGTCCTTCGACGAATACCACGCGAAAAAAGCCGAGCTGCTCGGTCAGCCGCAAAAGTCGTTCGGTTTCGACAACCAGGGTGAAATGAACGTCGGGCGATCTGTACAGCTTCACGGTCGTCCGAGCTGAGGCGAAACTGTACTGCTCCAAGTTTCGCGTAACTGTCCATGGGTTTCGCCGAAGGTGTGCGATAGGGTCAACACCTGACCGACCCTGACGGACTACCACCCATGACGCTCTCACTCGACCTGCTACTGGGCTTCGCCCTGTTTGCCCTCGTCACCTCGATCACGCCCGGCCCGAACAACACCATGTTGCTGGCCTCCGGGGTGAACTTCGGCTTCAACCGCACGATTCCGCACATGCTCGGCATCACTTGTGGCTTCTTCGTACTGGTGGTGGCGGTCGGCTTTGGCCTTGGCGCGGTGTTCCAGACCTACCCTTTGCTCTACACCGTGCTGCGTTATGTAGGGGCGGCGTATTTGCTGTATCTGGCGTGGAAAATCGCCCATTCCGGGCCAATGTCGGAGAGCCAGCAGGGCGAGGCGAAACCGATCAGCTATCTGGGTGCCGCCGCGTTCCAGTGGGTCAATCCCAAAGCCTGGATCATGGCCATCGGCGCTATCAGCACTTACACGCCGATGCAGGGGTACTTCACGAATGTGATCGTGATCGCGGCCGTCTTTGCGATCATCAACCTGCCGAGCGTGGGTGTCTGGGCCGCTTGCGGCACGCTGTTGCGCAATGTTCTGAAGGATCGCCGCTGGCTGCGCCTGTTCAATTGGGGCATGGCCGCGCTGCTTGTGGGTTCGCTGTATCCGCTGATACTCGAAAGCTTTAGCTGACGCATTGCTTCAACCGGTTGCCCGATGCCTGTTAAGCTGACTTTTCAGGAGCGTTCCTACGCACTTTTAAATGAAGTAATTCTTCTTTAACGGCATCCGATCAGGTATTGGTAACGTTCTGAAAACCGCGCGCAGCTCACAAGGCTGCGCTTTGCCGTTTGCAGTCACGAGCTTCCTGATCCCGGAACACGCTCTGCGAGTCTTTTATGAATAAACGTCCGTTGTATTTCGATTACGCCGCCACCACGCCGGTGGATGAGCGGGTCATCAAGGTGATGGTCGAGTGCCTGGGCTTTACCGGCAATTTCGGCAACCCTGCCTCCAGTTCCCACGTCTTCGGCCAGCAGGCCCGGCAATCGGTCGAACAGGCGCGACGCCAGGTCGCCGAACTGGTCGGTGCGACGCCCGGGCAGATCGTCTGGACCTCAGGCGCCACCGAATCCAACAACCTCGCGCTCAAAGGCGTGGCCCAGGCCCGCCGCATTGGCGGGGGCCATATCATCACCAGTCAGATCGAGCACAAGGCCATTCTCGATACCGCCAGGCAACTGGAGGATGCCGGTGTAGCCGTGACTTATCTGGCGCCGGACGCCGAGGGCCTGATCACCGCGCAAGCGGTCAGCGAAGCCATGCGAGAAGACACCTTCCTGGTGTCGCTGATGCTGGTCAACAACGAACTGGGCACCCTCAACGACATTTCCGCCATCGGTCAGGTCGTGCGTGATCGCGGGGCGTTGTTCCATGTCGACGCCGCACAGGGCGCGGGCAAAGTGGCGATCGACCTCGCACTGTGGCCGGTGGACCTGATGTCGTTTTCCGCGCACAAGCTCTACGGCCCCAAGGGCATCGGCGCGTTGTACGTCGGTCCGCGGGCACAACAGCGTTTGCAGGCGCAGATCCATGGCGGCGGGCATGAGGGCGGTTTGCGCTCCGGCACACTGGCGACCCATCAGATCGCGGCCATGGGCGCGGCCTTTGCACTGGCGGCGGCTGCGTTCGATGAAGAGAAAGCCACCATCGTGCGTTTGCGTGAACGCTTGCTCGAGCAATTGCAGAGCGTTCCCGGCGTGCGTCTCAACGGCAGCCCGACCCGGCGCATTCCCCATACCCTGAGCCTGACCTTCGACGAAGGCGAGTTCAACCCGGCGGCGTTGCTGGCCTCGATCGCTTTTTCCGCGACCTCGGCCTGCAATTCCGCGAGCAATACCCCATCCCATGTACTGCTGGCCCTGGGGCACGATGCCCGCTCGGCCGGTCGCACCATCCGCTTGAGCCTCGGGCGTTTCACCACCGAGCAGGACATCGACCAGGCGGTTCAACTGATCAAGGCAGCCTGCGCCAGTGCTCCGGCATTCTGGCAATAGGGCGACGAAGCGCCGACATTGATCGGCACTCAACAATAATGATGAAGTGGTTAGCAGGAGACACGATGAATACGCAGCTTTCGATCAATGGATCGGTGCCCCAGCGCCTGGCGCAAACCCGCGAACTGATGAGCCGGGAGGGCATTCACGCCTTGCTGGTGCCGTCGGCCGACCCGCACCTGTCCGAATACCTGCCGGGTTACTGGCAGGGGCGCCAGTGGTTGTCGGGTTTCCATGGTTCGGTCGGCACCCTGATCGTGACCCCGGATTTTGCCGGCGTCTGGGCCGACAGCCGTTATTGGGAGCAGGCGACCAAGGAGCTCAACGGCAGCGGCATTGATCTGGTCAAGCTGCAACCGGGTCAACCCGGACCACTGGAATGGCTGGCCGAGCAAACCCCCGAGGGTGGCGTTGTCGCGGTCGATGGCGCGGTCATGGCCGTGGCTTCGGCACGGACCCTGGGCGGTAAACTGGAAGAGCGTGGCGCTCGCCTGCGCACCGACATCGACCTGCTGAGCGGCGTCTGGAGCGACCGCCCAGGCCTGCCGAACGAACCGATCTACCAGCACTTGCCACCACAGGCGACCGTCAGCCGTGGCGAAAAACTCGCCAAACTGCGTGAAACCCTGCAGGCGCGGGGTGCCGACTGGCATTTCATCGCCACCCTGGATGATATCGCCTGGCTGTTCAACCTGCGTGGCGGCGACGTTTCGTTCAACCCGGTGTTTGTTTCTTTTGCCTTGATCAATCAGCAACAGGCCACGCTGTTTGTCGCCTTGAGCAAAGTCAGCGCCGAACTGCGCGCCATCCTCGAACGGGACGGGGTGACCTTGCGCGATTACAGCGAAGTCGCTACTGCACTGCGTGCCGTACCGAGCGGCGCGAGCCTGCAAGTCGATCCGGCGCGGGTCACGGCGGGCTTGCTGGACAACCTCGACAGTGGGGTGAAACTGATCGAAGGCCTGAACCCGACCACCCTGGCCAAATCGCAAAAAAGCCTGGCCGATGCCGAACACATCCGTCAGGCCATGGAACAGGACGGCGCAGCACTGTGCGAATTCTTTGCCTGGCTGGATTCGGCGCTGGGGCGCGAGCGCATCACCGAACTGACCATCGACGAAAAACTCACCGCGGCCCGTGAACGCCGTCCGGATTATGTGTCTCTGAGTTTCAACACCATTGCCGCGTTCAACGCCAATGGCGCGATGCCGCACTACCATGCCACCGAAGAAGAACACGCGGTGATCGAAGGGGACGGCCTGCTGCTGATCGACTCCGGCGGCCAGTATCTGGGCGGCACCACCGACATCACGCGCATGGTTGCTGTGGGCACACCGACCGATGAGCAAAAACGCGATTGCACCCGCGTGCTCAAGGGTGTGATTGCCTTGTCCCGCGCGCAGTTCCCGAAAGGCATTCTATCGCCGCTGCTCGATGCCATCGCCCGTGCGCCCATCTGGGCGGAAAGTGTCGACTACGGTCACGGCACCGGTCATGGCGTCGGTTACTTCCTGAACGTCCACGAAGGTCCGCAAGTCATTGCTTATCAGGCCGCGCCTGCCCCGCAAACCGCGATGCAACCCGGCATGATCACGTCCATTGAACCGGGCACCTATCGTCCGGGTCGTTGGGGTGTGCGCATTGAAAATCTGGCGATGAACCGTGAGGCGGGCAAAAGCGAATTCGGCGAGTTCCTCAAGTTCGAAACACTGACCCTGTGCCCGATCGACACGCGTTGCCTGGAAACTTCGCTGTTGTCCGAGGACGAGAAGCAGTGGTTCAACGCTTACCACGCCGAAGTGCGCGAGCGCTTGAGTCCGTTGGTCGAAGGTGCCGCGCTGGAGTGGCTCAATACCCGCACGGCGGCTATCTGATCGGGAGCTGCTATTGGTTCCGGCGTAGCTACTTGTTTATGTGCAGCTCAGGCGCTTTATCCAGCGCCTGAGCCATAGAGCGGCAAAGGGGCGGTTGGTGGTCGAGATTCAGCTCAAGGCTTCGAGCACGAAGTCCAGCCGATCCTGGCCGAAGTACAGCTGATTGTCGACAAACATGCTTGGGGCTCCGAATACGCCTCGCTGTACGGCTTTTTCGGTGTTGTCCTTGAGCAGGGCTTTTACTTCTTCATCGGCGGTCAGGGCCAGCACCTCTTGCGGATCGAAAGCGTTTTCGCTGAGCACTGCCGCGACGGTTGCCGGTTCATCCAGGCTGCGACCCTCGACCCATATGGCCTTGAACAGGCAATCGATGAACGCTGCAAAGCGTTCAGGGTGGCGCAACTGCATGCCTGTTACGGCGCGCATCAGCATCAAGGTGTTGATCGGGAAGTGGGGATTGAATTTCAGAGGCACGCCGTAGCGTTTGGCGTAGCGGTCCAGATCCTTAAACATGTAGCGGCCTTTGGCCGGGACAGTCGCCGGAGAGGCGTTACCGGTGGCTTTGAACACTCCGCCCAACAAGAGCGGAATGTAGATCAACCGGGTGTCGGTTTGCGCGCAGATCTTCGGTAGCTGGGTGTAGGCCAGATAGGTGGCGGGGCTGCCGAGGTCGAAGTAGAACTCCACGGTTTTGCTCATGTTCAAGGCGCTCGTCTTATTGTTGTGTGTGGGGGGAATTACCAGCGTTCGCTCCAGGGACGCAGGTCCAGTTCGAAAGTCCAGGCGTCGCGGGGCTGGCTGTGCAGGTACCAGTAATTCTCGGCAATGTGTTCGGGGTTAAGGATGCCGTCCTGATCCTTGGTCGCGTATTTCTCGGGGAAGCTGTCGCGGATGAAATCGGTATCGATGGCGCCGTCGACGACGACATGGGCAACGTGAATATTCATGGGGCCGAGCTCTCGGGCCATGCTTTGCGCCAGCGCACGAATGCCGTGCTTGGCACCGGCAAATGCGGCGAACCCGGCTGCGCCACGCAGGCCTGCAGTGGCGCCGGTGAACAGGATCGTGCCCCGCTGGCGCTTGGCCATGCGTTTGGCCACTTCACGCGCATTGAGAAAACCGGAAAAACAGGCCATTTCCCAGATCTTGAAATACTTGCGGGCGGTTTCTTCGAGAATGCTGCACGGCACGTTCGCGCCGATGTTGAACACGAATGCCTCGATAGGGCCGATCTCGCTTTCTATCTGCTCGACCAGTGCGACCACGTCGTCTTCCTTGCGGGCGTCGCAGGCGAAACCGTGGGCCTCGCCACCATCGGCCTTTATGGCATCCACCAATGGCTGGAGCTTGTCCGCACTGCGGCGGGTAACGCAGGTGACAAAACCTTCCCGGGCAAAACGCTTGGCAATGGCGCCACCCGTGGCATCACCTGCACCGACGATAAGAACGACCTTCTTGTTATTCATGGGTAGATCCCTTTTGGTAAACGATCGTTAACTAAACGAACGTTATGCTATGATTCGACAGACGTCAAGGCGAGCAAGCTAGGGAGAAAGGCAATGCGTTATTCGGCCAGTCACAAGCTGGAAACCAGGCAAAGGCTGCTGGAAAGCAGTGCGGTATCGGCCAAGAAGTCCGGATTTTCAACGGTGGGCGTGGACGGCCTGATGAAAGCGATTGGCTTGAGTGGCGGCGCCTTCTATAGCCATTTCTCGTCGAAAGACGAGTTGTTCGCCAGCATTGTCGAGCGTGAGTTGGGGCAAAGCCTGGCGCGACTGGGGGAGGGACAGGACCGTGACAAGCTGGAACGCTGCTTGAAGCAGTACCTGAGTATGTCTCACGTCGAGAATCCGGAAACCGGTTGTGCATTGCCGGCATTGGGGGCGGAAATTGCCCGTTCCGACCTGACTGTCCGTCAACAGGCAGAGCACTGGATTTGTCGGCTTCAGGAAAGTTGGGCGGGTATTCTGCAAAGCGACAGCCTGGCGTGGGCGATTCTGTCGCAATGTATTGGCGCGCTGGTCGTAGCGCGCATGCTGGCTAGCCCGGATATCCAGCGCACAGTGCTGAACTCCAGCTACGAGGAAATTGGCCGTCAGATCGCAAGCCCGAGAACCTGACCCGACGGCTCTGCCTATTTGCAGATGACAATCATGCTGCGGCTGGTATAGCCCGCAGGATTGAGGCCAAACGGGTAATCGCCGGGCTCTTCCACTGCATCTCCCGACTTGGCAATGACCTTGTATCCCTTGGGGGCGCAGGAATTGGCGGCGCTGGCGTAGCACTTGTCCCAGGACGAAGACAGTCCGGAACAGTTGATGTGCAGCCCTTTCTTACCGTGCTTGATCTGTGTTTCCGAAGTCGCCGCGCAGCCCGCAATTGCAAGTACGGCGATCAGCATCAAAAATCGTTTCATTACTGTCCTTATAGCGTCCCCGGATCTTGTGCCCGGGTTTGGCTGCTTTCACTTTCGCTTGACGCGTACCGATATCCCTATCTGAAATGGTCCATGTCATGACACTGGGGTGCGGGGCTAAACATGGCCTAATTGAGCGGCAAATACCAGAGCCGTGTCATATCTGCTTTCAATCCGCCGCTACGGCTGGTCGGGTGCTAGTGCTCATGGTCATGGTGGCACCGACGGATGCCAGAATGATGCACATGATTGCCATCCATTGTGACAGCGAGAGGTATTCATGAAGGAACAGCAAGCCAGATAGCGCGCCGAAGGCTGGCTCGATACTCATCAGTGTGCCGAAGGTTCTGGCCGGCATGCGGGTCAGCGCGACCATCTCCAGGGTGTAGGGGAGGGCTGTGGACAGGATGGCGACGCCAAGGGCTATAGGGATCAATGACGGGCTCAGCAGAGCTGAGCCTGCATGGACAATACCGATGGGGGCTACGAAGAGCGCAGCGATCATTACCCCCAGCGCGGCGGTTTGCACGCCATTGTCGGCCCCGGCTTTTTGACCGAACAAAATGTACAGTGCCCAGCAGACCCCTGCGCCCAAGGCATAACCGGCGCCTACAAGATCGATGCCGGTGGTCGTTTCTCCCGTCGGTATCAGTAACAGTAAGCCTGCGGCAGCCAGGGCAATCCACAAGAAGTCGATCGCGCGACGCGAGGCGTAGATCGCCACCGCCAGTGGGCCGGTGAATTCAAGCGCCACCGCGATGCCCAGCGGGACGGTTTGCAACGACATATAGAAGAGGAAGTTCATGCCGCCCAGCGCCATCCCGTAGATGATGACGGTGCGCAGGGACTTTGCAGTGAGTTTTGCCCGCCATGGACGCAGTATCAGCATCATGATCACACTGGCAAAAATCAGTCGTAATGTTGTCGTCCCCTGAGGGCCGACAACGGAGAACATGCTTTTGGCCAGGGAGGCTCCGGACTGGATCGATGCCATGGCTATGAGCAGCAGCCCAACCGAGAACAGGGTAGAGGCTAGGCTGCGAGGCTGGTCATTCATTACGTGGCATCGTCCGAAATATAGGAATCAGGGCGTTTCTATTTGTGTTGGGCAATATACTGCGCATTCCTTGCAGGCGCGTCTATATATAAGCAGTGTTTTTGCACATGTCGATAGAAAACCTAAATCAATGCTTGACGGCAGATTCCAGGTGTCTATAATTCGCCCCACTTCCGGCGTAGTCGAAACGGAAAACTCCTTGGTAAACAAAGAGTTACGCAGTTTTCGGCAGCAGGTTGCTTCAGTTCATCGAAGCCGAAAGGGAGTTGAAAAAGAGGTGTTGACAGCAGCGTGTAACGCTGTAGAATTCGCCTCCCGCTGATGAGAGATCTGAAGCGCAAGTGGTTGAAGTTACAAAGGAAACTTTGAAAGCTTCTGAAAATAATCACTTGACAGCAAATGAGGCTGCTGTAGAATGCGCGCCTCGGTTGAGACGAAAGATCTTAACCA